>JAJYZJ010000010.1 GCA_021800035.1 archaeon
CAGGCTCAGCCCTGAAAGCAAAGCGCAGGACATTGCTACAAGGCTGGGCATTCTCTAGGAGGCATGGGGACGCAGTCAGAGAGTAGTGAGAGAAGATGGGAAAGAGAATACTTCAAAGAAGAGCGGGCAAGGGGACGTCGACCTACAGGAGTCCAACTTGGAAAAGAATTGGCCCCGCGTCATATCCGTCCGATTTGAATCTGAATCTTGAGGGGACGCTAATTGACCTAGCGCACGACCCCGGCCGTGGGGTACCGCTCGCAGTCATCACGAGTGGCAACGGGAAGTTTAATGTTGTCGCGGCCGATGGCTCTTACTTGGGCCAGAAGATAAAGCTCGGAAAAGGCGCAACACCGGAATCAGGTAACATTCTTCCTCTATCAGAAGTTCCGGACGGAGCAAGAGTGTTCAACGTTGAACTTCGGCCGGGAGACGGAGGCGCACTAGCTAGAACATCAGGTGGCTATTGCACTGTGTTATCTCACACGGAGGCCGGGACAACGCTCACACTTCCTTCTGGGGCCAGCAAGACGCTATCATCGTTATGCCGCGCTACCATCGGGGTCGCGGCCGCGGGTGGTAGAATGGAGAAACCATTTCTGAACGCTGGCGCAAAGTACAAACTTATGAGAGCCAAACCCACAAAATATCCGAGAGTGAGGGGTGTTGCGATGAACGCGGTGAGTCACCCTCACGGTGGGGGTAACCATCCTTCAGTCAGCCGCTCGACAACCATATCCCGCAGGATGCCCCCGGGTAGAAAGGTCGGGCATATTGCGGCCAGAAGAGCCGGCAGGCGGAAGGGCTAAACCCCTTTATAACCCCGAATCGGAAGTGCCTTCGAGAGATTGACCGAATCAGAAGCACTGAAGTTTTACTATAAGGGGCACGATTTTACACAACTATCACAACTGAGCATGGAGGATTTCATGCACATAGTCCCGGCTAGGCAGCGCAGGAGCCTAAAGCGTGGACTAAAGCCCAACCAGACGCCTCTGATAGAAAAAATAAGAAAGGCGAAGAAACAGGGCGCCAAATCGGTAAAACTACGGACTCACTCTCGGGACCTAGTTATATTGCCGGAGATGGTGGGTCTCACAATTGAAGTGCACAACGGGAAGGAGTTTGTGCCAGTGACGCTGAAGCAGGAGATGGTTGGTCACTATCTTGGAGAGTACGCGATCACATCGAAGAAAGTTGTGCATGGTGAACCAGGCATGAGGGCTACCAGGTCCAGCATGTACGTTCCCCTCAAGTAGGATAGCTCAGCATCCGAGTGTTGCGGTCCAATCTGCGCAATGACTGGAAATCCGGACGTGCTCAGTGACAGCAGATGGACTAGAGACATGCTAGGCTCTCGACTTTAGGGATTTGCACCTCAGCGTTTAATCATAAAGCTTTTTACTCTTGGCCCAGTAGGCGAAGAGCTTTGGTGTGAAGATTGCCTCAACGCGGATATTCTTTAAGGGATTATGACCCGACTTCAATGGTCCTTGCGAGTGGCAGGGATGATGCTGTCTCCTTCAAGAAAGCTGTGAATGTTTGCAGGGCAATAAAGGGGCTCAAACTTGAGCAAGCGAAGGAGTTTCTTAAGAAAGTTATAGATGAGAAGGCACCTGTCCAGTTCACGAAGTATAGAAGCGGGGTCGCGCACAGGCGGAGTCTCGGAGGACCCGGCGGAGCGGCCGGGAGATATCCTCGGAAGTCATCTATGGCGGTTTTGAAGGTTCTTGAAAACGCAGAAAATAATGCCTCCATGAAGAATTTTCAGACCAGCTCGTTATTGGTAGTGCACGCCGCAGCCCAGAAAGCGCGCGTCGTGCCACGTTCATATCCGAGAGCTTTTGGGCGCATGAGCACAAAGCGAAAGATACTCACTCATATCGAAGTTGGCCTTAAAGAGGTAAGGGAGTAAAGTAGTCCGATGGTCGACACCGCAAAGCAGTTTGTGGCCGAGAGTAAAAGAAGATTGATGATAGATGAGCGGCTCGAAACACTTTATCGAAAGGCTGGTTATGAACGAGTGTTCATAACTAAGGTTCCTCTTGGTCACCAGATAACAATCTACGCAGAGAAGCCTGGAATTATAATTGGAAAGAAGGGAGCCTCAATTCGAGACGTGTCTGCACTGCTCGAGCAGGAATACAAGCTTGAGAATCCGCAGATTGAAGTTAGACCGGTCGAAGTTCCCGAACTAAGTTCCAAAGTAATGGCGTACAGGATGCGGCTCTATCTCGAACGCGGCTTGGCCCACAAGCGAATCGTTTTTTCGACGTTGGATGCGGTGATGCGCGCTGGAGCCGATGGTACTGAGGTTTCGTTACGTGGTAAGTTTACGACCGAGAGGTCACGATTTGTGAAACTTCGGAAGGGCCAGATACATCAATCCGGTGACCCAGCAAATTATAACGATGTGGCGGTCACAAACGTGCTGCTCAAGCCAGGAATAATTGGCATTAAGGTCAAGATAGCCAAGCCCGCGGTTTTCAAGCCACAACTGACAATTCATGAACCCAACCCTGCGATGCTTTCTGCGCTGCGGAAGGAAAAGGGCCTGACCTTGCCGCCTCAGGAGGGAACAACGAGTGAACCCACAGCTGAACCCACCGTGCTCCCCTCCGCTGATGCGTCTGAGGGCGTCATTGTGGCTCCCGAGGGAAGGCACTCAGTCGATAGCACTTCGGCTGAACCAGAAGAGCCACAAACATACCAGGTAGCTGAACAGAAATGACTCTAAAATCTTCAGAACTTCAGGGTATGTCACTGCCTGAACTGCAGGAAAAGTTGTCAGAGTTAAAATCGAACGTATTCAGAGCCCGGGCCGAAATAGTGACCAAGGGAGGCTCGAAGAATACGAAGCTAATTGGAACAATCAAGTCCGACATCGCGCGCATGATGGACGCTATAAGCACTAAGAGAAGACTTGAGGGCCAGAACGTGAGCGCAAAGGTGACTAGAAAGGAAGTTACAGTAGACGCGGGTGGGAAGGACATTGAAAAGGAGAAGAGGAAATCACCTAAAAAGACCCAAAAGCGCGCTCCTGTCAAAGGGACGAGAAAGACCAAGTCAACCAAACCGACCAAGTCAACCGATTGACAAGCGCAGATCATGCTTCGAGACCAGAAATTAATCGCTAACCCTAAAAGGACGCGAAATGAATTTTGCAGGTTCAAAGATAGTACGCTATCCTCATCTGGAGAATGAACATATTGTCAGCAAAGAGCGTGGGAATCACAGGTTTCGCTGTCCCTACTAGGACGTGTTCGGAGGAGAAATGCCCCTTTCATGGATCTCTACGGGTGCGGGGCTATGTACTGAGCTCAACGCTTGTTCAAATGCGGTCCAGGTCGACGGTGGTAGTGGAAAATCAATATACTTTCTTTAACAAAAAATACCAGAGGCACGAAAGGCGGAGGTCACGAATCCATGCGCATCTTCCTCAATGTGTTGATGTTGCTGAAGGAGACGTCGTAGTTGTAGGAGAAACTAGACACATAGCAAAATCAGTTTCTTTCGTGGTCCTGGGCAGGAGAGTGGGCGAGAGTGGTTAAGCGAGGCGGCAGGAGTACAAGCATCACATACAGACCGAACATAAGTCGCGGTCTCCCGAATGAAGCTGAAATGATTTGTGCCGATAATACTGGGGCAAAGCTTCTGCAAATGGTTATGCTTACAGGGTTCAAAGGTAGGTCGAGAAGAATTCCTGCGGCCTCAGTTGGAGACATCATAATTGCGGCGGTAAAAAGAGGTAGCCCGCAGATGCGTAAGCAAATAGTAAGAGCAGTAGTTGTTCGCCAAAGAATGCCTTACAGGCGACCAGAGGGGGTTAGAGTGCAGTTTCAGGACAACGCAGCTGTAATCGTGACGCCGGAAGGGGATCTGAAGGGGACCGAGGTGCGAGGTCCCGTAGCAAAGGAAGCGGTTGACCGTTTTCCGAAGCTCGGAAGCCTTGCGAGCATGGTGGTCTGAGGGGTCCAAAAATGGCACATTCTTCGACGGAATACCGGAACTTGGCTAGGAACTGGCACAACCGAGCAAAGCTCATGGCTGCGCCTCTTACAAAGGCACTGAGGGGGAGGTTCAAGGTACGATCGATCGCGGTCAAGGCGGGCGACAGCGTGAAGGTGGTGGCGGGTGGCTACAAGAACCGTTCGGGAAAGGTGTCGAGAGTTGACACCAGGCGCTCGCTGGTATTTATAGAGGGAATTACTGAAAAGGGTGAAAAGGGAAAAATGAAGATGGCGGGCATTTCTGTAGAGAATCTTCAAATCACGAAGCTAGATCTTCATGATAAGCACAGGAGGACAGTGCTCGAAAGGCGCGGGGCCTCAGTTTCGAGTATCGAAGCAGCTGAACGAGAGCAGGAGGAGGAAGAGAAACAAGAGGAGGAAAAAGAGGACGAGAACAAGGTTAGCAGTGCTGACGGCGAGCCTGAAAAGGAAGGCTCAGGGTCGTCTAAAGATGCTGCAGAAGCGGCAGAAGCTCCCGGTTCTGCCCATGAAACTGGAGAAGCCCCGGCAGTAGAACCTAGCGCGCAGGATGATACCTCACAAGCTGTGGAGAATACGAAGGAGGAGAGCTGAAATTGGGTAATAGAGGCGGAACTCGTGCGGTCAAGAGATATGCGGCTCCATCTGAGTGGCCTGTTCTCAGAAAAGGTTACAAATGGACAGTCAAGCCTGCACCCGGTCCTCACGCTGAATCAGACTGTTTGCCCCTGCTCCTAGTACTCAGAGACTTGCTAAAGCTCGTACAGAGCACACATGAACTTGAGGCGGTAATTCACGAGGGGAAGGTTGCTGTGAACGGGAGGCCTGCTACTGGGCCAGATCAAGGAGTTGGAGTCATGGACATTCTGAGCTTGCCGCAAAACGAGATGTATTATCGCATCCTGCCTTCCAGTCATTCATACGTTGCGCAGCCTATTAACTGGAGGGAGGAAAACTTCAGACTCCTTCGTCTCGAAGATAGGACGAGCGTTGCTGGAGGGAAAATGCAGTTTAATCTCTCGGGTGGCGTGAATATTCTGCTAAGCGATCAGGAGGCAGCATCCGTGAAGGCAGCCACATTGGATACACTACTCACTGATGAGAAGGGGTTAAAGATCAAAGACCATATCCAGCTTGCGCAGGATTCTTACGTGCTCGTAGTAAAGGGCAGGAATCGAGGAGAACACGGTAAGCTTGCTGCAGTAGTGCCCTCCTTCAAGCGTCGAGATTCACTTGTCAGAATAAAGACCAATTATGGAGAAACAATTGAGACAGTTCTAAACTATGTGTATGCGATAGGAAAGAGCTCTCCAAATATAGCTCTTCCCAACGAATCTGAGGTGATACAAACTGCAAAGTCAGGCTGAAGTTATGACGGACACGGAAGGACGACCCCTTTCCAAAGGAAGCAAGCCCAACATCATGCGAGAAATCCGAATTGAAAAGGTAGTTGTCAATATTGGTGCAGGGGAAGGGGGAGACAGGCTGAATAAGGCGCGAACCATTCTAAAGAGAATTACATCGGCAGAACCAGTGCTAACGAAGGCTCGCAAGACCATACGGGAATTGAATGTACGTGAGAGGGAAGAAATTGGAACAAAAGTTACACTCAGAGGAGGGGCAGCCGAGACTCTACTCCGTGGGGCATTTGCAGCAGTGAATAATACGATAAAGGAGTCCAGCTTCGATAGAGCGGGAAACATCAGTTTCGGCATAAGTGAATATATCTTTTTGCCAGGGGTAAAGTATGACCCTGAACTTGGAATATTCGGCCTCGATGTCTGTCTTCGGCTAGCTAGGCCTGGTCTGAGAGTTACTCGACGCAAGATCAGGCCAGGAAGAGTACCTAGGCGACATCTTGTAACTCCCGAGGAAGGGGCGCAATTCTTACGGGAGCGGTTTGGGGTCAGGGTGGTTTGATTCTTATGGTTAAGACTCCAGCTCGGAAAACACGAAAATTCGGCAAGGGAGCATATCGGTGCGTTCGATGCGGTGGTCAGGGCAATCTGATAAGAAGCTACGGGTTAAGCTTTTGCCGTCAGTGCTTTAGAGAGGTCGCCCCCAAACTCGGGTTCAAGAAATATAGTTAGTGCAATCTTATGCCAACTCAGAATTTGCTCGCGACAATAATGAATACAATAAAACTTTCCGAAAGGAGAGGCAAAAAGACATGTTTTATCGATGGCTCGTCAAAGTTTGCGGGTTCAGTATTGAATGTCATGCAGAGATCTGGCTATATCGGAGAATACGAGTATATAGATAACGGGCGAGGCGGTAATCTGCGCATACAGCTACTCGGGCGGGTCAACGAGTGCGGGATCATAGTGCCTCGGGTCAGCGTATCCCCGAGACGCATCGAGAGACTGGCGGCGAAGTACCTCCCGTCAAAGGACATCGGCGTTCTAATTGTCTCGACCTCTCAGGGAGCGATGTCTCATATCGAAGCGCGAAACAAGGACGCCGGTGGCGTGGCAGTGGCTTTTATCTATTAAGTTGGTCATCAAATTGAATTTTCCCTTTATAGAGCGAAAACTTGAACTGCCGAAGGGAGTTTCGGCAGAGATAGATGGTAAGATCGTCAGAATGACAGGCCTCAAAGGGTCGCTCACTCGTGACTTTGGTCATACGCCGGTAGAAGTCACGAAGGAGGGGGATACCGTACTAGTTATCACGGCACGGAACCTAAAAAGAAGCGAGCTCTCTATCGTAGGGACAGTGCAGGCGCATCTCAGAAACATGGCTAAGGGCGTGACCACTGGTCATGTCTACAGGTTGAAGATGGCGTACGCACATTTCCCAATGAACGTAAAGGTAGTAAATGATACAACAATGATAGAGAATTTTATTGGCGAGAGGGCACCGAGGCGCGCACACGTCCAAGGAGGAGTAGAGGTAAGGGTGGACGGGGATGACATCGTAGTTAGTGGGGTGGATAAGGAGAATGTTTCACAGACAGCCGCTAACATTCAGCGTGCAACTAGAATTCGGGCATACGATAGGCGGGTATTCTCAGATGGGATTTTTGTTTATCAAAAGGAGTGAGCATGAATTGAGTCAAGACAGGAGGAAAAGACAAAGGGCGGTCGCAAGGGCTCGGTCTAAAGCGAGGTCGAGTCTTCCCGCTTTTCCAAGACCATATCATTGGGTTCGGGTCAAGCTTGGTGATTCTTGGCGTAGACCAAAAGGAATCGACAACAAACTGAGGCATGCGTTCAAGGGTTACCCTGCGACTGTAAACATTGGGCGTCGAACCCCAAAAAGTATTCGTGGGATTCATCCTTCGGGACTGTTGCCTGTGCTTGTTACTAACCAGAAGGAGCTTGTCGGATTGGATCCTAGCGTCAACTGTATAATTCTATCAAGTAAGCTTGGTTCTTTGCGTTTTTCTCAGATAGAAGCCGTGGCCACTGAGAGAGGGTTCTTGGTGGTCAATGCGGCACAAAAGACCGAGGGAGGTTCTGGGCAACAGCCAGAGAATGCGGCACCTTCTGTTGGCCCAGCAAGCTCAGAAGACGAGGAGAAGGCAGGAGAAACACCGGAGCCAGCTGCCACTGTAAGTGCAGAAAGTTCAGAGGATTTGAAAGCCTCGCTGGAGGCGAAGGATGCATGACTGACCTTACGATGCAACGACGGCTTGCCGCTTCGATCCTGGGAGTCGGGAAGTCGCGTATCCACATAGCTCCGGACCATATCGATGATGCATCTCAAGCCATTACAAGAGACGACGTACGCACACTCGTTAATATGGGGATAATTGACATACGCCCTCCATCCACTCCATCTAGGGGAAGGAAGAGGGTGATGCGCCTGAAGAAATCAAGGGGTAAGAGAAAGGGTCAAGGCTCTAGGAAAGGTGGTCGACAGGTGAGAAGGCAGGAAAAAGACGCATGGGTAAGGCGCGTTCGAAAGCAGCGTGGCTTTCTAGCCGAACAACGCGCCTCGGGTAAACTGGACGGCGAACAGTACAGAGAGATATATCTAAAGTCCAAGGGAGGGGTGTTTCCCACATTGTCTGCCCTCAAGAATTACATAGAGAAGCAGGTGAAATAAAATTGGCGAGTGGACCGAGATATAAAGTTCAGTTCAGGCGACGTAGAGAGCTCAGGACTGATTATCGAAAGCGGCTAAAGCTTCTCTCGTCAGGCGAACCTAGGGTCATTGTTCGCGCTTCGAATAAATATGTCACAGCGCAAATGATCAAATCTGTTGACGCAAAAGATAGAGTAGTGTCGTCCGCTCATAGCCGTGAGCTTAAGAAACTGGGCTATCCAACTGGGCTATCTTCCGCCCCAGCTGCATATCTGACTGGACTCCTTCTCGCGAAGCGTGCAATAAAACTCGGAATCGACTCGGCAGTGCTCGATACCGGAATATATGCGAGGAAGCCTCGGAGCAACGTCTATGCCTTCTTGAAAGGATGTGTAGAGGGTGGGTTGAATGTACCTCACTCGCAGGAAGTATTTGCTGACGATTCGAGGGTGAATGGCAAACACATCGCTGCTTACGCTCAGATGTTGAAGGACTCCGCACCCGAAAAGTACTCGAAAATTTTTTCCCTGTACATCAAGGCGGGCGCTCCGCCCGAGTCGCTAGTGGAACTTGTTGAAACTGTTAAGTCCAAACTAGATTCCATTGTTGGGGGTGTCTGAGCTGGGATTTCGCAGTGAATCGTTAGCGGAGACTGCAGCCGAGTGGGTGCCGAGAACGAAGTTGGGTAGGCTCGTGCAGGAAGGGAAAGTCGGGTCGCTCAAAGACGTGCTTGAGTACAACATGCCCATCAGAGAGCCTCAGATAGTTGACGCGCTTCTTCCAAATATTGAGTCAAAGGTTGTGTTTAGCGGAGTCGTACAACGCCAGACTGACGCGGGCGAGTCTAACAGTTTCAAGATCGTGACTGTCGTAGGCAACCGCGCAGGGTTCGTGGGTATAGGAGCAGGAAAGGCAAGGCAGTTGAATGATGCTCGGGCGAAGTCACTGACTGATGCGAAAATGAACATTACCTACATAAAGCGAGGATGCGGCAGTTGGGAATGTCGATGTGGTACTTTCCACAGTGTGCCATACAAAATGCTGGGCAAGACTGGGAGCGTCGCGGTAGAGATATTGCCCGCCCCAAGAGGTACCAGCTTGGTGGCCGCGGAAGTTGTCAGAGTGGTTTTGGGCTTGGCTGGGGTGAGTGACGCTTGGGCCCAGAGTTATGGTGAGACGAGAAACCCAATAAATGTCGCCTATGCTACGCTTGGAGCAATGAGGCAAGGACTTAAGTTCAAGGCGCCAGCTGACTGGTCTCGTTAGAGGGTTTCATATGGC
Source organism: archaeon (assembly GCA_021800035.1). Lineage (GTDB taxonomy): Archaea > Thermoproteota > Thermoprotei_A > Marsarchaeales > Marsarchaeaceae > JAKAWJ01. The sequence goes on from JAJYZJ010000010.1 coordinate 9,300, forward strand.
CAAGCTCCTCGGAGTGGTACGGTTACGAGGTACTGTGAAAATCCCTGGTCCAGCTAGAGAAACGCTCAAGCGGCTTAATCTTTCAAGTCGAAACTCGTTCGCGTTATATTATGATACGCCCTCGATAAGAGGAATGATGAAGAGAGTCGAGCGTTTTGTTGCATGGGGTGAGCTTGATCAAGAGTTTCTGAGCCTACTGTTAAGTAAAAGAGGGCGAACGGGAGCGGGCCACAAGCTGAATGCCGAAGAGTTCAAGGCCTTGGGGTTCGAATCCTGCGACGCATTAGCTAAGACGATTATCGACGGAGGTCTCCCTGGGCTCAGAGAGCGCGGGCTGTCAAACGTCTTTCATCTCACCCCTCCGAGCAAGGGTTTTGAAGGAAACCTTCGCAGACCATTTCGGAATGGGGGGGTCTGGGGGGATCAGGGGAAGGAAATCCACTCTCTTATTCAGAAGATGATTTAGGTGGGAGCGAGTAGGGCGTCAAAGCTATGAGCGTCAGAAGAGAAAAAAGAAGCAGAAAGTTCAGGGGAACTCGGAGCGTTGGCTGGGGACGCATCGGCCAGCACCGCAAAGCGGGTTCGAAGGGAGGAACTGGCATGTCTGGCTACCACAAGCACAAGTGGAGCTGGACGGTAAAGTATGGCCAGGATATTTTTGGAAAGAATGGTTTCAGTCGGCCGTGGGCGAGGAGGAAGGAGGATTCTCTGAATCTCGACCAGTTAGTAGAGATGGCCATTGCAAAAGGAACATGGTCGCTCGATCTTTCAGAACTCGGATATTCCAAGTTGCTCGGACGGGGACGAGTGAGTCAGCCAATTCACGTCAAGGTGGATTCCGCGAGTGCTACCGCGCGCGAAAAAATTAAGAGCGCGGGTGGAGAGATCGAACTGATCTCTAGGTCGTAGGTCAGGTAGAGCATTCCGTGGGCAGTAGCAGATTCCTGAGCGTGCTTGCGTCAGCTGCCAAGTTCCTGCCTGCGGCTTCGAAGCCGGGTCAGAAGCCTTCTTTGCGAGAGAAAGTGGCGTGGACCGGTCTTGCGCTCGTTGTCTACCTGGTGATGGCGGGGATACCTCTCTATGGAATTCCGGCCAATATACTTCAGACAATTAGCATTCAGTCGTTAATTTTTGCCTCCAAGCAAGGCAGCCTGATGACTCTCGGTATAGGCCCGATCGTCACGGCGGGTATGATAATGCAGATTCTCGTCGGCTCAAAGATTCTTAATGTGGATCTTTCAAACACGGAAGATAGGGTCGATTTCACTGCGGCCCAAAAGACTTTCTCCGTGCTATTCACCGTCATTCAGGCGGCAGCATACACCCTCGGAGGTATATTTGGTAGTCTTACCCCCGGGACAACACTCCTTATCCTCCTTCAGCTCGTGTTTGCAACACTTCTTGTCATCCTGCTTGACGAAATGCTTCAGAAAGGATGGGGTATTGGCAGCGGCATAAGCTTGTTCATAATGGCGGGGGTGGCGTCCACGATTATCTACGACGCCTTTTCCCCGCAACCATTCAGCACGAGTTCCACTAGCACTGCAGGGCCAACATACGCCTATGGCTCGATTGTTGCCACCTTCCAAGCCGCGGCGCATGGTAATCCATTTTACACAATAATCAGAGCACCTGCAAACCTTGACCCTCATAACATTTCTCCCCCAGACCTAGTTGGGCTCGGGACCACTGTGGCCTTCATATTGATACTGATTTATCTTCAGGGCATGAAAGTCGAGATACCAGTTGTCTATCAGAGGGCCCAGGGTTATCGTAGCAAAATCCCGCTGCAGTTCCTCTACGTATCTAACGTTCCTGTGCTTCTGGCCGGCATTTTGTTCTCGGATTATTCATTCTTCGGCCAAGTGATCTGGTCGAAATTCAATCATCTAAGTAATTCTATCTTTCTGAACTGGTTGGGCACGTATACTACGACTACAAATGCAGGTCTCCAGCCTATTGGTGGTCTCGCCTACTATCTTCAGAACCCCGCGGGCCTATGGACTTCGGAGCATGAACCAATACGCGCTCTCGTGTTTGTGGGACTTCTCACCTTACTTTCGGTTGTATTCTCATTCATGTGGGTTGAAATCGCCGGACTCAGTCCGCGAGATCAGGCAGAGCAGTTGGCGAACAGTGGTTTGCAGATTGCTGGCTACAGAAGCTCAGTTGGGGTGGTTGAAAGCGTCCTCAGGAAACCAGTTTACGCACTAACATTCATGAGCTCTCTGGCTGCGGGTTTGATCGCTGGGATAGCGGATATTCTCGGGGCTTACGGCTCAGGAATCGGTATACTCCTCGCAATATCGATCGTCTACCAGATATACCAAATTCTTGTACAGGAACAGATTGAAGAACTGTATCCCGGCCTCGCAAGAATTCTGGAGTAGGTGTGATTGTACCCGTTTCTATCCGTACGATCTGTGCGGAAGGGGAAGCTCGTGGTCGTGGCGGGCGTTAATGGAGTAGGGAAGAGCACCGTTCTCGCCAAGCTCAGAGAGGGCGGACACTTAGGAACCGTCCCATCGATTTACAACTTCGGTGATGTGATGCTACGTCTTGCCCTCGAAAGAGGGTGGGTGGAGCACAGGGACCAGTTACGCAAGCTTCCTCTTGAGCGTCAACTTGCGCTTCAAAGTTCTGCGGCTGAAAGTCTGGCTTCCAAGGCCCGCGATGAAAATGTGCTCGTGGACACTCACGTGCTTGTGCCCACCCGAAGTGGCCTCTGGCCAGGATTGCCCCTGTGGGTGGTCGAAGGGTTGGTGCCAGACGTAATTGTGCTTATTGAGGCCTCGCCGGAAGTTACGCTCAAGCATAGACAGGCTGACCTCCACAGAGAGCGTAGAGACCAAGAGACTCCTGAAGAGGTAAAGAGGTTCATGGAAATGAATCGTGCCGCTGCCTTTGCGTCCGCGGTGCTCGTGGGAGCTGCGGTTCAGATAGTCCAGAACGTTGAGGGGAATCCATCCGTTGCCGCCGATGCCATAGTTAAACTTTTCAGCACATAATCCTACGGCGGAACATGGTTGTAATAACGGTCAGCGGTCCACCGGGGAGCGGTAAGTCTACCGTAGCAAGGAAGCTTGCGGAAGTGTTGAAGCTCCGGTACGTCTCAGCGGGTTCTATGTTCAGGGAACTCGCTGAAAGGCGGGGGGTGGACCTTGTCGAGCTCTCGAAGCAAGCAGAGAGAGATTTTTCGATTGACAGGGAGATAGATTCTATGACGATAACTGAGGCAAAGGCGGGCTCGGTTGTGCTCGATGGTCACTTGACAGGCTGGGTGGCTGACCAAGCTGACTTTAAGATTTATCTCAACGCTCCATTAGAAATACGTAGTGAAAGAATATCGGTTCGTGAATCTATCCCCCTCGACGCTGCTCTTCTTGAGTGCAGATTCAGGGAACTGAGCGAAAAGGAACGATACAAGAGATCCTATGGCTACGATCTTGAGCAGCTCAAGGGGTTCGACCTTGTTCTGAATACTGCAAGCTGGGAGCTAAACGACCTTCTGGAAATTTCTGCCAGGGCTACATTAACTGCGTTAAAGGTAAAGGTGGCGGTCAGTGAGAAACGTAAAGACGCTTAGCCCTGAACGATTGAGCCGCGCGGTTTGGAAGACTAAGTGCGAAATATCCGGTATCCAGGTCCAGGATCTCTATTCAACGCCGTCTGCTCTGCTTGAACGCAGTATGGTTAATGTGGACAAGCCAAGAGGACCTAGTAGTCATGAAGTAGCGGCTTGGGTAGGACGGTTGCTGAGGGTAAAAAGAGTCGGCCATGGGGGGACTCTAGAGCTTTGGCGTAGACACGAAGCGGAGAAACCCCCTCGTGAGCGGAGTGTTAACTGTTACCCTTATGAGCGCGAATCGACTTCTGTTCTGGCTGGTCTCTTCGAAGAAGCGTTATGTTGGGGTCGCCAAACTTCACGACGATATCTCAGATGAACGAGTCTTCAGAGTTTGCACTGAATTTCAAGGGTGTATTTATCAGACTCCCCCATTGAAGGCGGCCGTGAAACGCCAATTAAGAACTCGTACAATTTATTCGTTGAAATTGCTTGAAAAAAGAGACCGGCTCCTACTGTTTGAAACTGAGGTCGACGCTGGTACCTACATAAGGAAGCTATGTTTCGACATGGGCGAAGCTCTTGGTGTAGGGATGAGCATGGTCGAACTAAGAAGGGTTGCTAGTGGGCCGTTCAGAGAAGAAGATTTAGTAAGGTTGGAAGAGCTGGCGTATGCCGCTCAGCTGCTGAAGCAGGGAGACACTTCCGAGATATATCGAGTGCTGACACCAGTTGAGCTCGGCTTTCCGGACCTTCCTTTCTTCATCATTCGTTGTAACGCCGCGGACAGTCTCTATCGCGGTGCGTCGCTATCGGCGCCAGGAGTAATAGCTTATTCAAGTGAGATTCAGTTGGGAGCCCCTGCTGCCGTATTTTCGGAAGAAGGTGACCTTGTTGAACTTGCCGAGCCATCCGTGTCAGCGGAGGGGCTCGCGAGTGTCCAGCACGGTATAGTTGCCACACCTCTCAGAGTCCTGGACCCCGTAGTTCGGAAAAGCGCGTCCGAATGAGCCAAACTTCGAAGGCGTGCTGAACTCTACTACATATATAACCCCCTTTCGGTAGTTCGCAGTGGTGCCGGGGTCTCCTAGCCTGGTATGGAGCGGGCCTGGAGAGCCCGTGGTCCTTTGGGCCTCGCGGGTTCAAATCCCGCCCCCGGCGCCATTTATACTCTTTAATTGCGTAGCCACGAGAGTCGCCCGGCGGTGTTGCGGAATCCGCTATCATGCGGCTCATGTCTATCCGACTCGCAGTTCTTAAATAACTTCAGGAGTTGAGGTTGACGCTAAACTCAATCTCTGGGTGCCGTGATAGTTGTCTAATTCAAGTTACAGGGTTGTTCTCCGGGTTGCAGGTGTAGACCTCACGGGGAACCTCAAAGTCGGTTACGCACTCTCTAGGATTCGGGGTGTCGGGATTGCGTATTCGAACGCGATTCTTCATTCGCTTGGTATAGACCCGAATATACCGCTGGGTTTGCTACCTGAGGAGACAATAATGGAACTGGAATCGGCTTTGCGGGCCCCAGAAAAGCACTCAATACCGGGTTGGCTCTATAACAGGCAGAAGGATCCTTTCACGGGCACCACATCTCACGCCGTAGGTCCAGAACTGCTCATCAACGTGAGAAAGGATGTTGAGGGTATGATAAAGTCGAGGAGCTGGAAGGGGGTCAGGCATGCAGCAGGACTCAAGGTGAGAGGTCAGAAGACGAAGACGACGGGAAGGTTGGGCCAAGCAGTTGGGGTTAAGCGGAAGGCCATAGTTGCGGGTGGACCAGCTGCTGGGGCGGCAGCACCAGGAGGGACGGCAGCCGCAGGGTCTACGCCTACTGCTCAAGCATCACCCTCAAAGTCGGAGGAAAAGTGATTGGGCGACCCTAGGCGCATGAAGAGGACTTGGACTGGTCCGAAGAATCCTTGGCGAACCGAAGACCTCAGAGAGGCGCTGCGCCTAATCGGGGAATATGGGTTGCGAAACAAAAAGGAACTTTACAAAGCGGCGAGCATCGCAAGGGAGTATCGAAAGCAGGCTCGCGGCATGTTAGCCTTGACCGACGCAGAACGGGTTACGATTGAAAAGGCGCTGGTGCTACGCCTCTTTAAACGGGGCCTGATCAAGTACGAAAACGCTACGTCTGATACAATTTTATCACTGACTTCGAAGGATGTTCTTGAAAGGAGACTTCAGACTGTTGTATATCGAAAAGGACTTGCGCAAACTATTCATCAGGCTAGGCAGATGGTTGCGCACGGCCACATTGTGCTGGGTGACAGGGTTGTGAATATCCCCGGCTATCTGGTTTCAACATCTGACGAGGAGAAGATTGCGATTACGTCGTCCAGTCCGATGTATGCTGCATTTTTAAACAGGACTTCATCACAGAACAAGGCCGCGCCCGTTACGGTCAATTCCGGTGAAAGCTCATAGCGTCACAGCTTGACCTTAAGTGGGGTCTCGCCCACATATACAGCTCATATAACAACACTATTGTGCACGTCACTGACCTTTCCGGTGCTGAGACCCTGGCCATGAGCTCGGGTGGGAAAGTGGTGAAAGCAGACAGAGAAAGGGCCTCGCCTTACGCTGCAATGCTCTCTGCTTCACAGGCCGCGCAGGCCACATTAAGCAAAGGTGTCAATGCTCTTGTGGTGTATGTTAGGGCTCCCGGGGGTCACGGGCCGAAGACACCAGGTCCAGGAGCCCAGTCCGCGATTAGGACTCTCTCGAGAGCCGGATTCATGATTGGTAAGATTACCGACGTTACTCCCCTCCCTACTGACTCTACCCGAAGGCCAGGGGGCAGGCGTGGGCGGAGGGTGTAGAGATATTGGGCTCTAAGTTAGAACGATTCAAGATTGTCCAAGATAGCGGTAACATTCTCACGGTCGAATTGAGTGGTTTTCCCAAAGAGCTAGTTAATGCACTGAGACGAATAGCAATGGCGGAGGTCCCAGTAATGGCGATAGACGAGGTCCTGTTTACTGAAAACACTTCTTCGCTCTACAACGAGTATATAGCTCATAGGCTCGGACTGCTGCCGCTAAAAACCCAAGGGGAGCCTGAAACCCTGGCCCAGGTATCACTTGACATCCAGAGCGGAAGCTCCCTTCCTGAAAGAGTGGATTTTCAGCTCCGTGCTGAGGGTCCTTCTGGAAGCGAAAAATCGACAACCGTAACGGCAGGAAATCTGAAGCCAATGGGGGACGCTGCAGAAATCGAGCCTGTATATTCTGATGTTCCTCTTTTCAGGCTCGGTAGGGGACAGGTAGTCGAGTTTCAGGCTTTTGCGCGGTATGGTATTGGCAAACAGCATGCGAAATTCAGCCCTGTGAGTCCGGCCACTTATACCTTTAAACCCGTGATCATATTCGATAAATCTAAGGACTTTAACTGCGAAGAGCATGTCTTAGTCTGTCCGAAGAACTGCCTCGAGTACAAGAATCAGGAGCTGGTTTTCACCGACCCATGGGAATGCATTCTCTGCAAGGCCTGTGAGAAGGATTGCAAGTCGGGGGCCACCAAAATTTCCTGGGACGAATCTACGGTGCGCTTGACCATCGAATCAACAGGAAGTCTTCCCGCGCGGGTGATTTTCAAGACTGCTTTGCTTATACTTATGAAAAAGCTGGAGCTTGCACAGAAGTTGCTGAGCCGTAAACTCACGGTCGAGGAGGTACACTCCCAGTGACCAGGTCGGGCCCAACTAATGTCAGCACTAGGTTGACCATAGCCAAATTGCGGAAACTGAGCGCGTCTTCCCCGACTGGCAGTGGCACTTGGAAGGCAGCGAGCAGGCTCCTCTCAGTCCCGTCGCGCACTAGAGCCGCAGTGAATCTTTCGAAGATTTCCCGCTATTCTGGAGCCGCAAAGTTCGTTTTGGTTCCAGGAAAAGTTCTTGGGTCTGGTTCGCTTTCGAGGCCAGTCATTATTGCCTGCCAGTCAGTTAGCGCGACCGCAAAGCGGAAGATTACCTCTGCCGGCGGCGAAGCGATTTCTATAGGGGAGCTCGTTCGTAGAGTTCAGGACACTTCTGGGATAGTGATAATAAAATGAGTTCTGCAAAGACCACAAATGTGCGTCACATCAGTGCCGAAGGCGCGTCGCTCGGACGGCTGGCATCTTATGTTGCCAAGCTGCTGATCGACGGTGAAACTGTTCATGTTTATAACACTGAGCAGCTCGTATTGAATGGAAGCTGGGAGGCAAACGAGCGCGAATGGGAGCACAGATTCGAGCTTCGCTCCGTTATCAACCCCTTCAGGTACTCTCCGAAGCGTTATGTCCGGCCAGATACATACTTTAGAAGTGTTGTGAGAGGCATGCTCCCCATTAGAAAGCCAAAGGGTAGAGACGCCTTCTCGCGGCTGCGGGCGTATGTCGGCGCTCCTTCAGATGCGAATCTCAAACTTGAGAAGCCCGATTTCGCGCTCGCTAGGTCAAAGAAAAGGTCTCAAACACTGGGAAAAGTGTCTAGACGCTTCGGTTGGAAAGGAAGCACCGTCTTTAAGGAAGTTTAGAAATTGGCAGATATTGTAGTGTCAGGTAAAAGGAAAACTGCGGTTGCGAGAGCGACAATAAGGCAGGGGGCTGGGCGTGTGTATTTCAACGGATACCCGCTTGAGGCTTTTCCAATCGAACAAGCAAAACAGAGAATGTTCGAGCCTTTGAACATAATTCCTGAGTCTTTGAGGAGAAAGGTCGACATATTCGTCAGTGCCTCAGGCGGTGGATTTATGGGCCAGGCGGACGCGTCTCGCATAGCTATTGGCAGGGCGCTAGTCAAATATAGCGGATCAGGTGATGTAAAGAGAACACTCACTGAATATGACCGCACAATCCTAAGTGGAGACCCCAGACGCACCGAACCCAAAAAATTTGGTGGTCCGGGTCCTCGTAGAAGGTATCAGAAATCGTATAGGTGAATTGATATGCTGTTTCCAGTCAGGTGTTTCACCTGCGGTAAGGTGATCGGTGAAAAGTGGCAGACATATACGGACAGGGTAGCTGCAGGAGAAAATCCGTCGAAGGTGTTGGACTCACTTGGTGTAACAAGGTACTGCTGCAGAAGGATGTTTATTTCACACGTCGATATCGTTGATGACGTAATTCAGTTCTCTGTGTCGAAGCAAGAACAGAAGGGAGCACAGGCATGAGCGAACAGGGCGCAGTCACTGAGTTCCTCGTTTCTGAAGACCTCTACAAGACGAGTAATGTCAATATTGGAACGAACAGAAGGGCACGGCTGATGTCACGGTTTATTCAAAGCATTCAAAGCGATGGTGTTTATCTGCTCGACATAAAACAGATTGACGAAAGGATTAGATTTGCCAGCCGTTTTCTTGCTCAGTTTCAGACGGACAAGATTGTCGCTGTTGGTCTGCGTAGAAATGCGTACGCTCCGGTCCTGAAGTTTGCGGCGCATACAAAGGTCGTTCCGCTGACTGGGGGGTTTACAGCTGGTACATTCACAAACCCATCTCTCCAGAGCTATATCGAGCCCGACGCGGTCCTGATTTCCGATCCGCTCAATGAGACTCAACCCGTATTGGAAGCAGCCGAGATGGGAATACCGATTGTGGCAGCATGCGATACGGACTCGCCGGTTGAATACGTGGATTACGTAATTCCTGCAAACAACCGTGGCCGGAAGAGCCTCGCTCTTATCTATTGGTTACTTGCAAGGGAGATGCTCCGGGTAAGAGGAGAGTTGTCGGACGTCTCAAGCTGGGGTGTACCAGCCGAAGATTTCGAGAAGATTTCTTGAGTTTCGGGGCGCTCCCCTATAGTCATGATCAGGAAGGCCGCGGTGGCGGGGGGATTTTATTCGCGCAGTCGCGACCTACTACTTTCAGAGCTAAAGAGATCATTTGAGCTTGGATTTGGGGTATTACCGGAGCCTGGCGGGGATACTCGACCAGCCGGGGCCATAGTTCCACACGCGGGCTATACATACTCGGGGAGTGTCGCCTCTTACTCGTACGGCAAGCTGAGGCAGATAAAGAAACCTGAAGTAGCGATTATCGTCGGCCCAAACCATACTGGGTATGGTTCCAATGTTAGTATTTGGCCAAGCGGTGAGTGGGAGACACCCCTGGGTTCTCTCAAGGTCGATGAACAGCTTGCGGGTAAGTTGCTTTCTGATTTTTCTGAGTCTGATCTATTATCGCACAGGTTTGAACATTCGATAGAAGTGCAACTCCCATTCATCCAGTACGTCTGGGGACCGACGGTAAGGATAGTCCCTGTCTGCGTGCTAGATCAGGACCTACCCACTATGAAGAAACTCGGTGCTGCCATCGCCGGTATTTGTACCGGGCACAACGTAGTACTTCTTGCCAGTTCGGACTTCTCGCACTATGAATCGCACGATGTTGTGAGCTCGATAGACGCGGTCGTACTAGAAGCAATCCTGAGAATGGATGTGAATGAGATGTACGAGGCAGCAGATAAACAGGGGGTAAGCGCGTGCGGGCTTGGTCCGATAGCTTCTGTAATCACGGCTATGAGCACTATCGGACCGTCGAAGGCTGAACTTCTGCGCTACGCTACTAGTGGAGATGCAACCGGAGACTTTACTAGCGTAGTAGGATACGCCTCTGTGGTCTTCGAGCTGAACCGCACTGACTGAAAGGATTGCAGTCACAGTGGCCACTCCGTTGATTGGGGACCCAGTGCTCTTTCCAGACCAGCCGCATATTATCGCCGCTACAACTGAAATCTATTTTATCCCGACAAGTCCTGGCGGAGAGGGGGATTCGCCAAGTCTGAAGAGGCTGATTTCAGGATTGGGGAAGAAGAACTTCTCGGTCGAACTGGTTTCGCCAGCGCAAGGACTTGACTCTCTTCAACTCGAAGCGGCTCAGTGCGCGGCCGCGCTAAAGCATTTACTGGGAACCGATAAGGCGTCGTCAGTTCTGACTAGCGTCGCAAGACCAGCGCTCAGTCAGAATTTCAACATTTTATTTCCGCTGATTTACTCGAGTTATACTGGGTGGTGTACTGCCGGAAAAGGAGCGGAAGATCCGGTGGTGATTGCTCAGCGGAGGCTGACTAGGCTCAAGATGACACGGCTCGGACTCCCGCTCGCTGTGAAAGAATATGCAGGCTCTCGTTTGGGGTCGGTATTGGCTCATGCGGCCGGCCTTGCTTCAGTAGAATGTGCGAAGCAGCTGAGAAAGGGGGCACGGATTAAGGTAGCTCAATTAATGAATTCTTTCACTGGGATAGTGTTTGCCAAGCTGGGGGACCGAGAAGAACCCCAGAACATTATAAGGTCGCTCGCGCAGATTTATGTGCGGGGGGCGCTGGGTTGTTCCTATATCCCCGGTTTTGGAGTCGTGGCTGAGCTTTGATTGAGTCTGGGCCGGTGGTCGTCAAGCGGGAGGAAATGTAATAACCATTAAGGGCGTCAAAAGACATGGGATCCTCTCCCAGTATATCCTTAGTTTCCAGATTTGTTTCTGAGGCGTCTTTCAGTCGTAAGAATCTTCTGCTTGTTTACGGAGGTGGTAGCTATGGGCGCACACTACCCTCCCGATATAATATGCAGAAAGGGGGGGCCTACTTCGCACCCAAGCGGGCGTCTGAGGCAAAATGCTCAATATGACAAGGCTGAACAGCCCTGCAAATGAAGCACATCTCGCCAACGGGCTAACCCTTAATGCCATTTTCACCCCATGCTTGTTTTATGAAAGGCAAATTCATCTACTGGGAGCGATTAAGACTATTGGATTTGTGCTCCAGGCCGGTTTTGTTCCAGTGACATTCGGCGGTGTGGTTGTAGGTAGCAGCATCGGATTCAGTATATTGTCGGGTGACTAACTGGCCGCAAGGCTGGCTGGCATTGAATCTAAATGCTTCGCCACTCGTATTTGGCACGACTGTCAACGGTGTATACGCCACCCCTTCTCAGAAGAATGGGGATTTGATTAATAACTTAGATCAGTTCACTCGGATGGGTTACAAAGTATCGCTGGCGCCACTCGCAGCATAGGAGGCATCCCTAAGCTTATACCGAATGAGTCAAAAAGGGACGGCGCGGTAATCCATCGCATTAACGGGGAGGAGTGACATGTCCGATAAAACAAGCTCAAATAGCTGATATGAGTCAGGGACTGGCCTGATTAACTTGGCACGAGGCCAGTCTCAGCTGGATTATACCATAGCGAAAGCTCTCGAAGGGCTCTCTCTCGAAGCCGCAGTAGTCAACCAGTATATTGACGGCTTTCTGAAAGGTGAGCCGAGTGGACTTTACGAAGCCGCTGCCTACCTTCCTAAGCTAGGAGGGAAGAGACTCAGGCCATTCGTGGCGATTACTTGCGGAAGACTCTTTGGAAACGCACACGCGGCGCTCTACTACTCTGCGATGAGTGTGGAGTTGTTACACAATTTCACGCTTGTGCATGACGATATAATGGACAAAGATACCCTCCGCCGGGGTCACCCGACTGCGCATGCCAAATATGGTGAGACCATTGCAATTCTGGCAGGAGATCTGCTTTTCTCAAAAGCGTTTGAGGCGGCGGCTCTAGCTGAAAGGCATTCATCGGAGCAGGGTATAACTGAAGAGCTTGCGATCGCCTCGGTCAGAGTGGATGAGGGACAGTATCTTGACATAGACTTTGAACACAGGGAGAGCGTCAAGCTGGGCGAATACCTACAGATGATTTACCTAAAGACTGCTGCGCTATACGAGTGTGCTGCCAGAATCGGTGGCAAAGTTGGTGGAATGGATGGTCCTGTTCGAAAGAGAGCCAGCACTGAGGAATTGGCCGCTCTTTCAGAGTTCGGGCGGTTTCTTGGTCTCGCCTTCCAGATACGGGATGACTACCTGGGGATGTTTGGTGATTCCGCTAAGACTGGGAAGGCCGCAGGCAATGACCTTCTCAGGGGAAAAAAGACGGCGATTGTCATCGCGGCATTCGAGGCGGGCAGTCGCTCCCAGCTAGAGCAGATTAAGCGCGTTCTTGGTAAGCATCAAGCTGAGGAAAGCGAGGTGCGTTCAGCATTAGACGTGCTGAAGCAAACGGGCGCTGATACAAGGTGCACGGCTCTCGCAGGCGAGTACTATGAAAAGGCCGTGGGAGCGCTCGACCTTTTTGGAGACTCCTCTCAACGACAGCATCTTGTGGCACTTGCGAAATTTGCGATTACGAGGGAAACTTAGGGGAAATCGATTGCCAGAAGGTTCCCAAATATATAGTGAGGAGGCGCTTGCAGAGGCGCTGAGTAATGCACTCAACCATGGAGGGAGGGCCTCCGAAGGAGCAGTCCTGGGCAGGCTAATCGCCCGTCATCCAGAACTGAGACCCAGGATTGCGCTGCTCGCCTCGGAAGCAACAAAGGCAGTCCAAAGGGTAAACAAGATGACGGCAGGGGAACAAGCCAAAGTGCTTTCGAGCATTTCGGTCAAACCACTCGAACCGAAGCACAAAGATACAGGCACGCGGGCGCTCCCCGAAATCCCAGGAAGACCAAGTGAGGTAGTCACCAGATTCGCCCCGAATCCGGATGGCCCATTGCATCTGGGTAACCTCCGTGCAGCTGTTCTGAGCCACGAATATGCGAGGAAATATGCTGGCAGGTTCATTCTAAGGTTCGAGGATACCGACCCCAGAACCAAGACGCCTATGAAGGAGGCATATGAATGGATAAAGGAAGACCTCGACTGGCTCGGTATCAAATGGGATGAATTTCACTTCCAGTCGGACAGGTTTGACATTTATTACGGGTACGCGCGACGCCTGATTGAGCTCAATGGAGCCTATGTTTGCTCATGCTCGAAGGAAAAATTCCTGATTTACAAGGAAACGAAGAGGGCCTGCCCCCATCGCATAAGAAAGGATTCTGGCGAGATATTCGAGAAGATGGTTTCCGGGGATATCGGAGAAGGCGATGCAGTAGTCAGACTGACCACGTCCATGAGCGACCCAAATCCTGCATTGAGGGACCCTCCCCTGCTGCGCGTAATTGATAGCCGGGCTCACCCGCACCCTCGTCTGGGTAGCAAGTATTCTGTCTTTCCACTCTATAACTTCTCGGCCGCAGTGGATGATTCCCTTATGGGCATCACGCTCATTTTTAGAGGAAAAGAGCACCAGGTAAACAGTATCATCCAGACAAGCATACAGAAGAAACTAAATTTGACGATTCCAGTTTCTGTTCAATACGGAAGGCTCAAACTCGAGGGCCTCATACTGAGTAAGAGTAAGATTAGAAAGGCACTCACCAGTGGAGAGTTTTCAGATGGTTTGTCTGGAAATCATATGGGCTGGGACGATCCAAGGCTCGGCACCGTGATGGCACTGCGCAGGCGTGGCTTTGACCCCCGTACCTTTATCGAGCTGATGATTGAGGTGGGCCCAAAGCCAACTGAAGCGACTATAAGCTGGGACAACTTGGCCGGAATTAACAGACGTTTCATCGAGCCGCTAGCGAAGCGCTTCTTCGCCGTGTTTGAACCCTCAGTGCTGAGGGTCACAAATGTTAGCGGTCCCGGAATCACTGCGCGAGTGCCTATACATCCTAGCAAACCTGATCTCGGCTCTAGAATCATCGAGATTTCGGCAGATTCTGGGCAGATTGATGTACACGTTGCCAGCTCTGATGTCGGTCTAATCAAGGAAAGAGAGCTCTTCAGGTTGATGGATTTGATGAACGCGCGTTATACTGGAGCAGACGGCTATGCTCAAACAGCGAGGTATGAGAAAGGTTCCCCCTCGGAGGTAAAGGCTGCGGGGGGACCCATTATACAATGGGTCTCGGCAACAAACTCAGTAAAAGCAGTTCTTTACAAAGCAGAGGGTACTGCCCTGAGAACTCTAGAAGGGATGGCGGAAAAGGCTCTTGCAGAAGAAGCTGTGGGCGCCGAGGTGCAGCTAGTGCGCCTCGGTTATGCTCGGATAGACTCAAACTCAGAAGGCAAGGTCACGCTGGTATATACTCATGATTAGCGGCGCGGGCCTCTGTTTGCGTCACGAGCCGAATGTTGAAAAATGAAGAAAGCCGACCTAATTATTAGCTTAGGAAGAGGTAAGTGGAAGTTACAGGTAGTTGAGCAGGTCTGCCGCTTGGAGGATGCCCGAACACATGTGCAGCGCATTTGGTTCCATATGTCGCCCGAAAGCTCTGACTGAAGATAAAGCTTTAAAACGCCCATAGCAGAACCACTCGCTCCAATGATGGCTCGTGAGATATGATGTCCACACCGTTCTATGCAACAGTTCAAGTCCCTTCTGAGCTAGAGGAAAAGGCGCTGGCATTGCTGCGCTCGGCTCATGAGAGCGGCAAGATTAGAAAGGGTACGAATGAGACCACAAAGGCAGTGGAGAGAGGAACTGCGAAACTTGTGTTTGTGGCATTAGATGTTCAACCGCCGGAAGTTGTCGCTCACTTGCCCCTTCTATGCGACGACAAAAAGATTCCATGCGTTTTTGTGTCTACGAAGAAGAAAGTGGGCGAGGCAGCCGGACTAGATGTGGGCGCGGCTGCGGCGTGCGTAACCGAAGTTGCGAACAAAGATGCTTTAACTGAGATAGCTAACACGCTCTTATCTCTCCGCTCAAAGAAGTAGTGAAGAGCCTTGAGCGCCCCTGCCGGTACAGAAGCCTATCCGGCCGAAGTGGTCACGATTGTCGGAAGAACCGGGGTAGCAGGAGAGGTTACGCAGGTGCGCGTGCGGGTACTCAGCGGTAACATGAAAGGACGAACGATTACTCGCAACGTGATGGGTCCGATAAAGATTGGAGACATTCTCATGCTGAGAGAAACCGAGAGAGAAGCAAGGAAGATCTCTACAAAGAGGTAAAGGCAGATGGTCAGAACCTACGATTGCACATTCTGCGGCCGACAAATTCAGCCGGGCACCGGCCTCCTTTACGTTCGCACTGATGGGACGTTGCAGAGATTCTGTACAAAGAAATGCAGGAAGAATACGCTATTGCTCAAGCACAAACCACAGGACCTCAAGTGGACAACGAAGTACATCAAAACCCACGCGAAGTAGGCTCGAACTGGAAATGATTGAACGCACTCTCCTCATGATAAAGCCAGATGGCGTAAGACAGGGAATTACGGGAGAAGTGATTTCAAGAGTAGAACAAAAGGGTTTGAAGATTGTAAATATCAAGAAAATGCGGTTTGACGAGGCGCTCGCCCGGAAGTTCTATGCGGTGCACCGCGACAGACCCTTTTTCAATGACCTTGTAGCCTTCGTGACTTCTGGAGATGTCGTCCCCATGCTCGTAGAAGGGGACTCGGCAGTAGCTGTGGTGAGAAGACTCATCGGGCCCACCAATGCCAGTGAAGCTCCACCAGGAACCATCCGAGGCGACTTTGCTAATTCTGTACAGGAGAACGCTGTTCATGCATCTGATTCTGCAGGAAGCGCTGATTATGAAATTTCGTTGATTTTCGGCTAGCCAGAAGTTCCGCAGGCAATTTCTGCCTTGTTAAAATGAGCATTCTGTTCCGAAGCATCTCGATTTTCTGCAGTTTTCGGATTGAGAAGTAGCGTATGGCTCGAGCAAAATTCTTTTATTTAGAAGGCATGGCGAGAGAGCAAAGCACCTTTGAAATATTAGCTTCCTTCAGAACCTAAGAAGCTCGTACTGCTATACTATTCCCGTTGCAGCAAGACAAAGGCTCGAGTAATTCTAGGCTAACACCTATAATTTAGCAAAAGGGGTAGGCATACTTCGTTCAGGAGGGAACTCATTGCTAAGACAGCCCATAGTTTGCGTGCTTGGGCACGTTGACGCGGGCAAGACCACTTTACTTGACAGGATTAGGGGCACAGCGGTTCAGCTCCGAGAGGCTGCGGGCATGATCTCATAGCGAGATGCCAAACGCAGCACATCGGAGCAAGTTATATTCCGCTTGAGGTTCTTGCCTCCCTTAGCGGCGACCTGATCAAGAAGTTTGGAGTCAAGCTCGACGTCCCCGGGCTGCTCTTTGTAGACACTCCCGGCCACGAGGCGTTTGTAAACCTGCGCAAACGCGGTGGTTCTCTTGCTGACATAGCGATTCTTGTAGTAGATGCCGAAAGGGGGCTAGAGAATCAGGCAATCGAGAGCATACAGATCTTACGCTCGAAAAAGACCCCCTTTCTTGTGGCGCTGAACAAAGTCGACAGAATACCCGGTTGGAAGAAATTTGCGGCCCAAGATATAATATCGGATATCGCCGCGCAGAATGGCAAGGTGAGGAATTCCTTCGATTCTTATTTTTTCAAGCTTGTTGGTGAACTTTCTGGGCTGGGTTTTGCTGCGGATAGGTTTGATAGGGTGCAGGACTTCAAGAGCGTGCTCGCAATTGTGCCGGTAAGCGCTGCTACAGGTGAAGGAATTCCGGAACTTTTGCTTATGACATCGGGCTTGTGTCAGTCGTACCTAAAATCGCAGTTAATGGTAAACCCGGAAGATACTAAGGGCATTGTACTTGAGGTCAAAGAAGAGCAGGGCTTAGGCTCAACCGTGGATGCCATAATTTATGATGGCGTTCTACGTAAATCCGATACAATCGTGCTAGGAGGCTTTTCGGGGGCGATCGTATCGAAGGTCAAGGCGATACTTGTTCCATCGATTCACACCCCGGACAGGGCCACGAGTGAGAGGTTCCACGAAGTCGACGAGGCACCAGCCGCGATGGGTGTAAAGATCGTGGGTCAGGGATTCGAAGGGGTGATTCCGGGCTCCCCCATTTTCACCGTCGGGAAGAGCGATGTGGGAACCCTGTCCAGCTTGGTTATGAGTGAACTTGAGTCAATCAGGATTTCCTCCGATGCCGAGGGCGTAGTCGTGAAGGCGGATGCTCTTGGCTCTCTGGAAGCCGTTGTCGATTCGTTGAAACGGAGAGAGATACGGGTGCGCTATGCTGATGTGGGCAATATAACTCGACGTGACGTTTTGGAAGCTTCCGTAACGAAGAAGGAGAACTCATTAGATGGAGTCATCCTTGCTTTCAATGTAAAGTTCTTGCCTGGTGTTGAGGAGGAAGCCAAGACACTTGGCATCCCTGTATTCGAAAGCAAAGTAATCTATGAGACGATTGAGTCCTACATAAGATGGCGCGAAGCCGAAGCCACTCGATTGACTACCGCTCAACTTTCAGAACTTATCAGGCCAGGGAAATTCAAGATACTGCTAGGTTATGTGTTTCGCAGGAGCAACCCGGCTGTTGTAGGTGTGGAAATTCTGGCGGGTTCCATAAAGCCTGGTCAGCCAATTATGGACGCCTCAGGTCGGCCCATAGGTAGCATAATGCAGATCCAAAATGCTGGCAAAGTTGTGAACTCCGCGAGCAAGGGAGAAAGTGTTGCTGTATCCATCAAGGGGGATGTGCTTGTGGGTAGGCAGATAAACGAAGGCGATACGTTGTTTGTCCAAGTCCCCGAAGAGCATTCCAGACTGCTGCGCACGAAGTTCAGCTCGTCGTTATCTGAAGAGGAACTCTCCTTGCTTGAGGAATTAAAAGCGATTTACGTCGCTTCTGCTACAGAATAAGCGCGAGTGCGTCATCCTTCAAGTTCGCTGCCCATGCAAGCTTCAATAAATCCGCATGGCAACTGAAAGTATTGGGCCACTCGCATTCTTGTTCGTGGCGCTATCGGAGTTTGTTGCGACCCTGGGCAACCGGCACACCAGGCGGGTTTACGCCTTCGCCGTAAGGAACGCGTTCGGCGACGTCGACTCTTTCCTTGCGCTGGACCCGGCCGGGAAGGAGTCGTTCCTGCTACAGTGACTCCGGCTCTCGCGCATGGAGTGCTCGCTGCGCCATTCACGGTGAGAGGGCTTCCCGGGCTGAGAGCTGGCACCTACACCGTCACGGTGGGCTTCGTCTACGGGCAGATGGTGTTCGAGCAGACTCTAACGGTGACCGTGGCGTAGGCCTGCCCGGGTGGATGACGAACCGGCTCCGCCCGTCTCTCCCCCTTTTCCTTTTTTTTGTCCCGACATGAGTGGAGCCTGACCAGAGGAGTCTTTGTTATATACAAGAGAGGAGAGGTACTGTAGAGAGGCATGCATCGCCATGTCCAGACAGCTTACGCCCTGTGCCTTGTCGCTGCCTTGGCTGTGCCTTTTGGGGTGCAAAACGGTACTCTGGGATTCTTCATAGACCTGTTTACGATGCCTCTTTTCATATTCACAATTCCCCTTGACCTGGCCCTGGAGACGTGGATTCAGGAGAAGCGCATGCGATGGGGCGCAGTTTTGCTCTCGCTGGGTCTCGCCGGTACGGCCTTTTCCTGGGTCGGATTCGCGACTGCCCAAGCCCTCCACCTCTCTCATGCCGCGTTTATTATTTCTCTGGTCGCAAGGGCGCTCTCTTTCCCGAGCACCCTCGTTCTGGGGCCCTATATTGGCATCTTTAGCTGGTTCGTCCTTCCGAGCTTCAATCTCGCGGTCCCGCTCATTCCTGTGGGTGCCTACATGATGTGGGACCACCGCAGGCCAAGAGCGCAGCCAGCGGTCGCCCGCACCCCCGCTACATGACTTTTTTAGGCGGTTCGGAGATATCCTTCGTGATTTCTCGTGATTTCTCGGGGCCATCCCGTCGCCTTGGGGCCCGCAGCCGCGTCTCCTTCATACTTCTGTTCCTGATTCTCGCGGGGGCTCTGGCCCTCTCCCTCCAGGCTCCCAGTTCGGTTTCAGCGTCCGGCCCCGTAGCCCCTCCGGGGCCCGGCGTGAACCAGGTAAACAACGCGGAGTATCCGTACTACTCCGAGGGATTGAACTCCATGCTCTCGCAGCTCTATACCTCTTCGCCGTGTACGTCCTACAGCGGCATATCCGAAGCGCCTTCAGCGCCCTACAACTGGTGGACAGACGACCAGGCGAAGGCACTCTCTGCGTTCGCATACGACTACGCGGCTTACACGAGCCAGGAGCAGAACCTGATCGGGCTCATCATGCACAACGACGTGGGCGGATACCTGGCGAGCCGGTGCGTGAACATCCAGCCCTCGATAACCGCTGACACGCCGCCCTACGACATGAGCGCGCGCAACAATCTTTACGTATTCACGGGGAATCCCGACGTCGGAGTCTCGAATCCGAAATACCTCTTCACGGTGGCGGACAACGAGAACCCGACGCTTGCGCTCGCGTATATCGAAGGCGCCACGGTCCAGGCGAACGGTCTGGGTTACCAGGTGGACAACGCTCTCGCCCAGCTCGTCCAGGACGGGGGCTTCGACGGTGGAGGGAGCCAGACGCCCCCGTGGAGCTTCACTTCGACCCCGGCTCCTCTTTCCACCTCCTACTACCTGTCGCCTCCGGACAGCTACAGCTTCACCGGGGGCGAAACCGTCAGCCAGACCCTCTCGGTGGATGTGGCCACGAGCTTCGTGGCCAACATCACGTTCTGGCTCGCTTCCTCGGCGTCGCCCGCTCCGTCGATTGAGTTCACTGCCCTCTATGCCGGTGGGGGCTCACAGAACTTCATGGTCAACTCTCCGAGGAGCAGCGCTGCCCCCGGCCGCTGGGTCGAGGAAGTGATACAGGGCAGCCAGCTCACCGCTGGCAAGACGCTCACCGGGGTAGAGTTCCAGGTGCCGGGCGTCGCGAACGGCGTCCCTGCCGGTGTATATCTGGACAACGTGGCCATAAGCGCCTTCGTGGGCTCGGCCTCCTTTTCGATGTTCATGAAGGGGTCCACGGCGGTGATGCAGCAGCTCTACACCAACGCCAACCTCTCGGTGACGATTGATTACGAACTGCAGCCAGGAGCGGACTACCTGAACGTGGTCACCACGGTGAAGGACACCGGGACCGGACCGGAGAGCGGGACGATGTACAACGCCATGAACGGGCTGGACACCATCGGCACGGGCTACGCCTGGCTCTACTTCCCGGGCGTAGGGTGGGTCAGGCCGAACCAGAATCAGAATTCGCTCTCTGTAAACTACGAACCCACGATAGGTTCCGCAGCGGGAGACTGGAACCAGAACTGGTTCGCCATCGGACAGCACGGAGTTCCGGACTGGATAGGCTCGAACGCCATTTTCGTGGAGTTCAACCAGAGCCAGATGCCCAGTCAGATACTGAATACCATCTATGCGAACAGCACCTACACCGGCGGGGGCGGGTTCCTGCACTGGGTCCAGATGGGATTCGACTATAGCCTCGCTAGCGGCGGGAGCTATTCGTATTCCCAGAAGTGGGTCTTCGTGAACGCTTACGACTGGACAAACATGAACGTGTATTCCACCTTCCTTGACGGCAATAATCTGAACCTCTGGAACAACACCGACATCCAGCAGAGCTATTACTACGGAGAAGTGGCGCAAGACCTCGCAGAGTTCGGCGTCAATACGAATGACCAGCAGGCGATAGACCTTTCCATAGGGGTCTGGAACTATTACTACCGGGAAATCCAGGCAGAGTCGAACGGCACCTACACTTCTTCGCTTGCGCGCTTTGTGAACGCGTCCTATACTCTGTATAGCTACAGTGTTTCAGTGGGAGCGGCAAACGCAACCTACCTGGACGCCATTACCTACGCCGCGAACCTCCTTACTTCGTCCAAATACGAGGCCACGGCGGCCACGTATGCGCAGCCCGAGACCTACTGGCTGCATCAGGACTCCGGAATCGCGAGCATAAACGGCGTGGCCACTTCCGGCAAGATATTCAACTCGAGCTCTACCATGGAGACCGGAGTCGTGCTTAGCGGCTCAAAGGTAGGGGTGAGCTGGTACCAGTCGCCTCACGACACGCAGGCATTCCTTCTCGGGCAGTCCTTCTCGCTGAACGGCCAGTTCAACGCGACCTTCTACATGAACGCGAACGAAGCCGACTACGCCTACTATCAGGTGTCGGTGGGTTACGTGGATTCCGCGGGGGCGTATACCCAGCTGGGCGCGAGCCCGAACTACACGATCGGTCTCTCCGCGGGCTCCGGAGCTTCCCCGTGGGCCCCTTACACCGCGACCATAACGCTCAGCAGCGCGACAGTGCCTTACGGCGCCGCGCTCGTCGTGGGCTTGGACGTCGCATCGAAAAACGGAGGTACGGTCTACGTGCTCTTCGACAGTACGAACGGGCCGAGCGACGTACAGATACCGTTCGTGTTTCCGGCGATCTGGCAGCATGAATTCACGATTCCAAACACGGGGAGCGCCGCGTCCTATACACTCACGCCTGCACTCTATCCCGAACCCGCGACATGGTACTTCCACGAGGACTCCGGAATCGCGAGCATAAACGGCGTGGCCACTTCCGGCAAGATATTCAACTCGAGCTCTACCATGGAGACCGGAGTCGTGCTTAGCGGAAACACGGTCTCGGTGAGTTTCTTCGGGAGCCCCGCGGCTGCGAACTATTACTGGCTCAACGGGAACGTGCTTGTCACCTTCTACATGAACGCGAACGTGGCGCTCACCGCGACCTACGCCGTGACGCTGAACGAGATAGCCCCCAACGGCACCACATTCAAGCTCGCGGGCGGAACCGGAGTGAATGCACTTCTCACGGCGGGTTCGGGCTCGCCACCGTTCCTGCCGTTCCAGTATGCGATACCCGTCGACGTCCAGATCCCGAAGGGCTGGGCTCTTTCCGTCTTGCTCTCCGTCTCCGCGCCGAGCGGCGACACGGTCTACGTGCTCTACGATTCCACGAACGGGCCGAGCGACGTACAGATACCGTTCGTGTCCGAGACCGCGACCCTCCGGGGCTCTTACCTTGTGTCGACCCAGCAGCCCTACTTCCTTGACACGACCGCGATGGCCGGCTGGGCGCTCATGGTCGCCTATCACGCGACCGGCACCGCAGCATATCTCGCGGCAGCCGAGGGCGCCCTCGGCACTATCCACTACAGCATGACGCCTCCGACCGGGTTCGCCATACTCTCGCTGGGTTACGCGGTGGGAAGCGGGAACAGGCTCTGGCTCTACTCGAACACGACCAGCGTTGACACCGACTTCTCGACCTACAAATCCCTCCTTGTCAGTCTCTTCGCTGAGGAGCGGGCGTCCGGCGCGCCGCTGAACGCGACGCTTGCGGACATCGCGATATCAAGAATGTGGAGCCGGACGAAGTGGAACGGAATAACGCTCACGCAGGTGGACACCAGCGGCCCCTCTGGCCCGCACATCGAGATGAACAGCGAAACCCAGCCATGGGGACTGCTCGCATGGTACGACTGGAACATCTGGGCGAGGACCTACCAGCCCTACGGCCAGCTCCTGTTCATCAACTTCACGAACACCCAGAGCTTCCTATACTCTGTGAGTTCGTCGACTTCGGCCGTCTCCACGACGTATCTTACGAACGGGCCCCCGTCGGCGACCGGTTCCGCTTTCGTCACGGGCTACCTGGGCAGCTCTCAGATCTCTAGCGTCACCCTGAACGCGGCAGAAGTCGGATGGTTCACCGATTCGTTCACGGATGAGTTCTTCGTTCAGGTGCCCCAGGCGGGCTCGTTTACGGACCCCACGCTGGTGGTCTACTGGGCTTCTTCGACCCAGGCGACGGCGTCTTCGTCGACGGTAGCGACGAATCCCGGGAGCGGCTCGCTCACGGGCACGAATTATACCGCGCCCTTCGGCTCCTGCGCCCCGGGCAGCCTTCCTCCCACTCCCCTCCGGCAGCTTGAAGCGGGTTGCGTCGTCCCCGCGATAATCAACGTCTACGCGGGGGTTCTGGGTGTGCAGTGGACCCTGGCTCTACTCGTGGCCGCCATCGACGGCCTGCTATTCTACAAGACGCAGAACTCCTGGGTGCCTCTCTTCATAAATATAATTTTCGCTTTGGGCCTCGCATTCCTTCTGCCAGGCCAGGCGCTCGTAGTCCTCACCATCTTCCTGGTGCTCGGGCTCGCGGGAGCGCTCTACTTCGGATTCACAAGGCGCGGATGAGCCCGAGCCGCCCGCTTCTTTCCTTGCGTCCTCTAGGGCTTTCGCAGGTGCTCTCAAGCCCGGCCCCGCGGCGTTCGGCCTCGAGCTTCTCTTTTTCCTCTGCTAAAACCCGCTGATACTCTGCGCTCTTTTCGTCGCTCATCTTTCTCGCCCCTGCGCTGTGGACTCGCTTCCGGTAAAGAGTGTATCCTGCTGAACCCCAGACCGCGACCGTTAGCGTCTTAAGAACGTATAATTCGTAGGCGGACAAGACGGTCCTGCCTGTTTACTCGCCGACACTCAAAAAGGGTTTCTCTCCATCGCACGGCCAAAAGATTTTCAGGACCCATAAAATTATCAGAATAAGCTTTAAAGTTACTGACTGGCAAGAAGTTTGTATGGTTGAGTTCACCGCCGTCGTAAGCTACCGGGACGGCAAGTCCGAATCTGTAAAGGTAGGTGCTCAGGAATCTTCCCGATTGCTTGGCCTAAGAATAGGCGATACGCTTGACGGCGCTGTAATAGGTAAGAAGGATTTCTCTATGACAATTGTTGGCGGGAGCGACTCGGCCGGATTCCCAATGCGCCGCCATATTCAAGGTGGTGGACTGGTTCGAATTTTATTCAGAGATAGAAAGGGGATAAATCACAAGGTTCTGAGAAGAGGTTCCGTGATTACCGAATCGATCGCTCAGGTAAACTTGGTCGCGAAGAAGAAGGAATAGAGCATTGGCTAGTACTAGCGCCTCTCAGAAGCCTACTCTCAATATCGGTGTAGTTGGCCATGTTGACCATGGCAAGTCTACTCTGGTAAAGGCCCTGACGGGAGTTTGGACTGCGAGACATAGTGAAGAGATAAAGAGGGGGATGACGATCAAACTTGGATTCGCAAACGCAGCATTCTATCACTGTCCCAAGTGCGGCACCTATTCATCGTCCGACATATGCCCGAAGTGTGGTTCCAATACAGAGTTCGTTCGTTCAGTCTCGTTCGTTGATTCCCCGGGGCACGAGGTCCTCATGGCTAGGATGCTTAGCGGAGCTGCGGTAATGGACGGTGCAATGCTGGTGATTGCCGCAAACGAGCCCTGCCCTCAGCCACAGACAAGGGAACACTTTGCTGCCTTGGACATCATAGGGGTGCGAAATCTTGTGATTGTTCAGAACAAAGTGGATGTAGTTAGTATGGAGCGTGCGAAGCAGAGCTTCGGGGAAATCAAAGAGATGGTCAAAGGAACTTGGGCTGAAAAGTCACCGATAATTCCTGTTTCAGCCCTGAGAGGTGCCAATCTCTCTGAGCTTATCGAAACTCTACTCAGCAATATACCTCCCCCGAATCGCGATCAAAACTCCCCTCTTAAGATGTATGTTATACGCTCGTTCGACATCAACCGGCCCGGAACGGCGGCAGTAAATTTCAAAGGCGGAGTAGTAGGAGGTACTATAGTCAGCGGCTCGCTCAAGGTTGGTGACGAAATAGATATTCTCCCCGGTTATAAAGAAGAAAGAAATTCAAACTATATTCCCCTCTCTGCTACTGTCGAGGGACTGAAGACTGAGGAGCTCGAACTAACAGTTGCAACGCCGGGCGGACTTATAGGCGTTCAGACTGACCTCGACCCGAGTGTAACCAAGGCGGATTCTTTGGTTGGGAGCTTGGCAGGAACTCCAGGCACACTGCCGAAGCCCACGTCGGATATTGTTGTCGAGGCCCACGTATTCCAGCGTGTAATTGGAACGAAGGAAATGGCTACTCTAGAGCCCATCAGGGTGGGTGAGCAGATTGTGGTTGCCATAGGGCCCACTATAACTAGCGGCGTCGTGAGAACGTTCAGAAAGAATTACATGGAGCTTAGATTAAATCGTCCGGTGGTCACGGACGAGAAAGGAAGGATTGCATTTGCAAGAAAAGTTCAGGATAAATGGCGTCTTACTGGATACGGCACTCTGAAATGATAAGGGAACTAGTGGTTCTGGACAGCAGTGCAATAATTCATTCGCAACGGAGAAAGATTGACATTGCCTCATGGATGGATAGAGAGCTGGAGGCTCCGTTTCAACTCTGCACCACTAGAGCGGTAATACGGGAGCTCGGAACTCTTTCACTAGCTGGAAGCGCCGACCTGCGTTTAAGAGCGCAGCTCGCGCTGCGTTTCCTTTCAGGTTTGCCAGTGATAGAAACCACGCAACAGGCTGCCGATGACTCCATTGTAGAGATTGCGATCGGGAGTGAGTGGACCACCGTATTTACTGACGATGCTCTGCTCAAGCGCAGGCTGCTCAGTATGGGGGTGCGAGTCGCTACCATTACGAGGAACAACCGGATAGTAGTGGCGAGACCCAGAGCGCATATCGCTCTCTCAGGTAAATTGCCTTAGAACGGAAAAGGAGCTTTTCATAGACCCAGCATCTTAAGACGAGCTTTAGAGGACCTGTTGTGGCTCGATGTTGGCAGGGTCAACGCTCTGCAAGCGTTGCTCGTAAAGTGCAAAGATGGATATATTGGTTTGGAGATTTAATATACGAAGCCCCTGCGGTTCGTCACAACATCCTTATATTGCGTTTTTAAAAAGGTTCCACTGTATGTTTTATTCTACGAGGATAGAAGAGTCGGTCCGCGTAGACCCTCTGAAGCTTAAATCTCCACTGAAGGAGGCCATTTTGGAAACCCTTAGGGAGAAATACGCCGGGCTGTATGATAAAGAGTTAGGTTACGTAGTCACGATTGTAAATACCGTGGAGATTGATGAAGAAGGCTACCTCATTCCTGGAGACGGTGGTGTTAAGGTGAGAGTAGTGGCCGACGTGTTGTCATTTATTCCTTATCCAGGGGACCTGGTCGAAGGAATCGTGGATGAAATAACAGAATCAGGCGCGAGGGTCAGAGTTGGGCCCATGAGTGGCATACTCCATATCTCGCAGGTTTTTGAAGGAGACTACGCAGTTTATGACCCCAAGCGAGGTGCGCTCATAGGTCGCAATACCCAGCGCAACCTCCAGATCAACGACCTTGTAAGAGTACGAATTACGAGTATTAGCACGAAGTCTGAAGCAAAGGAGACCCGCCTGATGCTGACCTGCAGGCAGCCTGGCTTGGGCAAACCTGAATGGCAAAAGCAAACCCAGTCACAGCTTCAGGCCAAGGCTCAAAAGTAGCGCGTGGGTTAGTGGATTAAGTTGCCTTCCCGTAAGAAAGCCACGGGGCTCAAAGCCTGCAGGGATTGCAAGTTCCTGAATAAGCAGAGCGCTACTGAGTGTGAGAATTGTGGGTCAAAGAGATTTGCTGAGGTATGGGACGGTCTCATAATACTCTATAACGTTGAGTCCTCACAGGTGGCTCAGTCCCTGAGCATTAAGAAGCCGGGCAGATATGCCCTCAAGCTTTACTAGTATGGCTTGGATTGTACCGCATTATCTTCGGGGTGCGCTTTCAAAACCACTTGGTCCGGTACTAGACACTGAATCTTATCTCAGCGCTGCTGGAAAATGCGTTCAAAGAGGGAATTACTTTATCACGGTTGGTGACGTGGTCTCGAGATTTGCGTTAGAGCGGGGGCTGCGCCCTAAACTCGCAATCATAGACGGAAAAACAAAACGAAATGTAAAGTTTGCAATTGAGAACCTTATTCGCGAGGCAGACATGCCGGTCCTTGAAACAAGTAACCCTGCAGGCTCAATAACATTTCAGGCTTTTTGTGATGTTCGCAGAAGTCTTGAATCCCTCGACAATGGCGTTCTTTTCGTCGACGGCGAGGAAGATTTGCTTGCTCTGCCAGCGGTGGTTCTGTCGCCGTATGGCACATGGGTGTTTTATGGCCAGCCGAACGAGGGCGTAGTTGCGGTTAAAGTTGATAAACCTAAAAAGGAGCTTGCTGCTCAACTCTTCAGCAAGTTAGAGGTAAGAGCGCTTGAGCACACCAGACGCACTAGTGACCGACGTAAGAAACTTACTCGTAGCTAGAAGAGAGGTTATGTTCAGGATGAAGATTTCTTCTCATGACGCTACGCCCTCTCGTGTTCAGATGCGGGAGCATGTCGCGAACGCTCTTGGAGTCAAGAAAGATCAGGTCATCGTAAAGAACATCCTGCAGAAATATGGTTCTTCTGAGCTGACTATATTAGCGAATGTTTATGATACTCCTGAAAAAGTGCCGATATTTGAACGAAGCTACATGATTGTCCGGCAGTCTCCGCGGGAAAAAGGGGAAAAGAAGGATTCGGCATCCCCACCTTCTGGCTCTCCGCCTGCGTCAACTGAGCCCAAAACTGCTTCGAAGGGCGCTGAAAAGCAATGAGTCCCATTGCCTTGTGGAAGGTAACCTGACCTTGTCTGAAGCGCACAAGCTCTATAGCTATGACTACGAAAAGCTCACGATAAAAGCACTGAATAAGAAATGTCCTCGCTGCGGCTCGAATATGGCCCATCACAAAGTAGGCGGGGAAAGATGGGCCTGCGGGCAATGCGGTCTTACCGAGTATCCAAGAGCCACAAAGTGATCGAATGGAAAGGGTAGTACTAGGTATCGAAAGTACTGCCCACACTTACGGTGTTGGGATCTGTACACTTGATGGACAAATCCTCTTCAACGAAAAATCGTCACTGACCACTGAGCAAGGGGGAATCCACCCAAGAGAAGCAGCGAGGCACCATGCCAGCTACGCTCCGGATATATTGCATAAAGCTAGAAAATTCATAACGGACAGTGGTTATGAGTTTGCGGGCGTTTCGGTGGCTCTCGGTCCAGGACTCGGTCCGTGCCTTAGGGTCGGTGCAGTTTCAGCTAGGGCGCTTTCACTCAGTGAGAGGATTCCGCTGATCCCAGTAAACCATTCTATCGGCCACCTTGAGGTCGCAAGAAAATTCTCGAAGACGCCTGACCCCGTCTTTCTCTTTGTTTCTGGAGGAAATACTGCGGTAGTTATGCATTCGGGTGATCGCTACCACGTCTTGGGAGAGACTCACGACATGGCCATAGGGAATATGCTAGACGTCCTAGCAAGGGAGATGGGTTTCGGGTTCCCGGGCTCCCCTCGTCTGCTAGGGCTCGCAGAGCGAGGAGGTAGGCTGCTGGACTTGCCCTACTCAGTCAATGGTCAGGATGTGAGCTTTACAGGGATGCTTACTGCTGCAAAACGTCTCCTCAGACAGGGAGCCGATCCAGTTGACGTGGCTTATAGCGTCACAGAGACCGCTTTCTCGATGCTGACAGAAGTGGTGGAGCGGGCGGTTGCGCTCAGTGGTAGGAAAGAGGTGTCACTCACTGGTGGAGTGGCAAGGGCATCGAACCTTGCGGATAAACTTGGGAATATGTGTAACGAAAGGGGCATTGAGTTCACAGTGGTTCCAGCCGAGTACGCTGGCGATAATGGGGCAATGATTTCCTTGGTCGGCTCGCTCCTCTTCGGCTGCGGGAGAAGCGTGAAAGTGGAGAGCAGCCTTGTCAAGCCGAGATGGCGGATTGAGGATGTTGAAGTGCCATGGATAAAATCCTCGGTCTAAGGGCCATTTGCCGTCTCTTTCTAGGTGCGGAGGCTGCTGTTTATCTTGTTGATTTTTTTGGTGGAAAGGCGGTGATGAAGCTCCGTCTTGCAAAGACTTACAGAGTGCCTGAGCTCGACCATAAAATCAGGTCGCTCCGAACAGTTAATGAGGCGAGGGCGATGTGGCGAGCGACGCAATCGGGGGTTAAGGTCCCGGCACTGCTGGCTGTCAGCCGAAAGGGCGCGGCGATACTGATGGCTTACGTCGATGGAGTAAAACTTTCAAATGTTACCGGTGATGTGGCGGAGCAAACATCGCAGTTGGTTGGAGAGTCGATCGCGAAGCTCCACCTTGGGGGAGCCGTTCACGGTGACTCTGTGCCGACGAACATGATTCTTTCTGGCCGCGAACTTTTCTTGATTGATTTCGGTCTCTCGGAATCGGGTTATTCGGTCGAGCAGCGTGCGGTTGACGTCAATCTATTTCTGAGGTTCGCGAAGCTAGCTTGGGAGACTTCATACAGCAAAATTGAAGCCGGCTTTCGGGATGCTTACCTTGGCGAAATGGGCAATACGGATGGCTCGCGAGTTATGCAGCGAGTAAGCGAAATAAGGCTAAGAGGGAGATATGTTCCGGAGAGAAAGTTGCATGACAATAACACTGAAGTTACTTACGTCGAATCGTGACAAAGTCACCGAAGCTAATATCGCGCTGAGAGGCTCGGGCGTACGGGTCACTGCTTCTGTGTGCGCAGGAAAGCTCGAGCTGCAATCCGACACTCTCGAGGAAGTCGCAAGCTATGCGGCAGTGCAGGGTTATGCATGGTTGCATGAGGCCGTGCTAGCAGAAGACTCAGGATTTTTTGTGAGCTCGCTCAAGGGATTCCCAGGGGTATACTCCAGGTACGTATTTGACACATTGGGCGTTAACGGGCTGTTGAAGCTGGTCGGGGATTCGGTAGACAGAAAGGCCGAATTTAGGTCATGTGTAGCTTATTACGATGGAAGAGTGCTGAGGACCTTCTCCGCTTCTGTGCAGGGAGTCATTCTAACCCGGCCATCCGGCTCCAGTGGGTTTGGCTTCGATCCTATCTTTGCTCCTTCAGCCTCGCGAAAGATTAGTTTTGCAGACATGACAACCGCTGAGAAGACGAGGATTTCGCATAGAGGCGAGGCCTTCAGAAGGTTGGGTGAGTGGGCAAGGGCCAATCTCTGACCGTTGGCCCGAATACGCCTCAATAAATGACAGCAGAATGGGCTGCAACCTCCATTGTTCTTTTCGGGACAAATAAAATGAATGCGTTTGCAATAGAGGAAATTTGCTGCACTTAAATAGCCGAGGAAGCAAACTCGACAGGCTCGTGAAGGTAATATGAGGAAAGGTGCACAGAAAGGAAAGTCGCACTCTAAGCGACCAGTAAACCCCTCCGTCCCGCAGTGGGTGAAGCTTACACCTGACGAAGTTGAAAACATAATAACTGGCCTCGCCAAAAAGGGGCTTTCAAAACCGATGATTGGGCAGACTCTGCGCGACGAGTATGGGGTGCCGCTATCTAGGTCTCTCTTGGGAAAGACAGTCTCCCAAGTGATGACCGAAAGGGGAATAGAGCGGCGCGTTCCGGATGATTTACAGGCGCTTATTGACCACTCCAATCAAACCGCGAAACACTTAGAACAGCATCCTGCTGACCGTGCCTCATTGCGCGGTCTTGAAATAACAGAGTCCAAGATTCACAGATTGAGTAAATATTATAGAAGAGTTGGAGTGCTTCCCAAAGACTGGAAGTACGCCCCTAAGGCTGCGACCTTCTCATAGAATTCCTGATTTTCAGAATCCTTCCCTTGTTATCTTCACCATCTCTGGGCGGGCAGTCTGGGCAGCGCCGGGTAAACTAACCTGAAGGACTCCGAGTAGACATTCCAGTCTGGGCCCAAATATACCATAATAGCCAGTCAAACGTTTGGCTGTTCTACAAGGTGGCGCTCGAGGTGGATTCAGTGTGTGAGAAATTCGGTTTCTGAAGTGGGGACGGTGTTACGATTTGTGCGTATGCCAGGGCTTCGTCAAATCTAGGCGCGGGCACCCGACGTCCAGACCACTTTGCACGATCCCGTTGGGTCCCCCCCAAGAGCGTCTCCCTGCAAACGTTTTTTGCTGACCTGCCCGCAAACAACCGGGCAATGTCGAGCCAGACAGAGAGTTTGAGGAATGCGCTTGAGAGCAACGCTTTCCTCAGGGCGAGACATGGCGGCGAGAAGGCATATGTGACAATAGTCGCAGAAAGCTCACCCGACCCTGTCGCGGCATCCATTCTTTTGAGTCAGCACTTCATTCGTTCGGGCGTTCCTTTTGCCATAAAATTCGTTGACGGCCTCACTCACTCAAATGAAATGCACTTGGCAGCAGGTCCAAAGATTCTTCTGGGTTATGTAAATCAACCATTTCAAAAAGAAGGAAGCGATATTTTGCGAGTATCACATTATTCAAGCTGGGCTGACGACACATCTTCGTCTCCCCCGATTAATCCCTGCGCCTTCGGCCTAAACGGGGCGACGGTGGCTTCGACTTCGACTATGGTGTTCAAGCTACTACAAAGCGACAGTGCCTTCTCACCAGATGCGGCCGGATTAGCTGTTGCCGGCGCCGTGTCAGCACAACCCGTTATGGACGTGGATCGATTGGGCGCGCTGAACCGGGAAGTTCTTGACGATGCCGTGCGAACGGGAAAGCTTTCCGTGGTGCTTGGGCTCAAGATTCCAGTGGCCGAAAAGGTGGCCCTGTCTGTACCCCTGTCCACCATGCTTGAACCATTTGTTCCTGGAGTTAGTGGAGACCCTCAAGGGTCCGAGGCCTTAGTTCACAGAATCGCCCGGCGCAAGTCCATAACGAAAATTGCTGGTATCGTAGCGGGTGCTGAAGCACGGGCAATGTTCGAGGAACTCTCCGCGGCTAGAGTGCGAGCTGGTTTTAGTGAATTCGCGGAGACCCGCATTGTCGGAAACATATATCTTGATGAAGGAATTCCACTGAACACCCCGCTTCGGAACATAACTGGCTTCGCCACCGCTCTCGAGGCCTGTACTATGATGGGTAGGCAGGCTCTTCTCTTCAAGCTCGCCCTCAAAACAGATTTTAGAACAGTGGAAGAAATTAGTAAAGTTACAGGGGAGTACTGTGCTGAAGTTGCTGGGGGGGTTCGTTTAATACTTCAATCACAGGACTCATACAGGGAAACCCAAAACGCGGTGTATCTTCTTGCAGCAAAATCCATTACGAGAGCAGTTGCCTTAAGAATTGCAAAAATTATTTGTGAGCACGCCTCTTTCAGAGGCAAACCTACGGTGATTGTTGTTCACCTCGATACCCGGTCTCTTGTGGTGGGGTCCATCAGTACGGGAAATGAGCGAGCTGTCGATTTGGGGAAGACGTTCAGTTCCGCTGCCGCGAGGTACAGGGGTTCAGGGTTTGGAATTCCCACGGCCGCCCAAGCTCTTGTTCCTCCGGAGAGTGTGGAGCCTTTTTTGGATGATGTGGACGTGCTGCTGGGTGGTGGAAGCTAGACGACCGGAATGTGGAAAGCTTCGCTAGAGATAAAGTTCTACAAAACTCGGGCCGCAGAGATTGTTAACAGGTCGTTGCAGCCGGATGCTACCCCCTTGCCGCGGGGCGTGACGTTCTCCCAGCGCCAGGACGCGGAGACGCTGATATTCGAGTGCGCAACTCAAAATGCCTCAACCCTGTTGGCGACCGTTGACGAGCTCCTAGAGCATATCGAACTCACCTTGGCAGTAACACGGAGGACTCACGGAGGGGAATGATGCTGCTACTGGCTCGTGTTCATCGTATTGAGACTCTCTTCAGCTGTTGCGAGGGTTTGAGGCATCGAGCGCCATAATTTGAACTCTCCACTCACTTAGTGGCGATTTCGTGTATTATGCCTCAACTCTTATAATTGGCTCTGGGCATGGGCTTCAAGCTTCATAGATGTCGTCAAGTTCGAAGATCCAAAAAGTCTGGGTGCCTGTAAGAGCGCCTACTGCGTTTAATCAGGTGGAACTCCCGCGTATAATGTCTCAATCAATCGAAGCCGCGTTGAACCGAAGGATTACGGTTTCCCTGTCCGATATAACCGGCGACATCAGGCAGGTTCAGCTCTTCCTTAAATTCAGAGTGATAGATGTCACAGGAGGGGTGGCAAGGACACGCTTTGATCAGCTTGAGCTTGCTCGTGAATTCGTGAGGGGCTTGAGCCGACGTGGTACGACCAAGACAGAGGCAGTCTCGGACGTCTCCACTAGGGACGGGGCTCTCGTCAGGGTTTTTGTGGTTGCGGTGACCCGAGGTAAAATTCACAGATCGAAGCGGACGGCCGTAAGAGCACTAGCCTATCAAATTCTCGAGGAGAAAGCGAACAAGCTAGGATTCGACCAGTTTACGCAAGAGATAGTTTTGGGTAAGGCTGCTGCTGAAATCTTCGCGGCTTCGAGAAAGATTGCGAGCATAAATACCCTTGAGATTCGAAAGGTCAAGGTCCTGCGTCCTCCTACGCCAGGCTTTGCCACCGAGGAACTTGCGGAATCACCAGAGGTTTCAGGGGAAAATACTGCAGAAGACGCCAATGCACGCCCGACGGAGTCATATGAGAAGTCAGGCGTGAATGAAGAAGCGGATCCGGCTCAGACCTGAAGAGTTTCACTTCTCTTCGTGGCTTCGCACCGACCTTATCTCCTATTGTGTGTGGGGGCTGTAGCAGAAAGGCAGGCTCAGATGATATCAGGAGCCTATAAGCAGCTTACCTTCAGGGTCACCCATTGGGCAGGATATCAAGGTTCATAGGAACTCTTTCGAATGTAGTCAATGTTTTTAGGAGGTGTAGGGTTATAATTCAGCATAAATT
Source organism: archaeon (assembly GCA_021800035.1). Taxonomy (GTDB): domain Archaea; phylum Thermoproteota; class Thermoprotei_A; order Marsarchaeales; family Marsarchaeaceae; genus JAKAWJ01. Next base: position 43,081 of record JAJYZJ010000010.1, read on the forward strand.
CTCGGTTCAGAGTGGACGATAGCTTCTCAGGTGAATCCATATTCGGGGTGTAATTCTGGCAGCGGGGTCCGGCACCAGATTGGAGCCAATTACATGGAGGACTCCAAAACCACTTCTCAGAATTCTAGGGAAAACTCTGATTGACTGGGAGTCCGAAGAGCTACGCTCTGCGGGAGTCGAGAGGGTAACTGTGCTCGCGGCGTCTTCTCGCAAGTCCCAGTTCAATGAATGTGGTATAATGGACTTGCTCGAACAGCGGCAACCGCGGGGAACAGCCGATGCTGCAAGCTCAGCCATGACAAAGATACACGAGGAGCTCTACCTCCAATATGGTGACAACCTGCTCTCGAAGAACGCAATAGAGCGTATACTGCGAAGCGGCAGGGACAGGCTCGCTACTGTCGGCTGTGTGAGGGTGGACGACCCTGGCAGATATGGCGTTGTCCACGCTAGGAATGACGGAACCCTCGAGTATATCGAAGAGAAACCTGAAAGGCCTAGCTCCAATTTGGTGATGGCTGGCGCATTCAGATTCAAGCCCGAGTTTCTTAGTTATTTGGACAAGGTGACACCCTCCGCTAGAGGGGAGCTCGAGTTAACCGACGCATTGAGTCTGGCTGCAAAGAAGAATGAAGTTGGAGTGGTGGAAATAAACAAGGATGACTGGACGGACATCACTTTCCCTTGGGATTTACTGAAACTGAATGCGAGTCTTCTTAAAACCCATGATAGCGAAATACTTGGCACGATAGAAGAAGGGGTGAGGATTAGGGGCCCGCTGATTCTTGGCCGTGGTTCAACAATTAGATCAGGCAGTTATATAGAAGGTCCAGTATGGATTGGTTCGGGGGTGACAATAGGACCGAACGCGTACCTGAGACCGTTCTCATCTATTGACAATTATAGTCATCTGGGGAATGCATGTGAGATTAAGGCATCCATACTCGGGCAGAGGGTAAGGGTGGGCCATCTCTCATATGTCGGGGACAGCGTGATATCAGATGATGTAAATCTGGGAGCCGGAACTATCACCGCAAATCTGAGATTCGACTCTGAGACCGTTAAGGTCGTAGTAAATGGATCAAAGGTTGATACCGGAATGGTCAAACTGGGGAGTTTTATCGGACCTGGTGTAAAAACTGGGGTGAACGTGTCGATTAATCCCGGAATCCGCATCGGAGCAGACGCTTGGGTCTCGCCCGGAAAGGTGGTCGAAAATGACGTGCAGCCTGAAGCAAGATACAGCTGACCGTGCTAGAGCGTCAGCCCGCAACGATTTTGATGATATCTCCATCCTTTAACTCGTATTGGGCGCTGAGCCTCTGCTTGGTCCGGGCATCAATCGCATAGGCAAATCTCTCAGCAAGTTCAGAATGTACTTTGCGCGCGAGGTCCTTCGGCTTCGAGCCTTTCCTAAGTATGAACGCATCAGGGAGAACGCGGCCGTTCTTGTCCGTGAATTTGGAGGTGTCTTCGACTGGATAAACAACTATGCCACCGTATGATTTGAAGACGGCAGCCTCTAGGGCATCCTGTACGCCCGTGCCGCCGTGTTTTTTCAATAGTTGGGCAAGTTTCTCAAGCGGCCCTTGCAGGCCCGGAGTTACCTTTTGGTCTACAGTCTGGAAGGCGCTGTCACCGGGTCGGTAAATTATCAGGCCCTTCTGAACCGCCCTCTTTAAAGCAAGTTCTGCTTCTGAGATGACAGGAATCACAGGAACATCAAGATGCCTGCGCAGATCCTCAATCAATGGCTCTGATGCGGGGATATCTGCTTTATTGGCCGCAATCACACTTGGCTTTCCTATTCGTCTGAGGTCGGTGCTGAATGAACGGATATCCTCCATTGACCAAACTGAGAGTTTCTTTGTCACCAACATATTCTTGACCATAGCCTGCTCTACCGAGCGCTTATCGAATCCCAGTCCGGACAGGCGCTCGGCAATTGCCGAAGTGCTCTCAATAGCCTTCAACTCCAATTGTTTCGCCCATCTCTCCCAGTCCTTGGAGACTATGCCAGCTATCCATTCATTCATCTCATATTCGAGAAATTTGACATCATCAAGTGGGTTGAAAGTACCTGGGCCAATCAGCCTCCCTTCAGGGTCCGTAGAACCACTTGCGTCAACAACGTGGATGAAAACGTCCGCCTGTCTAAGATCGTCGAGAAACTTGTTTCCGAGACCCCTTCCTTGGTGCGCCCCAGGGACTAGGCCCGCTACGTCGATTAATTCAACAGGGGTAAACCTCA
>JAJYZJ010000054.1 GCA_021800035.1 archaeon
AAGAGCGAGCTTGTCGGCGAGTACACGGTGTATCGTTATGTTACTTCTCCCGTGGGTCTGAAGACGGCCTCGGCTCTCAGGCAGGCGGCGGCAGCAGAAAAGGAGCAGAAGTCAAAGAAAACCAAAAGGGAAGCAGGAAAGTCTGTATCAAAGGCAACAGGTCGAGTGCCCAAGTCTTCGGACAAGATTAAACGCAAGGCTAGGTCCGCGCCCAAACCAAAGAAAGTTGTGCGCGCGGCGAACAGGAAATAAACGCGTAGTTTGAGAGAAAATACATGTCGCAAGCTGTAAGAAACGGTCCTGAGGAATCCCAAGACGTAGTCTTGGTCAGATCGATGATTGCAGAAAAGGGTCTCGTAAGGCTGCATCTTGATTCCTACAACCGTTTTATTCAAAATGAGTTCAAGAAGATAGTGGAGGAAGTAGGGGTAGTCGAATCCACAAAGGGCGATTTGAAAATCAAGGCCGTTGCCCCAGTTTTGGGGAGACCTTCGTATGACCAGTATACAGACAGACAGAGGGTGATGCCTGAACTCACAGAGCCCGACTTCGTGACGAGGGCGATTACGCCCCTTGAGGCAAGGGTTAGGGGCGTGAGCTACTCTGTTCCAATCTTCTGTAACTTTGTTATAAGCGATGGCCAAGACCAGTACGAAGAGAAGGACGTGCTGATAGGCGACCTTCCTGTGATGCTAAAGTCGAGTCTGTGCATCACAGACGGAATGACGAGAGATAAACTCCTTGAAATCAAGGAGGATCCGGACGATCCGGGCGGTTATTTTATAATAAATGGATCAGAGAGGATAATAGTTTCGCAGGAAGACCTGGCAACTAATCACGTCTTCGTCGAGCAGGGCTCGAACAGTTCGACAGTGCTAAACACGTCGAAAGTGAGTTCTGTGACAAGGACTGCGAACAGGACCAATTCGTCAGCGGAACTCACAAAAGAAGGAAAAATCTACGTTTACATAATTCGTTCCAAGCTGCCCATGGCAGTAGTCTTCAGAGCACTTGGCGTGGAAACAGATCGCGACATAGCAAAGCTGGTTTCAGATGACGAACAGATACAGGAGCTTCTCACGCCTTCCTTCCTTGAGGGTGAAGGAGTGGCGGCGTCCGCAGATGAGGCTCTTCGCTACATCGGTAACAGAATAATGGCAGGCTTCTCAAAGTCTGCCGACCCTAAGAGAAGAGCAGAAGAAATAATCTCAACGCGCCTGCTTCCACACTTGGGCACAGCCAATTCTCGTGAGGTCAAAGCGCGGAAGGCACTGTTCCTTGGCCGCATGATTGAGCAACTTCTGGAAGTCAACCTGGAAAGGTATCCCACTACAGATAAAGATCATTACGGAAACAAGCGGCTCAGGCTCGCGGGCGACCTCATGGCTGTCATTCTCAGAAATGCCATGCAGAATTTTGTAAAGGATTTGCGCCATAACGTAGACAGAAGTCGCAGCCGAAAGGGCAGAGTCGTAGTACGCGCTCTGGTAAGCGCAAATCTGCTGACTGACAAGATTCAGCACGCGCTTGCAACCGGAAACTGGCCGGATGGTAAGACAGGCGTGAGCCAGATTCTGGACCGCACGAACTATCTTTCGACGCTGAGCCACCTGCGCAGAGTGATATCTCCCCTGAACAGGTTGCACGCCAACCCAGAGGCGAGAGAGCTGCACATGACCCAGTGGGGCCGGATTTGTCCGAGCGAAACTCCAGAGGGGGTAAACTGCGGCCTTGTCAAGAATTTGGCGCTCACCTCAATCGTGTCGGTCGGTCTGACTGAGACCGAAACCGCGAAATTCGAAGACGCTTTGATCAGAAAATATGGTGTCATCCCCCGTGTGCTTGGAGGAGTGGCAGAAGGGAAGGCAAGGGTTCACCTCGATGGCAGGTTCATGGGCTATCACGACAACGTGGAGAGGCTGGCCAAAGAGCTTCGCGAAAGTCGCAGAGCAGGAGGTATATCTCCTGAGATCAGCGTGGCCCTCCGGAAGAACTTCAAGGGAAAATATGAAATCGAAATAAGCACAGATTCCGGAAGAGTGATGCGCCCGCTCATACTGGTCGAGGATGGAAAATCCCGGCTGCAGCCGAAGTTTGTGGACGAGCTGAGGCAGGGCAAGCTCAGCTGGAGTGACCTTGTAACCGCCGGGGTCATTGAATATCTCGATGCTTCTGAAGAAGAAAACGCAATGGTGGCCATTGATTCCGAAACGCTCGAGAATTCAAAGAAACCGGAAAGATTCACGCACCTTGAACTCGCCCCTTGGGCTATGATGGGTGTAGTTGCGTCGATAATACCCTACAGCGATCACAACCAGTCACCCAGAAATACCTACGAATCAGCGATGGCAAAACAGGCTCTGGGCTTCTTTGCATCCAACTTCAGAATAAGACCGGACAGCAGAGGTCACCTTCTGCACTATTCCCAGAAGCCGATGGTTACAACGCGCGGAGCAAAGGTTGTCGGATTTGAAGATCGACCCGCCGGCCAGAACGTGATTCTCGCGGTCGCTCCCTTTGAAGGCTATAATCTGGAAGACGCGGTGATAATCAACAAAGCCAGCGTCGAAAGAGGCTTGGGCAGGAGCACCTTCTTCAGAATGTATGAGGCGGTTGAGAAGAAGTATCCTGGCGGTTTTATGGATAAGATATCCATTCCGGAACAGACTGTCAGAGGTTACAGAGGCTCCCGTCTATACGAGAAGCTGGACGAGGACGGAATAATTCCAACCGAGACAACTGTCGTGGGCGATGAGGTAGTGATTGGGCGAGTAAGCCCCCCAAGATTTGGACAGCAGATAAGAGAAGCCGAAATGGGAGGAATCATCCAGCAGGACACTTCAATCTCGCTGAAGCATAGCGAGGAGGGACGCGTCGATCGTGTAATCGTCACTTTTGACAAGGACGGTAACAGAATGGTCAAGGTGCGGGTCAGGGACACGCGACTTCCCGAGCTGGGCGACAAGTTTGCATCTAGGCATGGCCAAAAGGGCGTGGTTGCATACCTCGTCCCGCAAGAGGATCTGCCATTTACCAGCCAGGGAGTAGTCCCGGACATTCTGATTAACCCGCACGCCTTCCCCTCGCGAATGACAGTAGGTCAACTGATCGAGCTCATAGCTGGGAAAGTTGGCGCCTTGGAGGGCAGACAGGCAGACGGCACACCGTTTATGGGCGAAGAGGCAGAAAACCTGAAACGGGCGCTGAAGGAACTTGGCTTCCGACCGGACGGCACAGAATCGCTGATTGACGGGAGGACGGGAGAAAGGCTGGCGGTCCAGCTGTTCATAGGTGTTGTATACTACCAGAAACTTCACCACATGGTTGCTGACAAGATTCACGCAAGATCACGTGGGAACGTCCAGATTACGACACGCCAGCCTACGGAAGGGAGGGCGCGCGAAGGCGGTCTGAGATTTGGAGAGATGGAAAGGGATGTGCTCATCGGCCATGGGGCGGCAGCGCTGCTGAAAGACAGGCTGCTCGATAATTCCGACAAGACCACGGTCGGAGTTTGCGACATCTGTGGGTATGTGGTCTACTATGACTTCAGAAAGGGCGAGTATCTCTGCCCCGTAGATGGCAACAAGACGAGAGTGAGCATGGTGAGCACCCCATACGCGTTCAAACTCCTGATTCAGGAGCTTATGAGCATGGGGATTTCTCCCCGGCTTAAGGTAGTAGAAGTTGGTGAAAAGTAAACGTCAGTTTCGGCAGTTTTCAAACAGGTTAGAGGGCTACACTTCGGGCTCATGTCACCCGATATGATTCGAAAGATGTCTGTCCTCGATATCAAGACTGAAGATCTCTATGACAGAGATGGCCTGCCAGTCAAGGACGGCTTGGTGGACAGAAGAATGGGTACACTTGAACCCAGCCAGCGCTGCCAGACCTGTGGTGGGCTCTGGAGTCAGTGTCCGGGTCACTTCGGGCATATCGAGCTTGCCCGGCCAGTCTATCACGTGGGACATATGAAGAAGATAGTGGAGGCACTCAAGGCGACGTGTTACAGCTGCCACAGGCTGATGCTACCCGAGCAGGAAATCATAGAATCGATATCCAGATACGAAAAACTCGAGCTAAGGCGTCCTGAGCAGGCAAGGCTTTTCGTGAAAAAAGTGGTGGCAAGAGCAGCCGGTTCGAGAAGCGGCGAGAAGGCTCTTCCGATGTGCCCGCACTGCGGTGTCGAAAGGCGGAGCCTGCGCTTGGAAAAGCCGGTTACAGTCATTCATGAAAAGCCCGAGGGAGATGTGAAACTCTATCCCGATCAGGTGCTCATGGACCTTGCCCTGATCGAGGACAAGAGGGACATCAAACTGCTCGGTCTGGACGCAGAATACGCCCGCCCTGAATGGATGGTTCTTACGGTGATGCCGATTCCACCTCTTGTCGTGAGGCCGTCGATCATACTTGAGTCAGGGGACAGGTCCGAGGATGATCTTACCCACAAGCTCGTCGACATCGTGCGCACAAACAAGAAGCTGAACGAGTGCATCGTAAACGGTTCTGCCAGAATAGTGATAGAGCACTGGTGGGACCTTCTGCAGTTCCATGTGGCCACCTTCTTTGACAACGAGATTGCGGGTTATCCTCCAGCAAAACACAGAAGCGGCAGACCTCTGAGGACAATCGCCCAGAGGCTGAAAGGAAAGGATGGCCTCTTCAGGGGTGGCCTGTCCGGTAAAAGAGTCGACTTTTCTGCGAGGACCGTGATCTCGCCAGATCCCAGTCTAGACATAAACGAAGTGGGTGTACCAAAGCAGATAGCAGAAGTGTTAACGATTCCTGAGCGGGTCAATCCCGGAAACATTGAGCGACTGCGCGAAGCTGTCAGGCTTGGCGCCGAGGAGCTCAAGGGGGCAAACTACATAATCCGCCCTGACGGCAGAAGGGTTGACCTTGGTCGCGTTAAAGACAGGAAGGAAATTGCTGACAGTCTTGACGTGAACTACATCGTAGAGCGTCATATTACCGATGGCGACATTGTGCTGTTCAATCGCCAGCCCTCCCTGCACAGAATGTCCATAATGGCGCACAGGGTGCACATACTACCTGGAAGAACCTTCAGGTTCAACCCCGCAGTGTGTATGCCCTACAACGCCGATTTCGATGGAGACGAAATGAACCTGCACGTACCGCAAAACGAGGAAGCGAGGGCGGAGGCGCTTGTTCTGATGCTTGTTCAGGAGCAGATTCTTTCACCCAGGTTCGGCGGCCCAATTATCGGGGGAAGCCAGGACTACATAACCGGCGCTTACTTGCTCACCCAGAAGTCCACGATGCTCAACCGCTCCCAGGTAGAGCAGCTCGTTATTGCGGCAGGTCTTGATCCCAAGAGTTTGCCGCAGCCAGCTGTGACGAAGCCTGTCAAGCTCTGGACCGGGAAACAGGTGTTTTCCATTTTGCTCCCAAAGGGCCTGAACTACGCCAACCGTTCGAACACCACACACAAGGACTGCAAACTCGAGGAGTGTGAAAGGGACGATTACGTTTCTATCCGTGATGGCGAGCTGCTATCCGGAGTCATCGACAAAAAAGCGATAGGCGCTGGTCAGGCCGACAGCCTTCTACACCGCATCGTCAAGGATTTCGGAGAAGAAGCAACAAGCGAGTTTATCGATAAGGCATTCCGGATGTTTGCTTACTTCTTTGACCACATGGGTTTCACGATGACCTATGACGACGTGAGCCTTCCGGAAACTACGATTGTGCAGATTGACAAGCAAATAGCGGAAGCAGAGGCCTCTGTTGCCAAGCTGCTTGAGGCATACAGGAAAGGAGAGCTGGAGCCGCTTCCGGGTAAGACGATTGACGACACAGTCGAACAAAAGGTGATGCAGCTCCTTACTGACGTGAGAGACAGGATTGGCAACCTGGCGGCTGACGAGCTGGACGAAACCAGCGGGGCGAGGGTCATGGCCAGAACCGGTTCAAAGGGTAACATGCTCAATCTCACCCAGATGGCAGCAATAATAGGTCAGGTGGCTGTCAGAGGAAAGAGGATTTACAGGGGATATACTGACAGGTCGCTTCCGCACTTTGAGCGGAACGACCGAGGAGCGGAGGCGCGTGGTTTTGTTACTTCCAGCTTCAGCAGGGGATTGAGCCCGACGGAGTTCTTCTTCCACGCGGCAGGAGGAAGAGAAGGGCTCGTGGACACAGCCGTGCGCACCTCGCAAAGTGGATACATGCAGCGCAAACTCATAAATGCGCTTCAGGATCTGAGGGTGGACTACGATAACACAGTGCGCACACCTGGCGGCCTGATTATACAGTACAAGTACGGAGAAGACGGGATTGACCCGAGCAAGTCAGACGGGGGAAGGTCGGTAAATGTCGAAAAGATTGTAGAGAGAGTGGTTTTGAATGAGCGTTAGAAAGAGCAAGACGGTGCAGGAGTTCGCGCAGAGGGCTGACCTTACTGAATTCGTGTCCAAGCTCCCCAATTCGGACCTGCTTCCGTCTCCAATCGTGAAGAAGATTATTGAGGTGTCTTACGGAAAGAATCTCTCAAAAAATCAGGTGCAGGAAGTAGTTCGTCAGAGCGTCGACCAGTACTTGCGCAGCCAGGTTGAGCCCGGTGAGCCCGTGGGCGTTGTGGCTGCACAGTCCATTGGTGAGCCCGGAACCCAGATGACACTTCGAACTTTCCACTATGCGGGCGTCAAGGAGTATAACGTGACCCTGGGGCTACCGAGACTGATAGAAATTGTGGACGCAAGGAAGTCTCCCTCAACGCCAATGATGATGGTCTGGCTGGATGAAAAGCACCGCTATAGCAGAGAAACCGCGTACGAAGTCGCAAGAAAAATCCTCCAGATTACTCTTGAAGATATTGCCGAGGAGATTGACATCGGCGATGGTTACGTCTCATTCGTACTGAACGAGCATGAAATGGAGAAGCATTCAATCGAGCTGGAGGAGGCAATCACAGCTGTCAAGGGCGCCCTTGGTAAGGCGCGCTCAGAAAAAGCAGAAGTAGAGAAAGAAGGGAAAACCGCTTTTACGATTATTAACGAAGAAATGACCCGTGCGGTAGGCTACAGGCTAAAGGAAAAGATCAAGGCTGTGGTGCTTAGAGGAATAAAGGGAATAACAAAGGTCTATCTCGAGAAGAAGCGGCTGGATGAACCAGTAGCTGGGCATGAAGAAGAGTGGTACATAATCACTGAGGGGAGCGACTTTGCAAGGGCTCTTAAGCTCGAAGAAGTGGACAAGACTCGCACCACCACAAACAACATTTACGAGACATTCAGCGTGCTGGGTATAGAAGCCGCGAGGAACAGCATCATTGAAGAAGTGATCAGTATTCTTCATGAGCAGGGCTTGGAAGTAGACACGAGACACATCGCACTGCTTGCGGACTGGATGACGGAGTCTGGTCAGATCAAGCCCGTCAGCCGGACGGGAATCACGCTTGGTAAGACGAGCGTGCTGGCAAAGGCAGCATTCGAGGTCACGGTGAACCACCTGCTCGCCGCAGCCGAGTCGAGTGAGACTGACCAGCTTGAAGGAGTCACAGAGAGCGTGATAGTGGGAAACTATATCCCTATGGGCACAGGTATGGTAGAGCTGCTCGTGAATTTGGGGGCAATGAGAAATGTCGGAGACGATGAACGCACTAAAAATGGCAGTTGAAACCGGAAAGAGCGTGTTCGGGTACAGACAGACCGCGAAGGGTATCAAGAGCCGGGCCGTAAAACTGCTCGTGATTTCGAGCAATGCGCCCGCGGACCAAGCAAACCTGCTGGCTAGGCTTGCAAAGGAAAACGGGGTCAAGGTGCTCCCATTCCCTGGGACAGGCTGGGATTTGGCCGCCCTCTGCAACAGGTCTCACGTGATCTCAAGCCTTGGTGTCATGGACGCCGGACAGTCAAATCTGCTGGACAGGGCTGGCTAGTTCACTGCAGACGGTGCACTCGCAACGGGAGATATCAAAATAACCCAGGACCAGATGCGTTACATGGGACTCTTTCAAAGTCTCACTGGCGCCTCTGTGAGAGACTGCATCATGCGGGATGACTCGATTCTATTCGTAGTTGATGCCGGAAGTGCTGGCCGCGCCATTGGAAAACGGGGAGCAAACGTAGACAAAGCCTCGAAGCTGCTCCAGAGGAAGGTGGAAGTGGTGGAATACGCCGATTCGCTCGAAAGTTTTGTTCGATGCATATTCACTCCAGCAAGAATTGAATCCATCAATGTCACTATCGACCCGGAAGGTCACGTCAAAGTCCAGGTTCACCCTCACAAGGATGATCAGGGTCTCGCGATTGGTAAAAACGGAAGAAACATAGAAAAAGCGCGGATTCTGCTAAGGCGCTACCACGATGTTAGTACGGTCGAAGTGCGATGAATCGGCAGTTCATGGGTCGCTACGGCACTGCCCGATCAAACGGGGAAAACGCTGAAGGCTTATATCAGGCTGGAGCGGCTTCGTCAGGTTCATTGGTGCATTGATTGGCCGATTCAAAGAGCCCGAGGGGTCAGTTTGCCGCAAGGAAGTTACGTAGAAACAGGAGTGGCTCAAGATGGTCGGAGCGGTCGTACCTGATTCGGGAGCTCAACCTTAAGGAGAAATTTGACCCGCTCATGGGCTCCCCTCAGGCAAGAGGAATCGTGCTCGAGAAGGTTGGTGTCGAGTCTCGCCAGCCGAATTCCGCTGTGCGCAAATGTGTGCGCGTTCAGCTGATCAAGAATGGCAAACAGGTAACCGCATTCCTGCCTGGAGATGGCTCACTGAACTACGTTGATGAACACGACGAGGTCATCATCGAAGGCATCGGCGGGACGCTCGGCCGCTCTATGGGAGACCTTCCGGGTGTGCGATATAAGGTGACAAAGGTGAACGGGGTACCGCTCAATCTTTTGATCACCGGAAAGAAGCAGAAGCCAGTCCGCTGAATATGGATGTGCAAGAAAGATGATTCCCAAGCTCTTTGAAAAGTGGGACTTCGCCGATGTCTCTGTGAACGATCCCGGGCTCAAGAGGCATATTTGTCTCAGACCGAGGATCTATCCCTATTCCGGTGGCCGCCATGAAGCAAAAGCGTTTGGAAAGAGTGACGTACTGATAGTTGAGCGACTGGCGAACATGTTCATGCGCCCCGGCTCTAACGGAGGGAAAAAGGCGCACGCGATTTCCATGGTGCGCCACTCTCTCGAGATTATACATGCTAGGACTGGCAAGAACCCCCTGCAGGTGCTGGTATCAGCGGTAGAAAACGCCTCACCCAGAGAGGAAACGACGAGGGTAGCCTACGGAGGAATCGTGTATCGGGTTTCCGTGGACGTGGCTCCCGTAAGGAGAGTGGACCTAGCTCTGCGATTCATCGCAGAGGGCGCGAGAAGCAGAAACAAAAAGTCTGCCAGACCGCTTGAGGAGTCGCTCGCAGAAGAGCTCATGGCAGCCGCGCAGGGAGATAGCAAGAGCCATGCAGTCTCGAAGCGAGACGAAATCGAACGTATCGCGCTCGCTTCCAGGTAGCCTCGAGGAGTTCCCGGACGCTTCCGGACCAACCGATTCGGTTTTGGCTGAACAAAATCAGAGCTAGCATTTCTACCGAGTAGTGAGACCTCTCGACTAAGAGCTGCTTGTTCCCCTGGAGCACGTCATTCACAGGATCTCTTAGAGATTTATCCAGGCTCGCACAGAAAGGCTCGCTGGCCTAGGGCCCCGTTTGAAAGAAGTCCGCGGAATTCGTTGAATTCTCGCGCGGCCCATGGTCTCAGCTTGCGGCGTGAACCTGTGAATATACTCGGATTGGGCAAAGACTAATATCTCGGGTGAAGCTACGCACGCAGAAAACAGAGGAATTTGGACTTTGTCGTCGAAGCCGCATCTAAACCTAATAGTAATAGGGCACATTGACCACGGAAAGAGCACGCTTGTCGGGCACATACTGTACCTCACGGGTTCAGTAGACAAGCGAGAGTTTCAGGAAATTGAGGAGGAAGCCAAGAGGAAAGGTCAGGAAGATAACAAATTCGCGTGGGTGCTCGACAAGCTAAAGGAAGAAAGGGAAAGAGGTATCACAATTGACCTTACTTTCTGGAAGTTTGAAACAAACAAGTACTTCTTCACGTTCATAGACGCGCCTGGACACAGGGATTTCGTCAAGAACATGGTTACGGGAGCGAGCCAGGCAGATGCCGCAATACTCGTAATCTCCGCAAAGAAGGGTGAGTTTGAAGCCGGGATCGGCTCGACCGGCCAGACGCGTGAGCATGCGTTCCTGTCAAAGACGATGGGAGTGAACCAGCTCATTGTTGCAGTGAACAAGATGGACGACGCGAGCGTCAACTGGGCCGAGCAGAGGTACAAGGAAGTGGTCGATGGCCTAGGAAAGCTCCTGAAGACAATTGGCTACAAGACAGAAGAGATTCCGTTTATCCCGATTTCCTCCTGGCAGGGAGACAACCTGATGGAAAGGAGCGAAAAGTCACCCTGGTACAAGGGCCCGACCATCATCGACGCTCTGAACGGTCTCAGCGTACCACCGAAATTCAATGACAAACCTCTCAGAATTCCGATACAGGACGTCTACACAATTCAGGGTGTAGGAACAGTCCCGGTGGGAAGGGTGGAGACCGGAGTTCTGAAAGTCGGGGACCAGCTCATCTTTAACCCCTCCAACAAGACTGCGGAAGTAAAGAGCATAGAGACCCATCACTCGCAGATCAATCAGGCCGAGAGCGGTGACAATATTGGCTTCAACGTAAGAGGCGTATCAAAGGAAGATATCAAGAGGGGTGACGTGGCCGGACGGGTGAACAATCCTCCGACAATTGTGGACGAATTCACGGCACGAATATTCATTCTCTCTCATCCCACCGCCGTCTCTGTGGGCTATACCCCGGTGCTACACATTCACACGTCGACCGTGGCATGCAAGATGACCACAATAGAGAAGAAGCTGGACCCGAAGACCGGTCAGCCAATTCCAGAGACTCCCCAGTTCCTGAAGCAGGGCGATGCTGCGATTGTAAAGTTCAAGCCGATAAAGCCCCTCTCCGCCGAAAAGTATCAGGACTTTCCGCCTCTCGGAAGGTTCGCAATTCGAGATATGGGCAGGACCATTGCCGCAGGCGTGATCATCGATCTCGTCCCGGCGGCGGCGAAAAAGTAAAAGGGCATGGCTGGCAATAGAGGGAGAGCGAGTAGCAAATGCCTCAAAAGGCGCGGATAAGGCTTTGGAGCACGGACCCCGACAAGCTCAATCAGGTGTGCGCGCAGATGGTCGAGCTCACGAAAAAGACCGGCGTAAAGGTCTCGGGGCCCATACCTCTCCCCACCAGGCGACTCAAGGTTTCAACCCGCAGAGGACCTGCAGGAGAAGGAACTGATACCTACGACCATTGGGTAATGAAAGTGCACAAGCGAGTGATTGATGTACCCGCAGAAGAGAGAACAATGCGCCAGATAATGAGAATCAACGTACCTGACGATGTGAAGATTGAGCTTGAGCTCATCTAGTTAGCTTTTGGCTCTCCGGCCTATATAGTCTCTTTTTCGAGCACCAGTCGCCTGAGCTTTTGTGATATGCCAAACGGGTCCCGAGACTGCCATACGTTTCTGCCGACGGCGAGCCCTGTTGCTCCTGCGGCCATGGCCCCGGCCACTTGCTTCAAAAAGTCGTCTTCGGTTGGCGCCTTCGGCCCCCCTGACATGTACACTTTTGTCTTTCCCGCATTCCGCACTGCCCAAGCGAACGAGGCAGTATCGCCCGAATACTTTATTTTCACGGCATCAGCTCCGATCTCCAGGCCGGCTCTTGCCGCATAGGCCACGATCTCGGGCGCGGTGTCGTTCTTTACAGCTGCCCCTCTTGGGTAGATCCAGGCCACTACCGGCAGTCCGCAGTCATGCGCAAGCTCGTGCAGCCTGCCAAACTCCTGTAACATTTCGGCTTCGAACTCGCTCCCAAGATAGATGGTGTAGCCCACTGCACTGGCACCAAGGCTCACGGCCTCATCCACAGAGCAAATCTGCCTTGACACAGGCTCTCCACGCGGGAGGTTGCTCTTCCCGTTCACCTTCAGAATGAGCGGGACTTTCCCGTC
>JAJYZJ010000055.1 GCA_021800035.1 archaeon
ACCTGCCTTTTCCTCTGAAGTTAGAGGAAGAAGCGGCTGTCTGACATGGCCCCCAGACATCCCCATGAGCTCTCCCCAGTACTTGACCATTTGGACTGGGAGTGCACCACCCGTCCGTCCTGCCACTTGGGCCCACCAGCGTCGCGAGACCTGTTTGAGTGGCCAGATTTTTTTGTAAAGTTCGGCGGCCCTTTCGAGCTCGCCGCGGGTGGCCAGCTCAATGTAAGATACATAGTCGTGCCGCACCTTGCTGTCGAACCTCCAATCGCTCGTGTTCGCGAACATTACTTGTTGATGAAAACCGTAATGTGGCTCGTAGAAGAAGATTTCCTCGTCAGGCGTGCTAACAACGACCTTCTTTCCAACTTCGAGATGTGTATCAATTGATAGCTGCATGTTAAAACTGGCCTCTTTTATGGCAACGACATTGGGTATGTCCGCTAACTTGGAGAGCGACTTTGCAGAAAGTGTTATGCCAAACTGCGGTGAATTGTAGAATGCAATCCCTATATTAGTACTCGCCGCAACGCGGCTCGTCCAGTCAATCACTTGCTCCTCAGTTCTGCACATCATATAAGGAGGGGCCAGAATAGCAAGATCGTAGTCATTATCCTCAAGCTTGGAGCAGTAATAGATCACATCCTTCAGGCAGGTATCCGTCACCTGAAACGCTTTGAGTGCGCGCTTTCCTATCATTCGTGGAACAATCTCAAGCAGGGAAATTCTCTCGGCCGGGGTGAGGCTCCAGAACTCGCCCATGTTCCAGGAAAACCCGAGCCCCTTGGTGCCCAGCGAAATCACATGCTCTATGTTCTTGGCAAGGCCGTTTTCATCCATTTCATCATCTAGGGTAAAGGGAGTGACCATCGTGGTCCACTGGCCCGTGAGCTTTTCTCTAGCCCATGATTTCGCCTCCCCCTTGGAATATCTCATAGTTTATACTGGACCGGCTCATGCTTAAATCTTGCGTACCACGACTCAGTGGTAAAGAATTTCAATTGAACAGAAAGGTTTGGCCACGAGCAGTCAGGGTGGCCTATTTGCCGGCCTCCCTGATACCAGTTTTGGCGGGCCTCGATATAACATGGAGGATACGAGCCGCGGTTGACTGGGAGCTTTTCGGACTCACTCTGCTAGGGGTTGCATTGGCTCACATCAGCGCAGACCTCTTCAACGAATACTTCGACTACAAACATGGTACGGACCAGCTGGCGCGCGAACGGGGCCTGAGCGGAGGCTCTGGTCTGATAACTGAAGCGGGCGCATCTCCAGCGAACGTCTTGAGGGGTGCTTCGGTTACAATGGGGCTGGCGGTAGGATTTGGGCTGTACCTCGCGTTAGAAAGGGGCGCCTTGGTCTTGGTGCTCATGGCCTTCGGTGCCGCTTCGATTTTTCTATACACCTCTGTCCTGCAGCGTCTCGGATTCGGTGAAGCCACGCTAGCGGTAGAAAGAGTCGCGACTGTGTTGGGTACTGTGTATGTCCAGACTCTGAGTTTGAACTGGATAGCTTTCTACGCTGGCGCCGTGCTAGGACTGCTTAGTATTTATACAGTCTACTACGCCGCTTTTCCGGACTATCAGGCTGACCTGCCCACTGGAAAACGAACCATAGTAGTGAGCCTTGGCCCCCGGCGAGCAGCCCGTTTGCTATTTCTGGTTCCATTGAGTTGTTATGCTATCCTAATAGCCACTGTCACGGTGGGAATACTGCCCGAAGCGGAACTTCTTTGTCTCTTGTTCATTCCTCTCTTTATTTTCTCCATATGGGAGCTGAGAGGCGATAAACCCGAGCAAAACAATTTGCGCAGGGGTCTGAGAGTGACCTCAATCGCCGCGAGAGGTTTCGGACTATTGCTTGCGATCGCCTTGATCTGAAATTAATTAATCAATCACTTTTCGCAGTGTACGTGCCGCATCACGCCTCCCGATACCCACTGCATTAATGGGGCAGCTGTGATCTCTCGTGAGTCGCAGAGCTCGCTCAACATAATTCAACAGGTCGCGCTCTAGGCACTCTTATCATCCTAGGAGCCTTCAGGTCTGGTTGATGTACGACCGGCTGCATATATGAACGGGGCAGGAAGGAGTACCGACAACCCTAGTATAATCCAAGAGAAGCTGAACCCAAAGCTAGTTACCAGACCAGCGAATACACCCGAGGCAACGCTACCTCCAAGGATACCCACACTATTGATGAGTCCAATTGCGATAGGCGCGTACCTCCTGCCTATATTTGGTATTTCAGTAGGTATAACGTAGGCATTGGTATAAGCTGCTGAATCGGCGAAGCCGAGAAGCAGGGAGGCGGCCCATGCCGCGTGGACGTTTCTGACACTGAACAACGCAACCGCGAACGCTGCCGCTATCACCGGAACAAGCGTGAATTTCCTGCGATCTCCAAATTTGTCTGAAATCCATCCACCTGCGGGGCCACCAGCGAGGCCTCCGAAAAGTGCAAGGGACGAGACTGCACCCGCGAGTGCAGGCGTGAGATTCAAAGAATCTTCTGAGTATTCGACAATGAATTGGCTAACAACATAGTAGGCGGCGGCCATACCCAGAATACCGAGTGCTATGCTCCAGACCGTTCGTGACGAGAGCGCGGTTTTTGTGTTCGAGTAGACCGGCGTATTTTCAGAGCTCGGACCCTTGAAGACGACAATGCTCTGGGTTAATGCTGCTAGAGTGAGTATCCCCGTAAACAGATAGGGCATCCTCCAGCCGGCGTATGCAGCTAACGGCGTAAACGCAAAAAGTGCGAAGCCCCCGCCCAGCGTGAAAGCAGCATTGTATATTCCGACGGTAAGGCCGGACCTGTGCTCTCCGAAAAGGTTTGAAACCACGACTAGTGCTGGAGCAAAAAAGAAGGCCGCGCCAAAGCCCGTAACAAATCTAGTACCTACTTGAAAGGGCACGGTGGGTGAAAGCGTGGAGGTAAGTGAGCTAAATCCGATTACAGCAAGCCCCGTGAGAGTCGCCCTCTTCGCTCCCAGATGCGCTGAGAATATTCCGGCTGGCACCTGAAAAATGCTGGCCCCGAGAAAGAACGCCGCCGTCAGTTCTCCTAGAACCGCAAGATTATAGCCTTCCGAGTGGGCGAGTGCCGGAAAAGTCGCTGCCGCGTCAAACCAACAAAGGGCGTAAACCGCGCGTGACACTGTCACAGAAGTGAAAACTAATCTGGACGAAACCGTGAATTCCTTGCACCACTCCGCGTTGCGTGAAAAGCAAGCCGATTTAGGGCTTACTTGCTGGCTCTGTGGAGATTCAGGAGTCCTATACTTTCGTTTTCAGATGGAGCTTTCTGGTATTTTTGTTATAGCACAGCGCGGGAAGGATTCGTTAGGCGGCTGACTGCTCGAATTGATAGAGTCGCAACCAGCAGTTCAATCGGTGGCCCCTCTTCCGAGCCTCCACCGTTCGAATACGTATGCAATCAAAAAGGAACCAATCAGTCCCACTGCGACCGCCAGTTTGTCTCTGAGAGCCGCCGTAAAAGTTTGGGCGGCAAACGCTATCGAATTGAGGACGCTTGGCGCCACGTTGCCTTCTGAACCGAGGGCACTTTGCACTGTCGTATCAGATGCCCCACCTGCATTCCCGTAGCCTGTAAACGTGGACGCCACGGTAGGGTTTGTCTCAGCCACAACCGGATATGTTGGTACAGCGGACGTAATTGAACTCGGGCTGGTTGAAACCAGCTGATGACTTGGAAGCGCGGGAGGTGCAATACCGGAACTTGCGAATACGTCTATGCCATGGACGGCTGAAACCAATGCCACGAATGCCAGAATGGCAATAAGCAGCACGGGGATTATTTTCTTGGTAAGGTTATAGAGCGCCGCCCTGCTCTTCCTCTCAAGCTCGGGGTTTTTCTTGAGGGCCTCTGATGAAGGTGCGATAAAGATGCCCATTTTTGCTGGTACATAATGCTTCACTGCCTTTCCTTTCTCGCTCAACCACGAAGAATCCACCCTCTCTTTGATCAAACCGGCAAGCACCTGCTTCGCGATATGATAACTTACAAGCTGAAGAGTCAGGTGCAACGCGTCGGCGATCGCGGACGAAGTCTCAGTGCCAAGATAGATCGCCTGATAAATTGCCCTGCCGGTATCGTTATCCAGTTCTTCGGCAATAATCTTCAACTTTTCGATGTCTCGAGGAGAGTCGGCGAAGAGGATTTCGATGGCATTGTCGTCTGGAAGATTCCTCAGAAATTCGCTCAAACGCGTCTACGAAGTATTTCATGTGCGGCGACTTATAACCAATAGCTAAAATCTGATTTTGACAATTGGTCGGAGTCTCTGAGCGCGTCCAGCTAATACGTGACGTGAATCTCATAGATGGTAGTCTCGGCTCCCCAGTTTTTATCTCAGATTGCCCCGACATCTCTACATGGGCGCTGATAGATTCCGACTTATCGGAAAAGCCATATCCTCGAAAGAGCCCGAGAGTATTCAGCGAGTAAGGGCCTGTGGGCTTTGGCTGGTGAACCCCTCAATAGTCTTAATACAGCTGGGCGCTCCACACTGAACATGCAGTACACCCGATTGGGTTCTAGCGGGTTAAAGGTCTCAAGAATATGTATAGGCTGTATGTCTTTTGGAAACTCCCAGCCGTGGATGCTCGAAAAGGAAGATGCAAAGAAGATAGTGGACAAAGCCATCGATGCTGGAATCAATTTCTTCGACACGGCAAACCGATACTCGGCTGGTAGAAGCGAGGAAATAATGGGCGAATTGCTCGAGGGTCGGAGAGAGGATGTCGTGATTGCAACGAAAGTGGCGCTCCCCGTAGGGGAAGGACCGAATGATCACGGACTTTCGCGGGCACATATTTTGCAACAGATTAGGAAATCTTTGAAGAGACTGCGAACTGATTACGTGGACCTCTACCAGACGCATAGGTGGGATTATGACACTCCCATAGAAGAAACGCTGTCAACCCTCGACATGCTCGTGAGGGACGGAAAGACAAGGTACATTGGAGCGTCAAGTATGTGGGCTTGGCAGCTGTTTAAGGCGATGTCAAAGTGCGAAGCACTAGGATTTGAAAAGTTTGTAACAATGCAGAATCATTATAACTTGGTTTACAGAGAGGAAGAGAGAGAAATGATACCTCTCTGCAAGGAGCTCGGGCTCAAGATTCTCCCATGGAGTCCGCTCGCCCGAGGATTTCTCACTGGTAAATACAAGGAGGGAGCGGCTCCACAAACCGCGCGCTACAAAAGTGACCAGTATCTTGCTGAAAGATATTTTAGGACCTCGGACTTCCGCGTCGTAGACCGAGTGAGCCAAGTCGCGAAGGAGAAAGGTGTTTCAAACGCGCAAGTGGCTCTGGCGTGGTTGCTCTCCAAGGACTACGTGTGCGCTCCTATTGTAGGCATGACCAAACCCGAACACGTCGATGAAGCTTTGAGCGCAATGACACTTAGGCTGAGCTCGGATGAAATTCATCTGTTGGAAGAAGTCTACGAGCCCCATCCAGTAGCTGGCCACCAATAAACGTGTATACTAGCCGATGAGTTAAGTGACTCTTCCTGGGTCGGACGTAGTTCTTTCTTTCCTTTTTTACTTAGCAGTAATTGGAGGAGCAGGACTCCTTCTTGGGAGGGGGGCGGAGAGCCTGCTCACCAGATTCTCCGTAAAACTTACGGGTGGAGTAATTCTGGGCTTCGTAGAAACGCTCCCTGAGTATATATTTGCAATAGTAGCAGTTTCGAAAGGAAGCAGTCAGGTAGCGCTGGGGTCTGCGTACGGGGGGAACATAGTGCTCTTCACGCTAGTTTTTGGACTGATGATCCTGAGCTCGGGGAGCAAGGGAGCTACCTCTTTCGGCTACAAAGGGTCAAAGTCGGATGTCGCGATTCTACTGGTTTCGTCCACGCTCTTTCTCATCCTCTTGGTCGGAATCCACGTGGTTTTGGTAGCAGGTCTTTCCATGATCGCTCTCTTCGGGCTTTTTCTCGTTTCGGTCGGACCCGTAGAGGTGGAGGTTTCAGGAGCGCTTACGGCGTCCGATAAACATCGTTCACTGGTGGCACCCCTACTTCTATTGGTTATTGCTGCCGCACTTATCGTTGCTTTCATCGACCCACTTCTAAACTCAGTAGAGCAGCTTTCGACTGTGACTGGGATTTCCCCTATCCTGCTCTCTCTCATATTTGTGCCCCTCGCTAACGAACTCCCAGAACTTTTCTCATCAATAAAATTGTATTCTTCTGGAGAAAACGGGCGAAAGGCTGCAGTTGCCTCGCTACTAGGAAGTAAGATCCAGTCCAACACTTTGCTTCTCGGCTCCGTGGTGCTTCTCGCAAGTTTTCTTGGAAATCCAATATCGGTCTCGGGTAATAGCTCGAAGCTGTCGCTTTATGCCATGGTCGCGACTAGCTATCTCGGCGCTTTAGTTGTCGGACGTGCCAAACCAAGCAGAAGAACTGGCATTCTGCTTTTGCTCGCGTATCTGCTCTCGAGTGTAGGCTTGCTAACTTTCTAGGCTCTGTTCCTTGGCCGGCTCCTAGTTTCGCATCTTTTCGTCACCCAAGTGACATAATGACACGTTACAGGCAACTTAAGCGATTTTGGAAGGTTAAGAGGGTGGTGAAATGAATGGCCGGTAAGGGTTCGGTTCTGTTGGTCTTCGCTCTGGTTGGCTTCATTGCTGGAATACTAGCCAGCATGAGTTTCGGGTTTGTCTTGCCCGCGCTCGCGTATATACCGAAGGTTCTTACGACGCCTTGGTTCCTTTCTGGGCTCGTCGGTGCCTTCTTCGCGGTAGCAGCGGTCTTGGCTTACATAGCAATCCAGCGCTAGACGAATCGGGAGGAGCCTCCCGATTTTTATCTCTTTTTGTATGCGGCCATTTGGTTTCGATAAGCCTACGAGACTATGAGCCGGCTATGTGGCTATGGTTGCGTGCCGCCGGGCTTGAATTGGGGAGGTGAATGCCAGTGTCAGAGATAATCTATCGGATTGAAGGTAAGCGTTCACGCTACCACGTGCCAAGCGGTCTCGCTTTCCGTGGCAGGTTAACATTTCGCGGGACCGTTACTTGAGAGATTCCGAGGTTTATCAAACTGGAGCGGGAATTCCTATTTGACGTTTTCTCCGCCGGAAGGGCGCTCGCCAGGTGGAGGCGATAAACGCCCGGAAAGTGTTTCAAGCTCATGCAACACCTCATCAAGTGACTTTGTGGGTTTCTCTCCTTTTTTGAACAGCCGCTTTCTGGTCATCCAGAAATTTGTGGCCTTGTCATACTCTGTTTGCGCAGTAGAGGTCTCGTAGCCCAACCGATCTATTATAGCTTCGCTCAGCAGTCCCCACGCAGTCATAAGGTAGTTGGACTTGGATTCTTTGCTCCGTTTGTAGGACACGGAGGAGGCCTTATTAACTGAGTAATATATTGACTTCATTGGTTCTTGGGTCCCGAGCTCGACATCCACCTGTTCTGAGATTGAAGCGAGGTCAGCAATTACTCTGAGCGACTCCTCAAGGTTGCTTTTCACGAGCTTTACGCCTTCGTCTTTCTCGAGAACGTTGACAGTTTCTGCAGCTATTTTGCGCAGGATCTCGTCGCCTTCCTTTGCTCCGAACCTATCAGTGATCCACTTTCCAAAAGAGTAGATCACCGCGTTTGCGTAAATTGACGAGGAGGCAGCCTTTATTGCGTGTGAAGGATTTCCGCTGACACGTAGGAGAGTGAGCACACTTTCAAGTTTTGGCAGGCTATCCCAGAGCACGGAATTAACCATCGACCTGAAGTTTTCGTTTACCCTGGGTTCCTTCATATAGATAGAAGAAAAACCTCGAGAGCCTTCGCTCATCCTAGAAGAGGAGATGATCACGCAAGCCGTGGAATCCACGATTGCCAAATTATCCTGGAGCTCGTTTTCAAGTATTTTAATTTCGGCGAAGCCGGAAAGTTCTTCGATTTTGGGAAGTTCCTCGATAAGTAGTGGCGCAATTATCTTGTTTTTCGTACCCCTGTCCCTTGCCTTCCTGAGGGCTTCGTAACATTCAATCATGATTCGGAACCCATTGCGGTTCAAAACCATTATGACCTCCTCTCGAGCCTGGAGAATTTCACTCCTCAGCGAATTCATGGCCTTGTCTTTTCGGTCTATGGACCAGAACTCGCGGGACTGGACTCCTTCATCATTCTTATTCCTTTTGAATGCCTCGTTCAGCAGGTCGAGTTGTTTGTGCATACTTCCGACCTCTTCCGACTTTTCTTCAAGTATGGGGCCCAGAATCTTCTGTGGATCTACTGCCTTACAACGATAGGGTCTGTCGGGTAACTCCTCAAGAAAGCCCTTTTTAACCAGTTTCTTTGCATTCGTATAGACCTTGGTCCTTGGGACATAAGCTATATGTGCGAGTTCAGACATACTTAATGGCCCGTTCTCGACTAAAGCTGTGAATATTCGTGACTCATGGTCCGAGAGACCGAATTCTGCAAGTCTCAACCGTTGCGGTTTGCTCATGAAAGGTTGTTCCTCTGATATCCCATACCCGTGGGGACGCGAGCTAGTGGTACAGTACACTTATAAATCTTCACCATTGTGGTCAAAGGATCTTCTTGAGTAGGGACTTCGCTTCTAACTGGGAGGAAAAGAAAGAGTCAAGCGCCGGGGAAAGGTTAAGAGAGGCGCTGAGACCTGCGGGCCCACTAAAGCCCCGTTTGGATACGGCGGTACGGTCGCTCCAGATGCAGGTGCAGAGGCTGGACCAGATCAATGGCAGACTGAATGAGAGACAAAAGGTGATGTTTGAAAAGGTTGTGGATGCAATCAAACGTCACGACCAGGCCAGAGCATCTATCTACGCTAATGAGGTATCGGAAATCCGCAAGATGGCAAAACTGATACTGCAGAGCAGGCTTGCGCTCGAATCCATAATACTCAGGTTGGGCACAGTGTCGGATCTTGGCGATATAGTTTCGCAGCTTGTACCCGCAACCAGCGTTATCTCGACTGTGAGCAAAAGCATAGGTACGGTCACACCTGAAGTCGGGGCAGAGATGGGCCAGATAATCAACCTGATGAGCAGCATCATGGTCGAGGCGAGCCAGACAGGTAATTACACTGTCAACTTCGAAACCGGAAACGAAGACGCGCAGAAGGTGCTGGAAGAGGCTGCTTCGGTAGCGGAAAGGAAGCTCAAGGAAGAATTTCCTGATCTGCCACTCAGCGGGTCCCAAGGCACTCAGCAGCAAGGCTGATCAGGGTTTGAGTCCGGGAGACCTACTCAAGGGAGGGGCCGGCCCCTCGAAGTATCTGGGCAGGGTTGTCCAGGATGAATACGGAAGGACCGTGGGGCGGGTCGCAGGATTCTTTAATTTTCTTCCTGACTCTGAAGCGGATACCGCACCCGACAGAAATTTTACGCTGATAGTCGAGTCAAGTGGAAGCTTCAGATACATCGACACTTCTATGGTGATAGATTTCGCGAAGGCAATCAGGGCCGGGGAAACCCGCGTAGTTGTCAGGTCAGAGCTGAAATTTGCGCTCGAGGATGCAAAGCAAAAGATTCTTTGGCTCAGGGACAGGATTCTAGCGCTGGAGGCCTCAGGGGTTTTTGGCACTAATGAAGACACTCCGGTGCTTAACGCTGCTCACATTCAGCACAAGACCCGATTTAATACGCTTGTAAATGGGGTCCACTTGCTCCTTGATAAGGCGCAAGAGAGGACAAACGAGCTAAGGGCTCAGTCCGAAATCATCGAAAGAGGTCTTGTGGATATTAACATCGCCTTTAATCGGGATGAGATCGACAAAGATGAATTTGAGACCTATTCCACTCTCTTGCGACAGGGTCTGACCTCGGCTGATCTTGAGTTGAGCGAGCTGGAAGAATACGTTCGTGTTCTTTCTCAAATTGAGCGTGACTACCGCGAAGTGTTCAAGGTCGAGATTGTGAGCGGCTCACCAGAAAAAGACTGAGCTGAGTTTGTTGGGTGCCAATTCCTACTTTGACGGATTGATACGAAGGAGGCCAGATACGAGAACTCAGTCTGATGCAGTACTGAGGACGTTAAATGAGCAGCATGCTAGGCTGAGAGTGCACTTCAACAGTTTACGCAGAAGACAGGCTGAACTTATTCGCGCCTGTGCTTACCTTGTAAATAAAAAGGATAAGCCAAGGGCAAAAATCTACGCGGACGAAATAGCGGAAACTCTGCGGGTGCTGTCGGTCATCAAGCAGTCAGAGCTCATAGTGGAAAAGCTTCGCCTTCGCTTGGAGACTGCACGTGAAATAGGTAATTTGGGTGTGACTATGCGCCCACTGGCTGGAGCCTTGGCAGTTGCCAACGCTCAGTTGCATACCTATGTCCCTGAGGTTGCTAGGCAACTCGGCGAGGCGGGTGATGCGCTTGTGAGTATAATGAGCGTAAGCCCGCCTGACGCGGGAACCTTTGACCCCACACTCGCAATCTCGGACGAAAATGTAGAGTCTGTACTGCGAGACGCGCGCGCTCAGGCAGAGGCGGAGCTCAAGCAACAGATCGACGGGCTCGGCCTTCAGCCGCAGAGTTCAGTGGTGGAGTATCTGAAAACCCACGGAGTCGACTCGATTGAAGATTACTTAAGAAAGGATATAACTGCGGGCTCTTCGAGCGCCGTGCAGACCGAAGACGGTCTGCTTTATGTGACACTCTCAGAGGAGAAAACTGTGCCAACCCAGAAGCTACTGGAATACCTCAGAGCGAATGGGGGAACAGTTGACCTTGGCAGGTGTTGCAGAGAACTTGGTCTTTCAAGAGAAGAGGTATTCACCGGTCTAAAAACCCTCGAAGCTCGCGGTAAGATTAAACTCGGATATCCCTCGGAATCGGTTAGTTCGTGAAATGTTAGTTAAGGGGAAGAGATAGCAGGGAGAAAGACATATGGCATTGGCGGCTGGCGAGCTCGAAAAGGCGGCAATACGTTATGCTAGTGAGGCTGTTACTGCTGATAAGCAGGGCGCGAGGGGGAAGGCGATTGCAGGTTATCAGCAGGCTATTGAAACACTTGCCAACTTGATATCCCTTTACCCTCAATACGACCTGAACAAGATTTACGTGCAGAGGATAAAGTCATATCAACAGCGAATAAAGGTTTTGAAGGGAGAAGTTCCGGAGGAGCCCGAAGTTCCCTTTACGCCTTCCAGCAGTGACCAAATCAGCGCGCAGCTCGAGTCCGTAAACAGGACGGTGGCCGACCAACTCGTTCTGCAGGAGAAGCCCAATGTTCGCTGGGCTGACGTGATTGGCTTGGACGATGCAAAGAGAGCGATTCGTGAATCGATTGTGTATCCTACGAGGCGACCTGACCTCTTCCCGCTCGGTTGGCCTAGGGGCATTCTCTTGTACGGCCCACCTGGCTGCGGAAAGACGCTTCTCGCGGCTGCAACTGCAGCGGAGATCGAAGCGACTTTTATCACGGTCGACGCCGCTGCAATAATGTCCAGGTGGCTCGGGGAGGCCGAGAAAAACGTGGCCAGGGTTTTCTCTCTTGCAAGGGCATCCAAGCCGAGCGCCCTAA
>JAJYZJ010000011.1 GCA_021800035.1 archaeon
CTGATCAAAGGGCGAGGGCTGGGGCCTCCGCGACTGGATAAAGTGCTTGAAGCTCTTCAAAGTCAGGGCTACACGGCAGTTCGCTCTCACTTCGGTGCGAACGCGATTCGCACTACCGCAGACGAAGGAGAAGTAAGAAGAATCATCACCGGGCTCCGCTGAGCGTCATTCGGGTCGAGCTAATTCCCATTTCTACAAAAAAAAAAGAAAGAACACAGGAGCACCGGAATCTTCGGCGGGTGTGAATGCAGTAGGTGCACTGACGCAGCTGTCAGCGAAACATTCGAAGAGGGACGTGGTTTGCACCAGCGGGATATCGCAGCGTGGCTTTCACGCTACACATAGAGCGTGTAACCTTTGATGTTTTTGGTTCCTGCCGGGTTGTAGCTATCGCTCATCAGGCCAACGTGGGTTCCTCTCGAAGTGCTTTCAATCAACCGCCTCGTAAGTTCGCTCAATTCGTAATCAGAAAGAGCTTGCTCTATGCCTACAAACTTCGCGTCCAGCACCTCTGCTCCGTCTGGCCGAGGTTCCCCCCTAAGCCAGTGCATGAGGTAAACGACATAGATGTCAGAAGTTCCGTCTTCAAAAACGGCATGACGCAGGCCCACGAGTTTATCAATAGCAGCCTCTACGCCGGTTTCTTCTTCGAGTTCCCGGTGCAATGCCGAAGTCAAGGTTTCACCTCGCTCGACATGCCCGCCGGGGAGCGTCCACTTCTTTAGTGAGGCGTCAAGAACCAAGAGAACCTGGTTTTCTCGTAGCACAATCCCGCCCACTCCGTTTGTGGTAAAAGGTGAGTAGTCAGGCAAGCGTCAATCTTTTGGTCAATCTCCTGAACTGGTATAAGTTCTAGACCCCTCCTGCCTCGGCTAGGGTAGGCTACAGAGAAAACCAGACATAGTCGCCCGCATCGCTACAGGTTCAAGTATCGCTTAATAGAGCTCTGCCCGAAGCACCATTATTCTGTTATGGTAGACTTGGAGTTTTACGCGCGTCGGGCACTGCGTGAAGGTAAGAAAAACGCAATCGAGCTTGTCGCCGCGCAATATGCCGTCTCAAAGGGATTCAGCCGTAACAAGTCGAGACGTTATGCGCAGGCCGTGGTCGATGAAGTTATCGCGAGCAGGATTCGGCCCAAGAATCCGTATGCTTCTCTTGCTCTCGAAACCAAGCTGAGCGGTGTAAAAGCCGGGGAGTTCGGTTTGGGCTCGAGAGGAGAGGGTGACCGCTTCACACACGAGAAAATCGCTAAGATTTTTCACCGTTCCAATCTCTCATCGGCCGTAAAGGTCGTGCTTGAGCCGGCAAACCATGATGATGTGGGCGCAGTGAAATTAAACGGCTCCCTTATAGTGGGCGCAGTTGATGGCGCTCATTCCCGGCTGTCGGACTTCCCCTTTTTAATGGGTTTCCACGACGCGCGCGCTGCGCTAAGAGATGTAGTAGCGAAGGGGGCTGAGCCGCTGTTTCTGATGGACGACGTGCACCTCTCGGACGACGGGGACATATCCAAACTGCTTGAATTTGTGGCGGGTGTCTCAGCAGTTTCTGAACTTACCAGGGTGCCGGTGGTTAGCGGGAGCACTCTCAGGGTTGGTGGTGATATGGTGCTCGGAGACAGGATAGTTGGTTCAGTGAGTGCTGTTGGCTACCTTAAGCGAACCCGAGTAGGAAAGTCAAGCGTGAGGGCGGGTGACCTGATACTGCTCACCGAAGGTAGTGGAGGGGGAACCGTGAGCACAGCCGCAATCTATTCAGGCAGGCCTGACTTGGTCGCAGAAACTCTGAACGTCGACTTTGTGATTTCTATGAACGCTTTGCGAGCCACGGATCTCGCAAAACGAGTCCACTGGTTGACGGATGTAACGAACGGGGGCATCAGGGGTGACCTAGAGCTTGTCGCAAGACAGGCTAAGGTCAGAATAGTGGTGAGGGAAGAAGAAATAAGGGATGCTGTGAATCCGAAAGTGCTCAAGCTGCTGGACGAACTGAAAATGGACCCTCTGGGGCTATCGATAGACTCACTTATGCTATTTGTGCCGCCCGCTGATTCTCATAGTGTCGTGGATGTGCTTTCTAAGGCAGGCATAAGGTCAGTAGTAGCGGGATATGTTGAAAAAGGAAAAGGATGCTATCTTTCTCAGAATGGCAGACTTACTCCTCTCAGACCCAAGTTCAGAGAAACTGCTTATACCCCTCTTAAGAAGCTGGTGGGAGAAGAACCCCCTCCGCGTTTAAAGGAGCTTCAAGAGGCGATTGAATCGGCTTCTGAAATCATAGAAGAGAAGAGGAAAAGAATTGTGGCCGAAATTTCGGGCCGCCGCGCGGTCCTCAGCCTGCTTCGCAAGCCCTGATTGGTTGCAAAAGAGATTTTATCAGTACCGAGCTCGCGGGAAGATCCATGTCCCCTATCCGCGGAAGGACGTTACTCTTCCGCGATTTGGTGACTGACCCGCGCTCCTCCTGAATATGCGCCTGCGACCCATGTTTCCTCTATGTCATCGCCAAGTTTCGCTGCAAGCTGCCTTGCACCTTTCGAACTGTCGAGAACAAAATAGACCGAGGGACCCATGGAACTCATTCCAGCGCCGGCCGCGCCCAGCTTCAGGCCTCTTTCCATAAGTCTTCTGACTTTCGGACTCTGCTCCTCAATCTCATATCTCTTGAAACCTGTCTTCTGGATGGAGTTCAGAGCGCTACCGAAACTATCAATGTCCTTTTCCAGTGCAGCAGGTAGAAGTCGCATTAACACAATTCGCGCGGTGTCTGCTGCCATTCTGGGGGGTATGGGACATTTTTTCCTGAAGAACTCGAGTTCACGCCTGCCGCCGTAGCCCCGGAGTCCTTTTGGAAGGGCGACAACGAATTTCCAGTTTCTGGGAATACGTAGCCGAAGCAGCACAGCGGGGGGCGGCTGGCTCGAGTAGTCAGAAGAAGTAAATTTGGTCTTTCCTCGAGGGCCCATGTGGTGACCGGTATCTACTATAAGCGGCGGGCCGCGCTCGAATACAGCGGTTCCAATACCCGAGGTGCCTCCTCTTCTCATGATTCTCGCAATTTCTCGCGCTTGCAGCCGAAGCCCTTCGATTTCCGACAGGCCCCTCCCAGTGCATAAAGCGAGTTGAGTAGTAAGGCCGAGCCCCGCATGCTGAGGGTAATAGCGCACCGCCTTTGCACAGTAGCCAGAGACTCTCAGTCGGGAGTAGAATCTATTTACAAATGTTCTCACCATGCGGTCCGACTCGCTTGGTTTCCCGCGAGAGACTGCGACGCTCACGCTCGGTTCCGAAATCGCGATGCCTACACTCCCGTCGACCCTGCCCAGCTCGCCGTTCATATCCAAGAGACAAACGTGGAGCCGCGCTCTAGAGGTGACGATAACTCTTCCGCTCTGGAGTCTCTCTTCTTTACCAGGGCCCGTAGTGCCGTCCCCAAGGTATTGTGACAATTTATCAGAGTTCCATGACTCTAGCGGTGACAAGCTGTCCAAGGGCAGAGTTCGAGCCTAGTGCACTCCAAGTCTTTGGCCCGAGCCCGCCGCCGAGCGCATCAGGTCGACCTGCTTGCCCAAACTGGGCTTGACGGTCTTTAGAGCTTCGAAGATGTGAGCCCTTGTCACCAACATCTCCTTGCCGTCTGTAGATATTACCGGTATATGTTCCCTGATCGCCAGTTGGACTGCTCTATCAACGAGACCCTTCAGGTCCGCTCCGCTGTATCCCTCGGTCAATTCAGCGAACTTTGCGAATTCGACCCCCTGCTCGACTGGGTGGCGGGAGAAATACATGGTTAGCATCTGCTCCCTCGTTTTGAGGTCCGGAAGCGGCACGTAAAGTATTTTGTCAAATCTGCCTGGTCTCAGAAGCGCCGGGTCTATCATATCGGGTCGGTTTGTAGCCGCCATTATCACTACATCGTTAAGCTTCACGAGGCCGTCCATCTCGGTTAGCAACTGGCTCACTATACGCTCAGTAACCTGGGCATCAGACGGAGTTCTGAGCGGCGCAAGAGCTTCGATTTCGTCGAAGAATACTATACAGGGCGAGGCCTGTTTTGCCCTCCTGAATATCTCACGAAGCGCCTTTTCGCTCTCGCCCACCCATTTTGATAGAAGGTCCGAGCTCGATACAGTTATGAAATTGGCCTTGCTCTCGGAAGCCACTGCCCTCGCGAGCATTGTCTTACCCGTTCCGGGAGGGCCATAAAGCAGTATGCCTCGCGGTACGTCAGCATTGAACTTGGAGTAGACGCTTGGATAGCGCAGTGGCCACTCAACTGCTTCCATAAGCTCGCGCTTGATGTCGTCGAGGCCGGCTACCTCACTCCAGCTTGTGTTCGGCACTTCAATCCTGAACTCCCGAAGGGCCGAAGGCTCAATCTCTCCGAGCGCCTCCAAGAAATCTTCCCGGTGAACCGCCAATCCCGAGTTGGGTGTGTCCATTTCCTTCAGGAAATCGGTAGTCTGCCTGCGCATGGCATTAATCGTAGCTTCTCTTACCAAGGCTGCGAGATCGGCTCCTACAAAGCCGCTCGTAGACTCTGCGATTTCTTTCAGATTAACGTCGTCACCCAGCGGCACCCTACGGGTGTGAACCTGCAGAATTTCCAGTCTTGAGGGAGCGTCCGGGGCTGGTATTTCGATTTCCCTGTCGAATCTGCCTGGCCGTCTCAGTGCAGGGTCTACTGCGTTCTGACGGTTGGTGGCTGCGAGCACGACAACTTTATCGCTCGGAGACAGGCCGTCCATCAGGGTAAGCAGTTGAGAAACAATCCTTCGCTCAACTTCGGTCGAAGTATTGTCTCTGCTCGGAGCTAGAGAGTCAATCTCGTCTACAAAGATAATCGAAGGAGCGGTTTTCTCCGCCTCTTTGAAGATATCCCTGAGGCGTTTTTCGCTTTCTCCGTAGTATTTGCTTCCGATTTCTGGGCCGCTGATCAAGTAAAAGTTTGCGCGGATAGTATTTGCTACTGCTCTCGCAATCAGGGTTTTGCCAGTACCAGGCGGCCCATAGAGAAGTATCCCCTTGGGTGGCCGGATTGAAAACGCTCGGAACATTTCCGGGGTGATTAAGGGAAGCTCGATGATCTCCCTGAGTTTTTCCACCTGTTTGCTCAGGCCGCCAACATCCTCAAAGGTTACGAGGGGAACGCCTTTCGGCTGTACCTTCGTTGGCTCCCGAATCACTTCTATCTGGGTATTGGCAGTTACTAGGACTGCTTCTTCGGCGGGGACGTAGGCCTCCACTACCGCGTTTACACTCCGACCGTTAAGTCTGATGGAGAGCACATTACCTCTGCAGACGGGTCTTCCCTTCAGCGAATACATTACCTCGCGCGGGTCAGGTTGCTCCCTTATTTCGTCAGAGTGGCTGATTACCAGTTTCTGCGCAATGCCGAGCTGAATCTTCCTGACCACAACCTTGTCGTTGAGTGTCACGCCAGTATTAGTGAGCGTCTCGTCATCTGCCCTTATGATTCGTTTGCCGTTTTCTTTTCTTTCACAGGGCTGAACGGTGAGGGCGGCCCGCCTGTAGCCGATTAGCAGGATTGGGTCGCCTGCCTGGATTCCAAGCTCATTCATCACGGTTTCATCGAGCTGAGCGAGACCTCTTCCAGAGAGTCTCTTCTCAAGCGGCTCGATTCTGACAAAGGACTGGTTTGGCACGCGTACCCGTAATATAATTGCAGTTCCTCAATAAATCGTTTGTGAATGGCTATTTTGATTACCCTTTTTCCCGTTGTAAAACGGCAAACCATTTCAGCAAGCTTATTTCAGAGCGTCCAGAGGCGCTGCAAGAGGCAATTGAGCGAAACCGAGAAGGTTACGGAGCCACCCGAGCACGAAATTAGAGTCGCCGTAGCGGGGGTGGGCTCAGCCGTTAGCGGAATGTTACAGGCAGCAGAACTCTATAAACGTGGCTCTGGAACTGGACTATTGCATCGCGTCCTTGGCCCGTTCTCCCCGAGCGACATCTCGCTTGTTGCTGCGTTTGACGTTGATGAGCGCAAAGTGGGGAGGCCTGTAAGAGAAGCGTTGCAGGCAGTGCCTGGGGCACTGCCCATATTCACGCCAATAAAGCAAAATTTGAAGGTTGAACCCGGTCTTTCGAAGAACGAACCCGCTAGCGGCTCGCCCTCCACAAAGGCGGTCAGTTACGACTCCTTCGTAAGCACTCTTGAGAAAGCCCGACCAGATGTTCTTCTGAATGCCATAACAGGGGGACTTGACAGCGCTGGAGAAGCCTATGCACAGGCTGCCCTCGACTGCGGCTGCGCCTTTGTAAATGCCACACCGACACCGATAGCCACGAGTACAGAACTGGAAACCAATTTCCGCGATAGAAGACTTCCGCTTCTTGGAGACGATTTGCTTAGTCAGATTGGCGGAACGCTCTTTCACTCTATGGTGCTTTCAGTTCTTAGCTCACGCGGCGTAAAAATTACGCAAACATATCAGCTTGATGTGGGAGGCGGCCGCGAGAACGAAGTGACGGTGGAAGATGACGAACTTCGGCTCAGAAAACGCGCCATAAAGACGTTAACTGTGGCAAGCGTCATTCCGTATAAAATAAAGGCGGCCACTGGTACCACCGAGTATGTAGACTTTATGGGCAACTCTCGAGATAGCCGCTTCGAAATCATGGGCGAATCTGTGCTGGGTGCACCCATAGAGGTAGAAGTTACCTTAAGGAGCGTCGACGGGGCGAACGCGGCGGGACCGCTTCTGGATGCGGTGAGGGTGGCAAAGCTTTGTCTGTCGAAGAGAATTGGTGGCGCAATCGAAGAGGTCAACCCCTACCTCTTCAAATTGGTCAGGTCCTCCGTTGACCCAGTTTCAGCAGAGAGGATGTTCAATGACTTCATAAAAAGGGTCTCGTAATCAAGCCAACTGGCGTTGCAAACCGAAGTAGAACGCAATTGTTCGGGATAGTAATTCACGGAGGGGCTGGGGTATTAAGGGGTCATCACGACCTCAAAGCTTACAGAAAGGGTCTGGGTTCCGCTCTCTCCAAGGGATACGGCTCGCTCGCTGAGGGGGGAAGTGCTCTTGACGCAGTTATAGCAGCGGTGTTTGACATGGAGGAATCCGGGGCGTTCAATGCGGGTGTTGGTTGTTCGCTCACAGTTGACGGAAGGGCCGAAGTGGACGCGGGCATTATGAATGGAAATGACTTGTCCGCAGGAGCTGTGGCATCACTTGACTCTGTCAGGCATCCTGTCCTTGCTGCGAAACGTGTAATGGAGGACACCGACCACGTGCTACTCGTAGGTCCGGGAGCCATGGCCTTTTTAGAAACTTATGGGATCCGGAGCGACCCGGAACTGGTTTCTCCAGTTAAACTCGAGAAGTTGAGTGAACTCAGGCAAAAGTGGCTGGCTGGCGAGGGCAGGTTCGCAAAGAACCGGATTGTGTACGACCGCGGGGCACGCCATGGTACGGTTGGAGCCGTAGCAATTGACAGTAAAGGTATGATAAGCTCGGCAGTTTCTACGGGTGGTTACTGGCTCAAACTGAGCGGGAGAGTAGGCGACAGCCCCATCCCCGGTGCCGGTTTCTGGGCAGACAGTAGATTTGGTGGCGCTGTGGCAACTGGGACGGGCGAATATGCAATACGAACTACTCTCTGCAGATACGCGGTTGACCTTCTGGCTCGGCAGGAGTGCGCTCAATCTGCGGCGGATTCTGCAATAGCCGAAATAACGCGGAGATTTGGTAACGGCACGATGGGGATCATAGTGCTTGATAAGAAAGGAGATGCCGGTTTCTCCTATAATACGGAGGGAATGGGTAGAGCGGCATTCTTTAGAGGTTGGGAAAAGCCGTTGGTGCAAGTCTTTCCAGAGGACAAGTAAACGCGCACATCGGCCGGCATCCTTGGCCATAGTGCACACGCCTGGGTGGTTTCGCGTAAACTACGCGCGGGAGTGGTGGGTTGCATGACCATTAGGGTGCGCAATTTAACCGAACTGAATAATATCATAATCAGCTGCACTCGGTGCCCACGGTTAGTGGAATACAGGTCTTCAGTCGCGAGCCAGAAAGTCAAGCGATATATGAACGAGCACTATTGGGGGCGTCCACTTCCTGGTTTTGGTGATCCATCGGCTCGGGTGTTGATTGTTGGCTTGGCACCAGCGGCGCACGGCGGAAATCGAACTGGAAGAATGTTTACGGGCGATTCGTCCGGAGATTTTCTGTTTGCATCGCTTTTCAGATGCAGATTTTCGAATCAGTCCTCTTCTTTACGTGTTGACGACGGTTTGAGGCTCCGTGGGGTATATGTTACGGCCGCGCTGCGCTGTGCGCCCCCCGAAAACAAGCCCGCAAGGGAAGAACTTGAGCGGTGCTTTGAGTACCTAAGACTGGAACTGAGCCTCTTAAAACATGTTAAGGTGATAGTCGCTCTTGGAGGAATAGCCTTTTCGACCTGCAAGCGGCTCGTTGGGATTAGAGAAGGAAAGTTTCGGCACGGTACTGAAGTTAAAGGCGGAGGCTACCTTGTTGTTGCATCCTATCATCCGAGTCGAAGGAATACCCAGACCGGACTACTGAATGCCCAGATGCTTGACCGTATATTTCTGAGAGCAAAAGCGCTTGCAGGGCTTTCAGAGCTTTATTGAGCTCGTAATAGTCTGTCGGCTCCAGCTATATCGAATCACCTTTAACTCATGGCACACTTAAATTCGTCCACATACTGTGCAAAACTAGTCCGGAATGACCTCACTGCTCGAATACACTTTGCTCATGTTTCTTATTTCCATTTTGGCAGGATTTGTTGGTTCTCTTATTGGGATTGGAGGCGGGATTATAGTTGTTCCAGTGCTTACACTCTTGTTCAACGTTCCACTTGGATTTGCAATTGGAGCTAGCATTGTTTCAGTAATTGCAACCTCAAGTGGGGCCGCGTCTGCCTATGTAAAAGACAGGATAACCAATCTGAGGATAGGTATGTTTCTGGAGATAGCAACTTCAACAGGGGCGGTAGTAGGTGCTGTTACTACTATCTTTCTCATAAAGAGTTCTCTCTCATGGATCGTTTATATCGTGTTTGGGATTGTCCTGCTTTCTTCGTCATACGACCTTTACAGGAAGTCAAAGAAAGGAATTGATTTTACGCAGTCAGCCGTCAACGCTAGGCCAAATAGGCTTGGTGAAAGCCTAAACCTGAAGGGAGAATACTATGATGGCGCGCTACAACAACACATTAAATACGAGGCAACTCGAGTTCCGGGTGGTCTGGCTGTGATGTTCTGTGCGGGCCTCGTTTCAGGATTACTCGGTATTGGAAGCGGAGCCCTGAAGGTCATAGGCATGGACACACTCATGCGTCTACCATTCAAGGTCTCTACAACAACAAGCAACTTCATGATCGGTGTCACTGCGGCTGCGAGCACCGGCATTTTTTACATTGGGGGGTTTGTGAACCCATTAATAGCTGCACCCGTAATGGTTGGAGTTGTGATGGGTTCCTTTGCTGGCACAAAGACGCTGGTTAGATCCAAACCTTCTTCCTTGCGACTTGTGTTTATCGTAGTGCTACTGATTCTGGGCATTGAAATGCTCCAGAGGGGAGCTGTGCTAGTCTAAAGGAGCGGGAGTGAGCCTCAAGTTGAACAAAGAAGACAATTCAGCAGAATCGAAAATCGATTTTAATGCCATAATAGGAAATATCCTGAGATATGGCGTTACACTGAGCAGTGTCTTAGTAGTTGCCAGCATAGCTTTCATCTTTGCTGGCCACGCGTCAAGAGATTTACCGAATAGTGTAAGTCAGCTCATACAGACGAATTACGGGAGGCCGACAGTAGACTTTGATGAGTTCGTTAGCGGGATTTTGAGCTTAAATCCTATGTATATACTTCAACTGGGCTTCCTGATACTTCTTGCCACCCCGATAGTGAGAGTCGGGGCTTCGATTGTGTTATTCGCGTTTGAGAAGGACAAGGCGTATGTTTTAGTGACTACTTTTGTGTTTGTCGTTCTGCTCTTCAGCATATTCGTAGTAGGTCCGATTGAAGCCAGGTAGTTGGATGGCCAAAACTTCATCAACCGGAATAATGGATTCAATGGAACCGGCCATCTTATCTCTTAATCCAGTTCACGGTAGTTTTTCTTGTTCGACGCTTGAAAAGAAGGTGCAATGAGTTCTCGTGAGGGTCCGGTCTCCGCTTTTAGACGTGTTCGGGACATAAGTGCAGAGCATGCTTTCCAAATACTGATACAGTCAGCTTCTTAGGGGGTTTTATCAGTATTTTCGATTCACTCCTACATCTGCAGAGGAGGCAGTGAAGCATGCAATTCTGATTTTGGTGGTGTGATTGTTGGTTCAAAGGTTAAACTCCTGAATAAAAATCAGACATGCGCCAGGGGACGGATGCGTCGCAGGATGATATCTATATGAGGGTATATTCCTGCTGCTCAGTTATGTTGCACGGATGGAAAAGGGTACCTGTTTTCGAGAACCGCCGTGCAATCCTAGACTTTCTCGACTGCAAACTTGCAGAAGGTATCAAGGCGGGAAGGTTGACTAGGTATGTAACCACCCTCACCAAATTCTCGGGCTATCTGAACAAACCCTTTCGTGCTGCCACTCAGAAGGATATGGTGGATGCAGTCAGCCTTCTGGAAAGAGAGAAAACCGCCGATGTTACGACGGTTACGGAGAAAATCTGCATCAAGGTCTTCTTTCGCTGGCTCAAGGGAGACGAAGGCGGCTATTTACCAGAAATCGCCTGACTCAGAATCCGGAACAGGAGTGGCAGGAGGATTTTACCTGACAATCTGCTTAGTGTCGACAAGATGAAAAGGATGGCAGAAGCGGACAAGATTCTCAGTAAGAGAGCGCTCGTTCTCTTGCTCTTCGAGACCGGTTGCAGGGTGGGCGAAGTGCTGAGCGCCCCCGTGTCCGCACTGGAGTTTGACGAGTACGGCGCAGTGTTGCGTGTCCACGGAAGGACCGGCGGTCGAAGGGCGCGCATAGTTTTCTCGGCTCCCATACTCGCCGAGTGGCTGAACAACTACGCATGCAGGAAAAATCCGGGTACGCCTTTCTGGAATAAAAGTAAGGCAGAGTGACGAAAGACGGAGGCGGCTCATTTACTGGGCTGTGCGCTCCTGGGGTCGGCCCACGCCCTGACGCATACATTCAGCTTCAATAGCCCTCCCGCGGCCAGTGGCGAACCCACCGAAAATAAGGAATTTGCGCGGGCCTCAACAATACGAGCGATAAGAGGAAAATATTTATGCTATGCCGAAGTCAGCCAAAATAAGCCGTACGTGAGGCTCCCTCCGGATATCGAGCAGCCGCTTGGATCATGCGAGACCTCGCTAGGAAGGTAAAAGCGGATTTGGTTATAGTACGCGTTCTCAAAGATGGCCCTTTGGAAACTTCATGTGCAACAACCGAAGTATTCTTGATGCAAAGCGAAGCCATAACGTTGGGTAGCTTTTTTAGGAAAGAGTAACGCACCCAAAAAACACATAAAGAAACAGAGCCCAACAGGCAAGCAACTTTCGGACACACTGGTTTTAACGACAGAAAACTGAGACGTAACTGGTCAAGTTCATGGGCGAAACAAAGACTCGCAACAGATCAGGTGATAAGCCGCAGACTTTTGCAAACGTTTTCTCATTTTTCGTTCAAAGCATTTTTGCAAGGGGCATGACGTTGTTGGTTTAAGTTATTCTCTATTTCACCGCGATACTCCTGATACATGGACCATAAATCATATAAGGTGACCACTAATCTTCATCATGCCGAAAGTGAGAGTTAAGATTCTAGCAGTCGGCATAGTCTTTCTACTCCTTGGCGCCGGAGTAATAGTAATAGGTATTAGCGAGATGCAGAATGCGAGCTATTCTGTGTCCGGCTTTGGATATACAGGAACTGTTGCAAGCTCGCAGTTTCAGACGGGGGAAATAATCACGGCTTTCGGCGGAGTGTTCGCACTGATCGGTTTGATAGCGACAGTATATGGTGCAGCGTCGCACAAAGTCGTGGCTGCATACGAACCCAAAGGAATGAAAGAGGTATCCAGTTACCAACAGCCGGAGCGGTTCACCCAGTCCACTT
Organism: archaeon; assembly: GCA_021800035.1. Lineage (GTDB taxonomy): Archaea > Thermoproteota > Thermoprotei_A > Marsarchaeales > Marsarchaeaceae > JAKAWJ01. The sequence continues at coordinate 12,078 of JAJYZJ010000011.1, forward strand.
TCTCTGCAGGTCAACCCCAGAACGGCGTCAGGTACTGTCCTAATTGTGGAGCGGAAGTCCCCCGAGAACACAGTTTCTGCTATGCATGCGGTCAAAAGCAGTAATTATTGAGAGACATAAAGGGTCAATTTTCTATTCTTAGTGGTAAGAGGATTCTAGCCACTTTTTCAGGAGCTGAGTGGAAGTAATTGCTACAGCTGCCTGAGTTTCTCCAGAACAATACTAGGGGCAGTCTGAGCATTCTGGCCAATCCAAAACTCATGGGAACAGAAAACACGCTTGCGTTTCTACGAGCAGCCGGCGTTTTCTGGGCGAAAAACTGTGGTTTGTCGCGTTACTCTGAACCTGAGCCGATACCCGATCACGAGAAGGAGGCTACTGATAGAAGAAACGCCTGGTGTTTAGAGCGCTTACCGACACAGTATACTGAATAGCTCGATTTCCTTTACCGGAAGTGGAACCTTTCCCAAGTTGGTTTGCGCGAAGATTCTGAAGCAAGAGAAGGCGGCAGGCTCATACATTGGCCATCTGGTCAGAAACACGGTAATAAAGGTAGTATAGAAGAGGTAGCATTCTAGACGCTCGCAATTATCTCTCCATCCATATGTCCTGTGATTAAGGAGCCCCAGCGCCTTGAGCCTCAACCTGACAGACCTATAATCTCGGTTCAATCTCAATTAGTGCGACTTCGGGTGAACTCTTAAGTTAGGACTAGACTTTACTCTACTAGGAGGATTTTTAAGGCACTGCTCATCGAGAGCTTAGATTGCCCTTTTGTGGATATTGTGGCAAAGAGTATTCCGTCGATTCCAAATTCTGCTCGAATTGTGGCCGTGCGCTTCCGGGCGCTTCAACCCAATCTGACTCTTCGCAATCTCCAGAGCTTGGCCAAAAGGTCAGTTTATCCGCAGGGGAATTCTCTGGAAGGCACGGAAAGCGCATTGACCTCGGGCAAATCTACGTAGGCGCGATGCTACTAGTGGCTTCGCTTATTGTGGTAGTTACCGGTCTCTTCCTTTATACCTCCGAGGAAGTTTGCTATTCTGGCGCTGTTAACTGCGGTCCCGACCCAACGTCCACTGGAGTAGGCGGTCTATTTACAGTAACAGGAATATTCGGTCTTGCAGTGGCTCCATATTTTATCATCAGCGCATTCCGAAAATAGACGGAATCGGCAGCGCGGGACAAGTGATCCAGTGACAACTATAGAAGGGCGAATTCGCATTATTTCCAGTCCTCAAGGGGAGGATTTCATGGCTTTAAGATCGGAATGCTCTGTAGCAAATGTGCTCAACCAAAGCTCTCATGTGGTCGGCGCTGTGGTGGTAGTAACATAAATCCCTTTCAGTTTTCAGAGACTTCCTCAAATCGGCTCGGTATCACGTATCCGCCTTGATAGAATGGTGCCGCCTCATCCCCGCGAAGGAAACTTGGGTGGCAGAGAGTGTCAATTCCGGGGTGGGCTATCCTCCGTCTAACATATCTCCTTAGCGTTGTCGTCATTCTCTGCCTTATGATGACTCCCCATCCTTCAAGGGTGGCTGCTCAGAGTAACTCAAATCAATCAAGTGTTAGAGCCACTATTCAAGGTACATCGACGCTCTTCCAGAGCAGGACCTTCAGTCCGTGCCTCGGAATAGTCCTGCAGAGTTGTCCAATCAACCTTACCCTCAACGAAACGTTCTTGTCCAATCCAGAGTTCTCGCTTTTGGCGAGTGGAAGCATACTCAATGAGGGGATGAACACTTCGGTGTCATCCAGTTTACAACAGACTTCTCCCCAAATTTCCTTGGTTCCTATAGTCACAATAAACGGAGTTGCACGAACCATGAGTGCATTAATCCTCTCAAGTTCAGTGCAGATACCCAGTTCATATCCAGTTAACAACTGGGAGATCTCCGCAGCCGAGTCGTAGTGTTGATTTGTTCTGTTGCGCTTATGAATGGCGCCAGCTATTTACGCAAAATGTGCGGCTTGTCATTTGTGATATGTTCAACCGCTAGATTTTCTTTTGTCACGGGCGACAGAATCCATGGTGCCGCTCAGCAGAATTCTTCAGCTAAAATCCGGCATGCCCACAACTGTCGGAAGCCCGCTTAATATGATGGCACTTCCCGGTGCACCGAAAGGAACTTAAAGAACGACCGCAATGTCTTGGTATAACCTTGAAACTTTAAGTTCGCGAATTGACGCTACAGTATAGTCGGCAATGTTCTATAATGTCCACGGCTGGCTTCGCAAGCCAGCGGGGACATCCGTTCGCAATATTCGTGAATGTCTCACTTAGCAGTTAGCGTCATAGAGACCGTGTAACTCGGAATGATTGGGCGAGTAGGCTCATCTGATATTCTTCTTCCAGACCAGGAGGTAGTGGTATGGCAATCTTTCGTAAGAGGAGGTCTTACTGAAGCCTGCCTGAAGCATGATTGCTTCAGCCTGTTTCTTTGAGAGCCTCTTCTCGACAGGAGGGCCGAATTTGGTATGGGTTTTCTTCCAGTCAACTATCATCACCTTCCCATCGGGCTCTAAAGACTCACTGACGTTTCGCAATACAATATTCGCGTCGCCAAAGTCGTGCAGTGCATTCGCAATCAATATGAAGTCGAAAGTACCAAGATGCCAGGGGGTCTCCATTGCATCTTTAATAACCAGGCGATAGTTCGAGAATCCGACTGCCTCGAGCCTCTCTCTGCTTATCTCTATCGCAAGCGGTTGTGAGTCGATTCCGAGGACGAATCCCTGCGGGCCTACGAGAGTGGCGGCGTGACTAAGAAAGTATCCGGGTCCACAGGCAACTTCTAGTAGCCTCTTACCCTTGAGGTCACCGAATTGTCTGAGTATAAGTTGTGGGTTTTGCCACTTCTTGCGCTCGTCTGACAGAAGGATTTTGTAGAACTCAATTAAGTCAGAGTGATGGCTGTCCTTCACTTTCGACAGCCGAATCCGATGACTGAGTCAATTTAACTTTGTGGTTTGTATCGACATTACGTGAGAGCAGGTTGGAGCAGCGTAGCCTGGTCCAAGTCAAAATTGCGGAGGTTCTATGGTCACGAGGGGTTCACTTGATTTGGAAGCAAGCAAAATCGACGAAACTCTGAACTCGCTCCTATTGAGGCCGGGTGACACACTGCCTTTCAGCCTGAGCGCGTTTCTGAACAGGGGGCAGTCAAGGACCGCGCTCTCGTACTCCCCGCCTTCTCCGACAACGCTCACGCCGTAGCGAGAGTTGAGCCGTGCCAATCTTTCGACATCGTTGGCACTGATAACATGTCCCAACCAGCTGGAATCCAGCCCCATCGCATAGACACCTGACATAATGAATTTGAACCCACAATCCAGATAGTTGTTCAATAACTTGACTGGGTCTACGTGCCAAAGAGGGCTGAAACTCTTGAGGCCACTGTCCGAACACGCACGGTCCATCCTCCGCCTTTGATATTCACTTGATACCCCCCCATTAACGACGGCATCAAATCCGTGACTTTTTGATAAGGCGGCCAGTCCGGCCGTAAAGCCTTCGACTTCAGCTTCTTTTCCTGCAGCGGCTCGTAGTTCCAAGAGTGGCAAGCCTGCCGCTTCGGCTTGATATCTGACGATTCCAAGATTGATTGTGTGGAACATGAAGGACTCAGTTTCTGCGGGTTTTACAGTAAGGAAGGCTCGAAGGCTCCAACCTTGGGAAACCATATGATAGGCAGCGAACAGGGAATCTTTTCCTCCACTAATCAATGCGACAAAATCCATAGCATTTATACCGTGAGCTACCGATATGGCACGCCGCGATGTGCGCAGTGCTCTTAAAGAATGTTTCGATTATTTATGATTCATACTCAAGGCGCTTGTTACGCGGCAGGGATATATTCATTGGCGATAATGGGATTGAGTCGATTCTGGAAGGAGAGTCGCCGTCAGGGTCTAAGCGCGACTTCGTAGTCGACTGCTCCGGAAAGGCTGTGACTCAGGGTTTAGGGAATTCACATACCCACCTGGGCATGACCTTGCTAAGGGGTCATGCTGACGGGTTCAGCCTCCGTCAATGGCTTAACGACCGTGTCTGGCCGATTGAGCGAAGGCTGAGACCAGAGCACATCCGTACGGGCGTCGAGCTCGGCCTTACTGAGTCTATCAGGGCGGGTGTGACTGGCTTGACAGACATGTACTTCAGTTCGCAAGAGGTGGCACGTGCAGCAGCTTCCTCGGGATTAAGGGTTCTCGTGGCTCCCGCGATCTTCGACACAGATGTCTCCAATTCGTCTCTAAATAATTGTTTGTCGGTGATTAACTCGCAACCTGCGGGGGGGCTGGTCAGCTTTGCGCTCGGCCCCCACTCTATCTACGCATGTTCAGAAGAGACCCTGATAAAGGTGGGCGAATTTAGCAGAGCCAAATCACTAAGGGTTCATATACATCTCGCCGAAACGCGGCTTGAGCAGGTCGAATGCGAACGGAGCAAGGGCATGAGAGAGGTTGAGTATCTGAGCAAAATGGGCTTGCTCTCTAAGAGACTCACTGCTGCCCATGCTGTCTGGATAACCAAGCAGGAGGCGAATTTGTTGGGTAAAGCGGGAGCGAGCTCTGTATTCTGCCCTGTCTCGAACTCGAAGCTCGCCGAGGGTGGCATATCACCCGTTCCCGAGCTGCTTGCGGCCGGCACAAATGTATCCTTCGGTACCGATGGTCCAGCAAGCAATAACTCACTGAGCGTGATTGAAACCATGAAATTCGGTTCATTGCTTCTGGCGCACTCTCGCTGGGATCCGCAATCTGTCACGCCGCATGCTTGCCTTGAGATGGCAACAAAAAATGCCTACGCTGCCATGGATTTTCCTGAAAACCATTTGGAGCCCGGGGGTCTGGCCGACTTAATAGCGTTCGATTTGCGTCAGCCCGGCATGCTGGGTGCGCTCTCTGCCGACTTTCCCAATTTACTGGTCTATTCTGGGCCGAGTGTTGATCATGTTATCGTGAATGGCCAGCCAGTCATGCTGGACCGCAGGATTTTAACCATGGACGAAGAAGACATCAAAGACAAGTTCGAAAGCACGGTCAGCAGCGTCTATCAGACTTAATCCACGGGAGCCCCCATAACAATTGTTCCTGGGGCTAGCCTTAGGTCGGCCCAATAATCAGTTCTGCCTCACGTCGAAGCTCTTCCAGTTCCTTTTGATCCCTTGCCTCTATGTAGACCCGAATAAGAGGCTCTGTTCCGGATGGCCTGAGAAGTATCCAAGAGTCATCATCCATTGTTAATTTTAGACCATCAATTGTGGTCTTCTTTGCCACCTTTCTTCCTCCGAATGTGTCAGGTGGGTTCTGTCTTAAGTTCTCAATCTTGTTCTTGATTTCTTGCTTTACTGGTAAATTGTACTGGTAATATATGCCGTAACCGTATTCGCTGGATACTGCCTCCCACACCTCTCGAAGCTTCTTGCCCGCGTGGCCCAGCGCTTCACACAGGATGGCTCCGCTCATTATACCATCCTTTTCTGGGACTGACCAGCCATATCCGAGACCTCCGCTCTCTTCGGCGCCTATAATCGCACCGTTCATGAGCTCCCTGGCCGAATACTTGAAACCAACTGGGGTCTCTACGTATTGCAGGCCGTAGGACCTACACAATCTCTCGAGAGCCACTGTGGTTGAAACGGACTTCACGATCTTGCCTCTGAGATTCTTCTCCCTAACGAGGTAGTCTGCGATTACAAGTACAAGCTGATTTGAGGAGTAGAAATTGCCCTTGTCGTCTCTGGCCGCAAAGCGGTCCGCATCGCCATCATTTGCAATACCTAAATCCGCACCACTCGAAACTACCACACTCGAAAGCTCCCTTGTGTTAATCTCGGTGGGTTCAGGGGTCAGCCCACCAAATTGCGGATCCGGAGAGCCGTGTATTTCTGTAACTTTTGCTCCGTGGCGCGCAAGAAAAGATGAAAGATAGCCGTATCCCGCTCCGTATAGAGGGTCAGCTATCACCTTCATGCCCTTGAGAAAGCTCACGTTTATCTTTTCCTCTAGGAATTTGAGGTATCTCGATTCTGGATTGAAGCGTTCGGTGGCACTCGTACCGCTCTCTATTTCGCCCGATGGCAGAAATCCTTCGATTCTGGCGGTTATTTCGGCGAAAGCTGGTCCCCCGTATTCCGGAATGAATTTGAAGCCGTTGTAGACCGGAGGATTATGGCTTGCAGTTATTTGCACCGCGGCCGCAGATTTGGTATCGACCACTGAGAACGCGATGACAGGAGTAGGAGTGGGTCGGTCTGTAAGCTTCGTCCTGAAATCCATTTTGGAGAGCACGCCTGCGGCTTCTTTGGCAAAATATTCGGAATTCGCCCTAGTATCGAAACCCACTAGAACCTGCGAGTTGCCTTGCTCGCTCTTCAGGTACATGCCGACTGCGTGCGCGATTCTGCGAACATTGCCCGCGTTAAAGTCAACGTCCATCCGGCTTCGCCAGCCGTCGGTGCCAAATCTAATCTGAGAAGTGAACATCGGGCCAGTGGGGGTTTTAATCAAGACATTTTAACCTTTGCGCGGACCATGAGTGTGGAAATCGTGGAATGTCAGACTACCGCTCTATCAGGGAAGGCAACTGGTCCAGTGACTGACCTGAAGTTGTCGACTTTGCAGCCTTCGCCCAATATTGCCCCTGTCAGAGTTGCCTCACTCTGTACCAGGGTGTCTTTCATGATCACGGATTCCAAGATGGAGACACTGTCACCGATTCTACATCCGCTCCCAACGGACGCAAATCGAACTGAGGTGCCGCTACCAACATAGACGCCGGTGCCAAACAGCGCAGGACCGTGCACGCTGTCAGGATCTGCCAGTTCTGCTCTACCTTGGACATATATGCCCTCGCGCACCTGCTTACCTGGGACTTCGATTCTTGTTTTATTTAGAAAGATGTCCCTTTGGGCTCTCAGCAGGCCGTCGAAGGTGCCTATATCATACCAAAACCCTCCCATATCAACGCCGTGCAGACTGCCTTTTGAAACCAGTCGGGGAAACAAGTCTAGGCTGAAGTCGATTTTCTTATGAGGTGGCACGTCTTGGAGCACTTTCTTTTCCAGTATGTATATTCCTGTATTCACAAGTCCCGCCATTGTATTTCGGGTATTGGGTTTCTCTATGAAGCTCTTGACAGTACCGTCCTTACTCAGTGCCACAACACCAAATTGTGCGGTATTCTCTACAGTGTTTAGCAGTATTGTGGCCCTTGAGCCCTTCTCCACATGCGTGTCTATGGCCTTCTTTAAGCTGAAGTCGAAAACAATGTCGCCGCTCGCGACAACGAAAGTGTCCTCTAGCTTATCTGCTATATTCTTTACCGAGCCTGCCGTTCCCAGAGGGTGCTTTTCGAAGCCATAACTGAAGTGCATGCCAAAGGATGACCCATCACCGAAGTAGTCCGCTATCTGTTTTGCTCTATACCCGACAGTGAATATCACGTCTTCTATACTAGCTTCTTTTAGGCGCTCGAGTACGTGCTCGGCTATGGGCTTGTTCAGGAGTGGAACAAGCATTTTTGGGCGGTGATTCGTTAGTGGTCTTAGTCTAGTGCTCTGTCCACCAGCCAGTACTACAGCCTGCACCTAAGGTCTAGCCTCCGTCATGGAGATTGAACAATTGCATTCAGTCGCAAACTCAGTTTCTAGAGCCTCTGCGGTTCACTAACCATGCCATGGTCCTCTCTACTCCGAGTTCCAGTGCCTCTAGCGCTGGCAGCGACTCGCCAGAAAGCAGAGTAAGAAGCGCGCCCCCTCCTGTGCTGGCATAACCAAGTCGATCAACCAATTTGAGTTTTTCCGCGATTATTCGTGTATGGCCCCCGCCAATAATCGTAAAGATTCCCTTTTCGGCGAGCAGCTGGAGCACCGCTTCAGTTCCAAGTTCGAAGCCCTCTCGTTCAATCACCCCGGGGGGACCCCGAACAAAGGCGGATTTGCAACCCTCCAACCGATTTGATATCGTTTCTATTGTTTTCATCCCGATGTCGAGAACTTCATCGCTGTCCATAATTTCTGCAAAGTCAACATCGCGTCTTTCTCCATCTCGAAGTACAGCGACGTCTTTAGGAAGAATTATCTTGTCACCATATCGCTCTAGCAACTCTCTCGCAGCGGAGACTTCGGCGTCTAGTTTTCTTTCTCTGAGATATCCATCAAACTTCGTGCCAAGTCTTCTACCGCTGGCTCTAAGAAATACGTTACCGACTAGGCCATACAGAATCAGTTTGTCCGCCAAGCCGGATCTCAGGAGTGCGGTAACGAGTTTTATTGAGTCTCTTACCTTTCCTCCTCCAATAAGGAAGACGTTCGGTCTGGAAGAACTGTTGAGCGCGCGGGAGATTTCCTGCAGCTCATGGCTCATCAAAAGGCCCGCAAACGAGGGAAGTACAAATGGAAACCCAACGAGTGATGCCTGATTCCGGTGCGCCGCAGCAAATGCGTCATTAATATAGACGTCTGACACTCTGCTTAGACACTGCACGAAGTTTGATTCGGCATGTGCCTTCATCGAGACATTCGCGGTTTCTTCCGCCAAGAATCTCACGTTTTCAAGCATCAGAACTTGTCCGGTCCCTAAACTCCTGATCCGGTCTTCAGAATAACCGTCTCTAGATTTGTCAGCGAATTGCACATCCGTGCGTAACATTTCGGACAAAACCTTGGCGTGCTGCCTGAGCGAAATGAAGTCCTTCTCACCCTTCTGTCCCTGATGGGCCAACAGTATCACTTTCGCATTCTGTCGAACCAGTTTCTCAATTGTGGGGAGGTGTGACCTGATTCTCGTAGTATCTAGAATTTTACCCGTATCTGGGTCGATTGGCGAGTTGATATCCACTCGCAGTAGAGTGGATAAACCCTCGAAACTGACTTCATCCATAATTACATACCTGGGGATTCTTATGCCTGGCGCTATGTGGAGTCCGTCATGGCTGTCAGATAACTGACTGGGCATCTCGGTCACTCAGCTCCCAAAGCTGCTCCGTGATTCAGTTTCTGCCCCCTTCTTGTATCTTTTGGTATATCGTTTCAGGCAGGCGTCCAAAGCATTCAGAGGACGGGTTCACTGAAATCGTTATGACTGGACGAAATAGGGATATGCCTCCCCTGATTAAGTGTTTGAACTTTGACGCTGTTCCGTGTGCAAAGGATACCAGCCTATCTCCCATCTGCCGTCACCAGTCGCACTAATAGGAGCAGTAATCATTAAGCCTAAGGTGGAATCAGAGAGCGTTGTGAATTATTATGAACTTCGGACGAGATTCGAGCGCTCTATCGAGCATCTGAAGCAATCGGTCGAATCGAGCGCACAAGAGCTACGTGGCCTGCCAGACTCCGTTCGGAATTCACTTTTTCTTGAATTACCAGATGCAAACCTCGCATGCGAAACTCTCTCTCTCATGAACCCTAGAATTGACATCGGCGCAGTTGACGGCAGCTACGGCACAGTTCAGCTTGAAGGGTTGACCGCGCTAAGCGCGCTTGCCTGCGGGGTGAGATGTAGTTTGGACCTTTCGAAGCAGAGACCAGACCTGCGAACGCACTTTAATCCGTTAACACTAGAATACGTAGAGTATGTCCCTCAGTTCCGGCTGGGAGGGCAGGCAGAGGAAATTCTTCAGGAGGTCATGAGGTATCTTGAATACCTCTATCTGAGCAAACATCTCGGAGGGCCCGCCATTATTTTTCGAGATGGAAGCATATCGACTGATTTTCGAGTCTTAGTATCTTCTGCACTTCGAAGCGCAGCGACGCAGAGATTTCAGCTATTTACTGCGGGCCTAGGTTGCCCGATTTCTGCCTTCGACGTCTATATTTCACTCTCAGAATCCTTTGATACACCGATAGGAGGAAATCGCGACGAGGCTAGTGGGGCTGGAGCCACAGCGACGAAATCCCCCGGCAGAATGTCAGTGCCCCCGGGTCGAGCGCTAGGTCGAAGGTCGGGGGAGGAGAATTCGGACATTCTCAACTCGGTACTTCGAGAAATGGGAATCACGAGGACCGAGTCGACTCTAGCCTCAGACATGGTTGCTGCCAAGTCGCGCATTGAGAGTTATCGACAGGTCATGCGCGAAACAATTCTCTCGGGTGAACTTCTCCATAACTGTTTCCTAGTAAAAGAGGCGCAAGGAGAAACGATTTCAAAGATTATTGAAGCAGTGAGGTATGCATCCCTGCTTGAGTTGTTAAGCGTGATCCGGGAACGCACAGATCGTGTCCTCCAGATAGTTTCCGTCTCAAAGGATTCTGGCTCGTCAGAGTTTCAGGCTCAGATTTTTGAGAGTGCACTTTCTTCTTCCACTTCCGGATCTTTTCTACCTGACAAGGTGGTCCTCTCATTCGGGTCAGCCTCAGTAGGCGGTGGAAAAGACGGCAGGCGCTGGAGGACTATAGCCTTCGATCCACTCATTGGAACACATCAAACTGGTTCGAGCGATTTGTTGCGTTTGGCCCACGGGCGGACGAACTTCAACAGATTCCTTTATCAGTTGGACAGTAGCGGCCGCGGCTACGCGGACGTATTCACGTGCGATTACGTTACGCAATCCAACGGCTCACCTTTGCATAGGCAATCCAAGGGAGTTGTATCTTTTCATGATAAGAGCAAACTCGCTGATATTGTCTCATCCCTCTTGGTGTGTGTTTCTATTCATGCAGGTGGCATCCCAGAGGGGCTAGGTCACGTGTATCCATTGCTACTCGCAGATAGGCTCGCCAAGCTTAAGTCGAGAAATACTCTTCGAGCAATCGATGGGTTCAGAAGCGTACCACTTACACGAAGTGACCTGCGAGAGATCTCCAGAGTTACACAATCCTTTAGGCTAAAGAGGTCGTCATATGAATCCACACGAAGAAAAAGAAGACGCTAGTCAGAGCGACCTCCTGACGGACTTCGGAGGCGTGCTGAATGCGAGACTTGAAAAGGTCGATGACGACTATATCCAGCTCGAGCGATATCGTTCGCGGAGACTTATTGCGACTTGTATCGCGGAGTTCTCTCCGAGTGTTATGAGAGAGCTTTCGGCTGGGATGATATTTTCAATACCGAACTTCGCTGGAAGCGAGGGCGTGACGAGTTTCTCTCTCTTTGAGTTGGTGGATTATAGGCCGCTGCATTTTGGTGCGCTTGGATTGGGTCAGGATGTACCTCCAGCTCTAAAGCTAGAGATCCTGTCAAATGCGCAGGATGATTGGCGGCAGGGAGCTGAAAGTGCGGGGCTGGTTTTACTGGGGGAGAGGGTAAACTACGATTTGGTCATCACTGGGACTGACTATAATTTCTTGCCCGGCTGGAACTTTCCCGTGATAGGTGGTAAGGTAAGATTTCTTACCGAAAGGGCGCTTACGGCATTCATAAACGGTAACCTTCCGAATGACGCGCCAGTCGTGGGTACACTGAGATCGAACAAGCGGGTTGAAGTCAAGGTGGATTCAAGATTACTCGCGGAACACCATGTGGGGATATTTGCATACACAGGCGGCGGAAAGTCCAATCTGGTTTCTCAAATCATTAGGACAGTAATCCGCGAAGACCCCCTCTCCAAAATCCTGATATTTGATGCTGCTGGCGAGTACGTTGTTAACCTAATTGACCTCATGTTAGACGAACAGATAGGTGCAACTCTTCTTGTCGACGAGGACATACGCGACCCTGAGTCTCTCGCGCGCAGATTCGCTCATCCTGCACGTTTTTCCTCCGATGGTTTCTCGAATGCAAGGGTGAAACTCGCGAAGATTCTTCTTGAGTCTGGAAGGATCAAACGCGCATTTGACACTACAGCATTGCCGAGATTTGGCCCCGAACCGGTGCTTTACCGAGATGTTTTTTCAATCATTCAGGAGAAGGTGGACTACTATTCGAGCGAAAGAGGGCGAAATACTGCTTCAAAGGTCCTTCTTGTAAACTGTATGAATCTCTTGAGTATATTCCTGAAGGAGCGCCACCTGGATTTCGACTCGCGTGTCGGGCAGGAGATTAGTTCCTATATTGAGTTAATTTCGCAAAACAGCGCGAACAAGGCGGTAGGATATTTGGTGTCCGACCTAAGCGAAGTAGCACTTGCAGCGCTGAATATGCAATCAGTAGACCTGCCATCAGGCGACGGTCTTCCCGATTCAGAGCTGTTGAGCATATTAGGCGAGGTAGGCGGACCGAGGTTGATTATTGCATCGTTCTTTGATTTAACACGGCTTCGGCATCTTGCAGCTTCCTTGTGCAACCGAACAATCCGGAGAAGGAAGTCTCATTTCATAAAGGTCCCCAGATTGCTTTTCGTCTTTGATGAGGCCCAAGAAATGATTCCGAAGGAGCCCCATGATGAGGATGGGACGAGAAGCTCCTCCCTTGCCGTTGAACAATTGCTGAGGCAGGGGCGGAAGTACGGTTTAGGTGGAATCGTGGCTACGCAGAGACTTGCCTTTCTAAATACAAATGTTCTTCAGCAGATACACACTTATTTTGTAGGTGTACTCCCGCGGCCTTATGATCGCAGTACGATAAGCGAGCAATTTGCAATTGATCCCTCCATTGTAGACAAAACACTTGAGCTTAAAGTTGGTCAATGGTTGCTCTCAAGTTATGGGGCTACTGGTGTGCATGCTCTCCCGCTATTCATCCAAGCAGCAGATAACGAGCTTACTGTCATAGAAAGCTTGAATAAGATGCAGGGGTAGGTCGCCAGTCTTGCCCTGCCCATTCTATAAGATGGATATGTGCGGAGCTGAGAAGGACCCCAAGCTCGCGCGCCTGTACACCTCGCGTCAGAGGTGCATGTTTGACTTTCGTGTGTGTTCTATATACTTGGCTAACAGGAGCAGGGCTCCCTCGACCGCTCTCGAGAATTCTCGTCAGACTTCGGAGGTCCACGAGCCGCGCCAACTACCTAGTTCCACGAAAATTGTGGTAGACTGCGAATTTTATCTTGACAGCTCCTGTGATGTGATGCACAGGAGGCTCACAATTCACGAGGAATTGCTTTGCTCCAAGTACTCACAGACCTGCCCACTTAGAGAACGGGCGTTGGGATTGGCTAGACTTCCCTAGAGGGGGCAGTCAACGTGTCTCTCCGATTTCTTGGGCCCATAGTCTCGCGGCTTGCTCTGCAAGTTCTGGAGGCCTGCCATTCTGGTATATACACCCTTTCAGAGCTTCAACCTTATTCCGCTCTCATCTTTGTATTTTCGTAATACGATGAGAGTGTTTGTTGATACAACCCCTTCAAGCTGGCCTATTTTGTCAAGTAACCTTCCGAGCTCTTGCTGGCTCCGAGTCCACGCTTTTGCAACGCCGTAGTAGCTTCCGGTTACGTCGAATAGCTCAGCTATTTCATCCATTTCTCTTAGCCTTGAGAATACGTGGTCCAGCCTCTTTGGCTCGGCCATAATCAGTATTATAGAACAGATTGAGAGTCCAAGCTTCTCGGGGTCTATTATGGCACTGAAGCCCTTGATTATCCCTCTTTGTTCCATTTTGTTCACATGGGCATGAATCGTAGCTTCGCTGACTCCAAGCTCTTTTGCCAGCTGCGAAAAGGCCATTCGGCCATCACGCTCAAGGAAACCAATCAGCCTCAGGTCGAGGTCGTCCAAATTTGGCGGGTAACCATCTCCTACAAGGGTCATTAGGTCAGCACCTAGCAGAGTCTTGAGGCTATTTAGATATTTCTAGAATTTGGTGATTGTGTTTCGCAATACTCGTGCTGGTTACACTCACCTCAGTAATAGGGAGCTTAATCTTGGTAGCTTGAAACTTGCGAAAGCATGCTGCCCACAGGCGGGCGGGAGTTGGTAGATTCGTCACTTGGCAGATGGCCGTTTGTCATGCGCGTTAGGGTGTGGTACTCCACGTAGAGCCAACAGAATGCTTATTCGCATGTCCCAAGGGAAGCTCTAGATATTGGCACTTTCTGATTTCGACTTGAGGCTTCTTGCCGAATTGCAGGCAAATGGGAGGATTAGCAAGAGGGATCTGGCCAAAACATTGGGAGTCTCTTCTGTCACAGTTTCTATTCATATGTCAAAACTGGAAAAGGAAGGCGTAATCCAGGGATATAGCGTATTGCTGGACCCGGAAAGTTTCGGATACACCATCGAGGCAGCTATTGAGGTCGCGGTAGAGGGTGGTCGGATTGTCGAGGTGGAGAATCAACTCTCAAAGAGTCCTAACGTGTATGCCGTGTATGACGTTACGGGTGAGACTGACGTCTTATTGCTGGCAAGATTCAAATCGAGGCACGAGCTCAGCCAGTTCGTAAAGACTATACTACGAAATAGGTACGTTGTTAGAACTAATACTAGGCTAGTGCTCACTGTGATAAAAAGGACGAATAGCTTGCCTGTGCTGACCCGTCCTAGCTCGAAGTCTGAGCTTTCAGCAGTCCGCGAACGACACGGTTCGTGATCTCGGGGTCCGCCCTACCGCTAATCTTCTTCATAATTTGGCCTACAAGAAAGTTGACCGCTTCGGGATTCTTTAGGGCGTCCTTTACTGCGTTCGGGTTCTCCTCAAAAACCCTCTGGGCCAGGGCTCTTATTGCGGATTCATCTCCAAGCCTCGCAAGGCCCAGCCTTTCCACTATGCTCTTCGGCCCCTCTCCAGTCAGCGCCATTTCCATAACCACCTTCTTTCCGGTTTTTCCGCTGATCTCGCCCCTATCGATCATGGAAAGCATCTCCGCCAGTTCTTTTGGCCCAAAACGCAACTCTGAAATCTCCTGCTTTTTCTCGTTGAGCTGACGAAGCAACTCAGTCTGTATCCAGTTTGATACCATCCTGGGTTTTGGATACAGTCTTACGGTCTCTTCGAAATAATCTGCAAGTGCTTTATCCAAAACCAGCACTCCTGCGTCATACGGGGTCAGCCCATAGTCGCGACAAAACCTGCTTGCCCTGCTGTCCGGCAGCTCGGGCAAAGAATCCTGAATATCTTTTATGTAATCTTCAGTCAACTCGACAGCTGGTATGTCCGGCTCGGGGAAATAGCGATAATCTTGCTCCTCTTCCTTGGCTCTTGATGATGATGTAGTGCCCTTCTCCTCGAGCCAGTGGCGAGTTTCTCTTTCTATGGGCTTTCCAAGAGCAATAAGCTGGCTCTGTCTTACTGCTTCATATTCCAAGGCTCTTTCGACGTCCTTGTATGAGCTGATGTTCTTTATTTCGACGCGGTTGTTGCCATCCATCGAAATATTTGCGTCTACTCGCATGGCACCTTCCAGGCTGGTGTTGCAGACACCGAGGTGTTCGAGTATGCTCCGTAGCTTGGTTATGAGTACCCTAGCTTCTCGTGGTGAGGAAAGGTCAGGTTGAGTTACGATTTCCAGTAGTCCTACACCGGCTCTGTTATAGTCCACGAGTGTGTATTTAGAAGAGCCCAATCCAGAGGGGTGGAACAACCTGCCGGGGTCCTCTTCAATCTGAATTCTGGTTAATTTGACACGCAAGGGCTTCTGGGCGTCTGTTATCAGTTCCATTTCGCCTCCCGTGGATATGGGAACGCCTCCAGCTTTGTCATACTGTGAAATTTGAAAATTCTTAGGCATATCTGGATAAAAGTAATTCTTCCGGACGAAATTGAATCGAGTAGATGGGCTTGCATGTAGGGCAAGGGAGACCATGATTGCCTGACGAACCGCGCCCGAATTAAGAACGGGTAAGGATCCAGGCAACCCAAGGCAAACTGCACAAACGTTCGAGTTCGGAGAGAGCGTATAATAATCTGCTCTGCACCCGCAAAAGAGTTTAGATCGCAGTCGATTTAGTTGGACATGAATCTCCAGACCAATCTTCAAAGCATGTTTTGTAGTTCTCGCCAATTCACATCCCCCAGAACCTGTTCGGGCAGTTTCGTGGGACCGGCAGTCTTTGATACGTTCACTGGATTAGTCAATGCCTGCGGAAGGAAGTCTACAATGTCTCTAGCCATGAGGTGTTCTCCACACTTAATACTTGCCAATGTTCCGGCCAGGCCAACCGCGTAAGCGGCAGTCAACGCCGCGCTGAAGGCACTCACTCCTTTAGCTACGAATGTCGCTGTAACTCCTGTGAGCACGTCTCCCGTACCGGCGACTGCCATGGCCGGAACGCCAGAGGAAGACAGTCGTACGGCGGTGGGGCTGGCTATGATATCACAGTAGCCTTTTAGGAGGACGCAGATGTCCAGGGCCTTCGCCACGGCCATTGCGCCATGAATCCTTGCCCCTAACGCCACTGGGGTCTTTTGGTTTGTTAAATATTCAAATTCGCCTGCATGCGGAGTTACGATTGAGCCTGACAATAGCCCCTTGCCAGCACTTGGAAGTTCAGGGATTGCTTTTATGGCATCGGCGTCTATTACCGTGGGCACAGAATTTCTTTTGGCAGCTCGTAATAGAGAAGCAGTTTTCGTGGCAAGGGCCGGAGTCTGATCGGCAGATCCAGTGTGAAAACCCAGTCCGGGACCGATGGCTAGCGCCCCCACCTTTTCAGCGAGTCGCGAGGCAATTGTCACCCCCCGATCGTCAAGGTGAGTGTGAGGATATTCGAAACAGATCAGTTCGGGTATGAAAGACCTCGCCGCTTCGACTGTCTTCGGGCTCGAAACAAGATACACCAGATCCGCTCCCGCTCTGAAGGCTCCCATTGCGCACAGTATGGCGGCTCCTGTATACTCATCTGAACCGGCCACTATCAGCACCTTACCAGCGTCTCCCTTTTTGGAAACTCTCGTGCGGGACGGAATGTTTTGAACTATATCCCCCGGCCCCGCAAATATCTCTGCCTCAGGGGGAATGCCAATTGATGCGATCTTGGTGTCACAGTGTAGCTTCAGTAGGCAGGGTTTTGGCCGGTGCATAGTGACGACCGCGTCAGCTTCAACCGACGGGCTCAAGCTTTCCTCTACATCGCAAATCAAACCCGAAGGAAGATCAATTGAGATTACTTTGGCACCGCTCTCGTTTACTAATCGGATAGCCTCTACAAACTCCTTCCTTGGCTTTCCACTGAAGCCTGTGCCGAGCATTGCATCGATAATAACATCAGCCGCAATTTGTTTGCCGGTCAGGGGCCCCGCTTCGATGGTCGTTAAAGTCTTAAGTGATTCCCAGTTTCGTCTTGCTTCCTCATGCGAATTCAGCTCAGGATTAGTAACCCATCTGACTGAAACATTAACTCCCAAACTTGCCAGATGGCGTGCAGCTACATAGCCGTCCCCTGCCTTTCCACCACTGCCAGTCACGACCACGACTTTTTTGGGCTGGTGTTGAAATACAAAGTCCGCCACAGCTTTCCCAGCTGCCTCCATGAGCTTGTTCGTTGTTACGCCATAAACAGCTGAGTTCGTCTCGATTATCGACATCCATTTGGATGTGGCCACCTTCAAAGGATGTTTCCCCATGGGTTGACAACCTTGGGTGTCGACAGCCCTGCCTTTTCAAGTAATGAGGCTACGCCAAAAATTGTGTCTTCACGACCGTATGGCGCGATGAGTTGCGTAGCGACCGGCAAAAGTCCCCCCTCAGCATTGGCGAAGCCGGTTGGTACGCTGAGAGCCGGCACCCCGGTTAGGTTCATTGGGACGGTGTCTACATCGCTCAGATACATCTGAACTGGGTCGAGCGTCCTTTCGCCCAGTCTGAATGCAGGTGAAGGTGAAGTGGGTCCAATCAGCAGGTCATAATTTCTAAAGGCTGACTCGAACTCGCTCTTTATCAGCGTACGAAAACGTGCCGCCTTGTCATAATACATTGAGAAGAATCCTGAGCTTAGCGCATGCGCTCCGAGGATGACTCGTCGCTTTACCTCCGAGCCAAATAGAGCCCTGATGCGAGAATATTCTTCGTTCCAGTTACCTTCGGTTTTCACGCGGCTACCATATCTTACGCCGTCAAATCTTGCCAAATTGCTCGACGCTTCGCTCATTGCAATCAAGTAATAAGCGGCAAGGCAATTCACGAGATGCGGGATGTTTACGTTTTCAATCTGGATTGAATATCTCTTGAGAGTCTCAACCGTTCTATCCAATGCTTCTAAAACTGGCGGTTCTACACCTTCTCCGGACATTTCGATAACTTTTCCAGCTCTGAATACGTTTGCTTTCGTCCCTTCCTCTGTGGTTAGGTTCCAGTCGAATGTAAGGGTCGTGCCGTCTAGAGGATCGGCGCCGGAAATCACTGAGTATGCTAGTTTAAGGTCACCTATGCTCCGCGCAAAAAGGCCGACCTGCTCGATACTGTTTGAAAATGCCACGAGTCCAAATCGGCTTACCGCACCATAGCTTGGCTTCAGGCCGTATACGCCTACGAAGCTCGCTGGTAGCCTGACGGATCCACCTGTGTCACTACCCAGCCCTATCGCGGCCATACCTGCTGCCACTGCCACAGCGCTTCCTCCGCTCGAACCCCCCGGAACTCGACTCTGCATCCAAGGGTTGATGCTCGGACCGTACGCGCTGTTTTCGGTACTACTACCCATGGCAAACTCATCTGTATTTGTCATCCCTACTATTACGCAGCCTGCCTTACGGAGCCTCGCAATTACTGTGGCATCATAGGGTGGAACGTAGCCTCTCAATATTTTGCTGCCGCATGTAAGCGGAAGCCCTTTTACCGATATAACATCTTTTACTGCTATAGGGACTCCGGCCATACGATAAGTCGTACCTCTTTTGACTTCTCTATCAATTTCGGATGCCCTCGTCCGAGCTCCTTCGATATCGGCATATACAAACGCTCTTAGAGCATCATTATACTTGGATATTCTCTCTAGGAATGCTTCCAGAACTTCCCGGGCCGGTACCTCTTGGGATGAGACCATCTTGGCAATTGTAGTTGCGTCAGTTTTTACAATTTCGTTCGAATGTTTCAACGGTCATACCCTCGGAGCCTTAACGAAATCATCCTCCGAATTGAGGTTGGATTTTACTTCTGGCAGTGGGAGTGAGGGGACGTTGGTATCTTCCCTGAACTTGCTCACGTTCGGGCTGAGGCTATATGTAGGGTTCCAAGAGCCGAGGTCTAACTCAGTCAACTCCTTAACATAGGAAAGTATTTTGGATAGATCCCTGGAAATGGTTGTGATTTCTTCCGGACTTAGCTCGATTCTGAGCTCTTTGGCGAGCTTTGCAACAGTTTCCTTTTCTATTTCGACTTCGGGCTCGCCCAATGGTTTCATTTCTCCGTTCGCAATACTTGATTTAATCGTTACGCGCGGCGCTCAGTGCAGTCGCCGCTAGTAGAGGCAGGGTGACAGTCGCGTCGCCGAGCACGGTAACCTGTCTTGCTCTGGGCTTGAGCTTATTCCAACTGATCGCTTCACGTGTCCTGGCTCCACTAAGGCTACCATCATATTCGCTCGCGGTAGTAAGATAAATGGCGTAGTCGAGCCCATCCTTGAACTGGTTCCACCAGATGGTATGATGCTTGCTGATTCCGCCGCCAATAACGAGTGCACCTGTCTTCTTCGCTTCGAACACTATGTCCGAGAGCTCGGACATGTCCTTGAAAGGGTTTAGCACAAACCTATGCGATTGCGAGTGCATGAAGATGTGTGTCCCGACTGCGCCATCCATGAGCCCTGGCACGAAAACCCGCGTGCCGCTTCTGCGAGCCGCCCTAAGTATACTGTTTCGGTCTCTAGGTAGCGAGTCTGCAAAGAGTTCTACAAGCTCCCTCCCTCCCCATACTTCCCTTGTCCCGCCAGAAGTTTCTAGACATTTCCGGACGAACTTCTCGGTGAGCATCCCATAGTCTTCCATGGGGATGAAGATGTTTCCTAATCTGCTGATTTTTACACGTCTAAGGTCTTCATCATTTGCATCAAAGGAACCGAAGCAATATCTGGCTCCACAGGCGCGCGCAATGTCATGGTCAAGAGATCCGCATGTAGTTACGACCGCCCCGAAGTAGCCTGTCTCGATTAGCTGTGCAAGTATCCCTCTAAGGCCAGTGGCGACTAGGTCCGCAGTGAACGAAAGGAAGTTGAAAGAGTCTTTGTCTGCGAACATTGCACGGAGTATATCGCGGGACTCTGCAAGGTACCTTGCGGTAAAGCCGCCCATTGTCGAGTAGAGTGCAAACAAATCGTTGACGGAAGGCTTTAGAGTGATTCTTCTGTCAATCACTCTCTGAGCAAGTAATTTTTCTCTGTTCATATCGGTATCTCGCACGTTCTTCCTGACCCATGGAACTGGATTAAAGCCTTCGTATTAGGAAGAATCATGCGACAGCCATAGGGGCTCGAGAGCGGCTCGAAGCTGGAATCACGCTAAGTAAACAGTCTGAACTAGACACCGTAAGGAGAATCTATTCGCTGGTCGTCGGGTCCGAAATCCTGTCCAGGGTCTGACGCTGAATCTGGGAGTTTCAGGCTCTTTCTTGGTACCATTTGTTCCTTGAGGCTCTCATCCGCTAGGATTTCACAGTCGGCTCTCACGGCAACCGCTATGGCATCAGATGGCCTTGAGTCAATACGAAGCCTATGACCATCCCTCAGGCTGCGGAGGTGCAGCGTGGCGGTATAGACCTGCTTTATCATTCCGTCGATCGAAATATACTCCGGCTCAAATTCGGTTGCTTCCAGCATACTCATTATCAAGTCGTGGGTCATTGGTCTGTGGGGCTGCACGCGCTCAATACCCAACTGAATCATCAGAGCGATTGGCTCGTCTATGTAGATTGGCAGCACCAACTGCTTTGTCTCATCAACAAGGAAGACGACATCAGCAGTCTCCTGCCCGGTACCCACTTTGTATACCCCTAGCACTTCCATCTTTATTTTACCGTCTGCTCGTGGGACCAATCCGGCCATTGACAGGATTACACGTGCAACGACTATTTATCCTGTTCGCTGGTGAGGTGCATTGTGCGAAGTGCCGCAGAGTGTGCGAGTCAGCGGTTAATGGGAAGGTGAACTTTGCAGGGGGAAGCGAAAGTTCTTAAGGAGTCCGTATGGGATGTGTTTTGTGGGCTGACAGATGTCTGAGAACATGCAACCTCACCTTATGGTCACGCCTTCTGATGTTGCCCCATATGTGCTTGTACCAGGCGACCCCAAGCGAGTTGGTCTGATGGCCGAACATCTGACGAATCCTGTTAAGGTCGCTGAGAATCGTCAATTTGTAACGATAACAGGTTCATACCACGGCATCAGGGTAACGATATCCAGTTCTGGGATAGGAGTCCCAGCAATGCTAATTCTTGTAGAAGAACTCTCTAGGGCCGGCGCGACCACCTTCATCAGAGTTGGAACAACGGGTGGGCTGCAGCAAGGGGTGAACATAGGAGACATTGTGGTGGCTACAGGAGCAGTTAGAACTGACGGAGGAACGCTCGCATATGCTCCAGTAGGTTTTCCCGCCTTGGCTGAACACAACGTGGTGGGCGCACTCATTTCTGCTTGCAAGAAGAAGGAGCAAAGGTTTCATGTTGGACCGGTGTGGACCAGCGAGGCCTATTATGCCGAAGGGACAGAGGTGGCTAGGCTTTGGGAAAGACTTCGCGTGATAAGTGTTGAAATGGAGTGCTCAGGACTCTTTGTGCTCTCATCAATCAAAGGGCTAGCATCAGGTGCAATTATGGTAGTGGACGGCAATCTTCTATACGGAAAGAAAAAGGGAGAACTAAAACAGGGAGAGCCGGCGTACGACAGCAGGGTAATTCATGGGATCCACGGAGCCACGGAATCCGCTCTCATGGCGATTGAGACTTTGGATTCAGCAGAGAGAAATACGCTATAATTATCTGTAATTGAATACATTACGGCAAAATCATAAGTTTTTTAAGTAGAGGGCCGGGTCAGTTGTTGGAGGACTTAGACAATAGGTGGAAGTGACTAGACAGGTCACTGTACACGGAGGTTTCCTTCCTAAGGCCTTTTTCATGACCAAGGGAAGAGCGGCAAGTGAGATTTCACCACTCAACGCTTTCGATGAGGCTTTGTTGATGGCCGGAATCACTCAGTGCAACATAGTGTCTGTGTCCAGCATATTGCCCCCTGATGCAAAGGAAGTGCCACCGGTTGCAATAACGCCAGGAACAATCACCTTTGCAGTGCTTGCACGAATGGATGGGGGTCCAGGTGAAACGATAGGCTCCGGCGTGGGCTACGCGATGTGCAGCTCCCTTCTGGGGACTGATTATGGTATTGTGGCCGAAGCCCATGGCTACAAAGATGAAAAGGGGCTTAAAGTCGAATTAAAGTATAAGCTTGAACAGATGGCAAAAGTTCGTGGTCTGGAGATAAAATCCACCAAATTCTCGGTGCAGTCGATGGAAGTTCCGAGAGGTAAGGACGGATGTGTGGTGACTTCACTTGTATACCTGCCTTGGAACCCGAGTGAATCTGCAGACAGAGAATATGAAGTAATATCACCTTGATTTGAATACCGAGTTATAATTTTAGGTTTGGACGCAGGTTCATTCTCGCCTTTATAGAGGCAGCGTGAGAATGAGCGGCCATGCCCGCTCAGGTAAATTCTAGGACTACATCCATGAAGGCTTAATAGTCGAAGGAGAATCCCCCTTCCTGAGCCATGAATATAGAGGAAAGAGTGGAGCTCATCTCAAGACGTCCCGTGGTCGAGGTGGTCACTGAGCAAGAGCTGCGGGAGCTTCTGTCTAATACAAGTGATCCGGTCGCATACAATGGTTTTGAACCCAGCGGTCCGATGCATATTGGCACGGGACTAGTAGTCGCACTCAAGGTCAAGGACTTTGCCGAAGCGGGTGTGAAGTTCAAGTTGCTTCTGGCTACTTGGCACGCCAAGCTGAACGGTAAACTCGGTGGAGACATGGACAAGATTCATGAAGTCGCAGAATATTTCATCGAGGGCTGGAAAGCCTTTGGGCTAGACTCTGCGAAGGTCGACTTTATCTTCGCGGAAGACCTGATTTCACAAACCGAATACTGGGAACTCCTCCTCAAGATATCTGAACGAATCACACACTCCAGCGTGGTTCGCGCTTTGCCGATAATGGGCAGAACACAAACGGAAACGCTGAGGTTTGGCTCTTACATATACCCGCTCATGCAGGTCACGGACATCTTTATGCTCGGCGCACGCATAACCCAGCTTGGCATGGACCAGCGCAAAGCGAACATGCTTGCCCGAGAAGTTGGAAGCGCGCTCGGAAAATTCACTCCCGTTGCGGCCCATCATCACCTTCTGGCTGGCTTGCAAGGTCCTGCCAAAATGGGATACGATGAAAACCCGGCAATTGACACTCAAATCTCTTCGAAGATGTCAAAGAGCCGGCCAGAGACCGCAATCTGGGTTCATGACACGGAAGGAGATATTCGTAGAAAAATTCGCGGCGCCTTTTGTCCTGAGAGACAGCTCGACCCTAACCCCATAATGGAGTATGCCAAATACCTTATACTTCGGAGAAACGACGATCTGCTGGAAATAAATCGTCCAGCTCACAAAGGTGGGCCAATTTCAGTCTCGTTGCCCGAGCTAGAAGCGCTGTACTCTCAAGGAGCCATTCATCCCCTTGACTTGAAGGATGCCGTTTCCGACCGTGTGGTAGCCATGCTTGAGCCGGCTAGAAAAGCGCTCGCTCACAGGTTTGAAAAAATTCGCGCGTACATAGAGAAGCCTGGACAGCTCAAATAGCCGCAGGCCCTTGGTTCTTCACTGCTTCTATGTGCGCCCTAGAATCTGTTCCAATCATTTGAGTTCGGGTATGGCTGACACGCTCTTTCCGAGGATCTCAACTCAACTCAAAGACTTAAGTATGCCATGCGAAAACGCCCCCCTGTAGATGCCATGGCGAGCAAGGGTTTATTGCAAGTTCTAGTGTCGCTATTGGCATTTGCCCCATTCGGTGCTGCTCTCGTCTATGTCCGAACTCATGGGAGGAACGCGCCTCCGTTTGACGTTAACTTGGGCCTTTTTGTCTTCTTAGCAGCTATGTTTGGAGTAATGCTGTATGTAGAACGTAGATTCAACATATTTAAAGAAACAGAGTCCGATGAGGCTAGCGTGGAATAGACTAGCTATCGTCGACCGCTCTCTTGAACCTGGTTGCACACACCGGGCAACTAAAGAGTCCAATGTTGCGTTTACCCAACTTCCAGGATTTGAGTAGCGTACGCACTTCAGAGCCACACTTTGGACAGACAGCCACAATCCCTATGCGTGGGAACCTCCGATATTAGTTTTGAGCCAAGACGCAAAGAGAAAAGTTTGTTGGCGTGTTACTAGATTTACTCAACCATAAGAGGGTATGTGGCCCTCCGGAGGGATTGGAGACCCTGCCGGGAGTAGGAATTGTGCGGTCACTGGATGGAGAAAGATGCCTGGAAGTTCGTGAACCAGTGCAAGTTGCGGTAGAGGCTATCAGATTGGGACTCCATCCGGATATAGTGGCTAATTCGCTTGGCTGGAGAGACTTCGAGCTTTTTGTTACAGAAGCCTTCGAGAGCTTCGGCTATACAGTCACTCACGACCTGCGCTTCAAACTTCATGGGCAGAGAAAGCAGGTAGACGTAGTCGCGGTAAACAACAACCTAGTAGTGGCGGTTGACTGCAAACATTGGTCGAAAGGGGGCTCGCTAGTTGCTGTGGTGAGAGCTCAGCGTGAGCGTTCCACGTTGTTGGCTACTCATCTGGGCGTTAAGCAAGTCCTGCCTGTAGTGGTTACGCTCGCTCGCTCTGAAGTATTGAATGGGGTGCCTGTAGTGGCCGCCCGCGCTCTAAGGGACTTCATTTTGAATCTTGAAGGCCATTTGTCGGAGTTTGATTTCGCAGCTCAGGCATGATGTGGCGGGATAACGGCCTTAAGACCCATGGCAAGCGCCCCCTCGCGGGCGCCTTTTTGCTCGGCAGCGAATGCCACTGCGAGGAGGTCGCCCTCTCTAAGGTTGCAAAGACTTACCAGAATGTCCCAGTCTCGCGAGTTCTTAGTTTCTTGGCATGGTATCTGGCTGTCCGCAAATACCAGCCTTCCCGAGTGGTAACGAAGTAATAGCGCCCCAACTGCGCCTGCGCGCACCGCCTCATCTCGAAGCTCGAGGATGTTTTGAGGGAGGGTTTCAGCGTTATGAATCTTAATCACAAAATAGTAATTGCCGAGAGAAAGCTCTTTCAGGCGGGCTTCCCCGCACATATGGAGTTTATCCGAAATTTCCTCGAAGAGGAGAGTTCCGGATTTGGTGAGTGAGCACCCTTCTCCTGAAATCGAGATATATCTCATATGTTTCAGTTTTGTTATCAGGGTCCTTACCGCACCCGGACCCATGGCGAGCTCAGTACCGAGTTTCCCTCTTCCAATCTTGCCGGAGTGGCCAATCGCTAGAATCGCGGCCATTGCGTCGTAAGCCGTGAATGTGGTGGCGGGGCCCTTAGATCTACCATCGATTTCAGTTAGCCGCTTGAGCATGTCAAATCTCGCTGACATTGATTCCGCGCTCTAATCTTTCGTGCCTTTTTTGGAAGAGTGCCGGCCTTCCTGAGACTCGGGGGAGACCCTTTGCAGCTTTATCCACACATCGATTCCGTCTATGTCAGTCTTTGTGCCCGACTGCGCGCCTTTATCAACTGCTAACTCTCTAGACAATGTTTCCTTGCTGAGTAATTCGTGTAATTTTCTGGCTGCGGTTTTCACGCGTTCATCTTCAGACCACAGTAAGGTGGAAATTTCATCATCAAATCGCAAGTTGGTTTGTTTCCTAGAAAGCTGGATTCTCCTGATAAGTTCTCTTGCAATCCACTCCATCTCCAATTCCGGCTTGATATCCGTATTTACAAAGACGTGGATGTCATCTTTCTGTGCATATGAATAGCCTTTTACGGATGCGAGCTTGACGTGTATTTCAGCTCCGGAAACTTCTACTTCTCCGGGCCCGAGCTTTACTTTTGAGATTCCACCTGTTGTCACTTCTTTCCCAATTCTTGGGCCATCCTTCGCTATATTTTCGAGTAGTTCTCTTGATTCTCCTCGGAAGCGTTTCCCAATTGCTGCCAAGTCTGGCTCAACATCGTAGACCATATACTTCGAGATGTCTTCTATCCTCTCTACGCCGCGTAGGTTGACCTCATCGGTGATGAGTTCCTCGTTCCTCTTTATCGCTTTCCACGTTTCATCATCGCAAAATATCAGGGCACCCAGCAATGGCTGCCGCGTCCGTATTCCAGCTGAACTTCTTGCGGTGCGCACAGCCTCAACGACTTTCCGCACACGCTCTATTTCGTTGAGACTCTCCGAGTCAATTTCTTTAGGTACCGGATAGTCACAAAGATGAACACTCCTGCCAAGTGGATTCGGTCCATTGAGACACTGAAACATGCTTTCAGCACTGAAGGGCGCGAGTGGGGCAAGAAGCTTGGAGAGTTCAACAAAGATTTGGTGCAGAGTTGCATAGGCAGCGAGTTTGTCTGGTGTCATTTCTTCACTCCAGAACCTTCTTCGGGATCGTCTGATATACCACTGGCTGATGTCGTTAACGACGAAGTTTTCGATTTCTGACACGGCCTTGTTGAATTCGTATGCTTCCATCGCCTTTCGCACGTTTTCCGTAGTAGCTGAAAGACGACTGAGAGCCCATTTGTCTAAGGTACTCAAGCCCGAAGTTTCACTCTTTCTTGTAGCCTCATATCCATCGATTTCGGCATACGTCAGGAAGAAGGAGACGCAGTTCTCAAGAATGTTAAAGAATCTCCTCTTGGCGTCGGCTGGTCCGTTCTCTCCCACTTTGATCGCATCCCAGCACGAGGCAGCTCCCAGCATATGCCAGCGCAAAGGATCCGCGCCGTATTTGTCGATTAATAGATTAGGATCGACATAGTTCTTTTCACTCTTAGAAAGCTTCTCTCCTTTCTCGTTCGTTACAAGTCCTATGACTAGACAACTGCGGTAGGCGACTTGATCAAAGAGCATGGACCCCAGAACATGTAGAGAGTAAAACCACCCACGTGTTTGATCAACTCCTTCTGTTATAAAATCAACAGGAAATTTCTCCTTAAACTCTTCTCTACCTTGGAATGGATAATGAAACCTTGAAAAGCTGGCAGAACCGGAGTCATACCATACATCTATAACATCTGTGACCCTCCGCATTTCTCCGCCGCACTTATCACATTGTAGCACAAATTCGTCGATAGCAGGTCTGTGTAGCTCCAAACGTTCTGGCCTGTGTACAGCAGAGGTGAGAAGCTCTTGAACCGAGCCTATGACCTTTTCCGACTTGCACGTCTTACACACCCAAACTGGGAGCGGAGTCCCCCAAAATCTATTCCTGCTGAGCGCCCAGTCTACCATGGAGTCAAGGAATTCGCCAAACCGACCAGTTCCGATGTATGAAGGATACCATTTTACTTCTCGATTTAGGTTTATTATCTTGTCGCGATCGCTTGTGGCGCGCACAAACCACGTGGGCCAGGCATAATATAGCAGTGGGGAACCACAGCGCCAGCAGAACGGGTACGTATGCCTTATTCGCTCTTGTTTGAAGAGCTTCCCTTCAGCACGCAGTCTCGCGATTATCTTCTTATCAGCATCCTTAACAAACTCTCCTTGAAAATCGGGGACTTCGGCAGTGAATCTCCCCCTTGAATCAACTGGTTGGAAGAAGACGAGCCCGTTTCGCAAACAAACCTCGTAGTCTTCCGCGCCAAAGGCTGGTGCCATGTGCACAATGCCGCTTCCGTCAGTTTCTGATATATCCTCGTAAGCGACTACGATGTTTTTCTTACCTTCCTGCTTTAGGAAGCCGAACGGCGGCTCATAACTAGCTCCCAGAAGCTCGGAGCCTTTGAATGTAGCCTTGGGTTTTGCATCTTTGGCTACCTCCGGAAGTCTCCTCGCAAGACAAATCAGAGTTCTCCCACTGTGGTCGAAAGATACATAGTCAGAATCGGGTCTAACTGCTGCGGCCACATTGGAAGGCAGCGTCCACGGCGTGGTAGTCCATACAACCAGGCTTTCTCCAGCGTGACTTCCAGTGAGTAGTGGGAAGAGGACAAATACAGAGGGGTCATCAACCTGTTCGTAGCCTTGAGCTACCTCGTGACTGCTTAACGGAGTTTCGTCTCGGGGACAGTACGGGACTACCTTGAAGCCTTGATAGAGCTTTCCTTTATCGTACAGAGTTTTGAGTGACCACCACTCCGATTCAATGTAGCTCTCTTCTAGCGTTATGTAGGGGTGGTCGAAGTCGAGCCAGAATCCGATTCGGGAGGACATATTCTTCCACTCGTTTTCATATTTGAAGACGCTCTGTCTGCATTTTTCAGCGAACTCTCTAAGTCCAAACTTTTCAACGTCTTCTCGAGTCTTCATTCCCAGCTCCTTCTGCACCTCGAGCTCGACAGGGAGTCCGTGAGTATCCCACCCGGCACTTCTCGGTACGTAGTAACCAGTCATTGTCATATAGCGGAGGACGGCGTCTTTGACTATCCTAGTCCTTACCGATCCAAGGTGAGGAAGTCCGTTGGCGGTTGGAGGTCCCTCGAGAAATCTAAAGTGCGCGCCCCCCTTTCGATTGGAGACGCTTTTTTCGAATATCTTCTCCTTATTCCAGAACAATGCTATATCTAGCTCAGATTTGACGGAAAAGAGCGGTTCGACAGGCCTCTCAAAGGTCACGATGATGAACCCTTCCCCAACAGCAGCCTGCGTAAGCAATTGTTGCTAAAGAGACGACTCGGGAATTTGGCAACCGCCACGCATTGGCCTTCTGAACTTCGACAGGAGGTTGGCTATTTAATGCTTACGCCTTCGTACAAGCTGCAAAAAAGTCATATGAAACAGAGGGGAGGATGGCGCCACCGAAGCCGAATACGGTTGACGCGCTCAGGTTTGATGGCAGTTATATGGCAGAGAGGGAGTTTCGAAGGAGGCAGAGGGAGCGAAAACCCAAATAACACGTTCCGAAGCCGGTACGCGTGAATCTTGGAGGAGACCCATCATTATATCTGGTGCTGTCGTTTGCCCAAAGCGCTCTAGCGGCGATTCTGATTGTCATTGGTGGCATTGTCGAAGGATACGGTTACGGGCTCTCGTTCGGAACAAAATGGCCGTACGCAAAAACAATGCCAGCACTTGCAAGGACAGGTGACCCCGAAGCTTGGCACCGCATCGTAGCCACTCTCTTGGGCGTGAATTCATTAGTCATTCTTGTGATAAAACCCGGTGTTCCGGAAGCCGTCGGGCTAATCCTTATCGCAGTGACCGCACTTCTCGGCATGGCTACGCTCTACGTGCTCTCAGGGAAGGCTCCGTCATTCTTTCAAGGACTACATGACGTTTTGGCGTATCTTACTCTTCTGAACTATCTGCTAATCGCTTTCGGAGGAGCCGAGCTGTTCTGGTCTTACCTCCTCACGACTGTTGTATTGCATTCGTATTTCCTGACGATATTTATGGGCGGGTTCACAACCGGTAGAAGAGGCTTTAAGAAAGAAATCGGAAGCTTCGTCTTTCCAAAGACCGCCTCGCAGTGGGTGTGGGTTATACACGCGCTTTCTGTTTTGCTCTTTGCTCTTACGTTGGCATACTTCGCCAGTGTCTACGATATAGCCTTGGTCTTCTTGCTCGTGGAAATGGGAGTCGGCTTCCTGTCGTATCAAGCCGTGAATGCAAATGCCGCTCGCCCTGGAGTTCTTATACCGCTTCACCAGCTCTTCTCCGTACTGATACTAGTTTCAATATTCTTTGGCTGGCATGTACAGTTTCCTCTTCTTGGCTGACACAGAAAATTGGAGCAGTATAGTGAAGTGACTCCACAGACCATAATCTACCTTTATCTCTGTCGCCTGACGAAAACTGTTCACGTTAACTCGTCCCAAGTATAAATCCACATTTAAAAGTAGGAAAAATTGTGATGCGAGCACTCTTGGTCGCAGGAGCAGAAACAAAATGATCAATTGGCATGACCACTTCTGCGTTCACGCAGTAAGTAAGGCCACGCTTTGCCAAAGTGGTTTTCATGATAGTTTTGCTTGTGTCGCTGATTGGGCTTCGTCTGCGGCCCAATACTGGTTCCCTTCTTGGAGAAGATGGCGCCTGTAGTTTCGACAGCTCAAAACCGGAGTACCTAGGTTGTATTCTTAAGTGGCTCATGGATTAGTCTCGGGCGTGACTGAACCCAGCGCGGCGCCGAGAGTTCTCGCACTTCCAGATGTATTTCTGGATCATTTTGTCTATCTTGGGAAAGACGAATTGGAATCCCTTATCAATCTATTAAAAGGGAAAGAAGGGAGGGCGCGTCTCCGACAGGAGCTGGGTTTAGGAGGAAATGCCTGCAATTTCGCGCTTCACCTTTCCAAACTTGGTGTTAACACAGTGTTGGTTGCAAAGGTCTCCGAGCTTGTATTTGGCGAGCTTGTAAGGAGGGCGCAAAGGCTTCCGCTTGATTTATCGTACATCGAAAAATCTGGCAATCAGTCTCTTACTGTTGCTTTTGAGCTGGCAGATGGCTCCAACAGCTCAAGCATAAATCTGAATCATCCTGGTAACCTGCTTGATTTCGGTCCCGAAGACGTTCCGCCAGCCGCGCTCAATGGTCACTATGATGCAATAGGAGTATTCAACTGGGCCAATAATCGGAGAAGCCTCGAGCTTTGTAGGAGGGTGTTTAAGGGTCGGAGGACAATTAAGCTGGTCGACCTTGGCACCCCGGCGCTGAGGAGGGACGATGTGCATGAAATTAGGGAAGTATGTAGGGTTGCGGACATTCTTTCAGCGAATGAAGTTGAGACCATCTTCCTAGCACACGCACTGGATTTGACATCCAAGCCTGAGGTTGAGCACTGCGCAAAGGCAATCGCAGGATTGGGCGTCACGGTTGCTCTGCGTGCTAAGAATTACACT
The DNA here is from genome assembly GCA_021800035.1 of archaeon. Classification (GTDB taxonomy): domain Archaea; phylum Thermoproteota; class Thermoprotei_A; order Marsarchaeales; family Marsarchaeaceae; genus JAKAWJ01. The sequence goes on from JAJYZJ010000011.1 coordinate 42,877, forward strand.
GCTGAAGTAGACGGGAATGGTTGGGTGGAGGTATCCTTCAAGAGGCGCAGGGTAAGGAAGTCAACAGGCGCTGGCGACGCTTGGAACGCCGCCTATATTTGTGCGAAGGTTCGGGGAGCCTCGGCAAAAGAGAGTCTGGTGTTCGCGAATGATTACGCTGCTTCTTCTTTGAGCTGATTGTTCGCGGGCTCTTCTCACGGTAGCGCGTTGCCATTCCAGGCCTGCAAATTACTGTAGGAAGCCCATCAGTTCAACCGTGATTGTCTGTCCACAAATAGCGAGTGCCGAT
>JAJYZJ010000056.1 GCA_021800035.1 archaeon
GCGGCTGGCCAGCAAGAATCGCAGGCGGGTCGGGGGTAAGGTGCGAGCCCGGCGCCGAATGTTTCAATCATACGGGAGATGAGATTGTCTATGCCTCAAATGAGGGCTCCCCTGCAAACATGCTTCCCTATGTGCACAACCTGAGGACGGGCTTGAGAAGAAAGCTCACTGAAAGACCCGGTTACTATTCCCTGGGACACTGGTCGCCAGACGATTCCAAGATATCGCTTACCGAAGTTGTAAGCGTGGTGGAAAGCGCAATCTGGGTCGTCGATGCAAAAACCGGAGAGCTTGCAAAGGTTTCGCCGGAGGCGCCCGAAACTCGGTTCTATACAGGGCCATGGACGCGCGACGGGAAGGGAATCTACATAATTAGTGACTTCGGCAGGGAGCATACAGGAATCGCCATACTTGATACACAAACAAAGACTCTCGCATGGCTGGATACGCCTAGTTGGGATGTCGAAGACATGGCTCTTTCGAAGGACGGGAGAGTTCTTGTCTATTCAATAAACGCTGGAGGCTACAGCGAGGTCTACGTAAGAACAGGAGACAAACCCGCCAAACCTCTTCAGAGTATTCCAAGGGGAGTAGTGCACGGTCTAAGCATTTCGAATGACTCCAGGCGGCTGGCATTTCTCGCTTCCACTGCCCGGTCGGCAGATGACATTTATGTTGTGAATTTTCGAACGCGGAAGCCTATCAAACTCACCGAGTCCATGCTTGGGCATGTCCCGAAGGAATACCTTCTGGAACCAGTGAACGTGCAGATCCGGAGCTTTGACGGCTTAGAAATACCCGCCTTCTACTATGAGCCCAGAAGTGATGGTCGACGATTTGGCGGACTGCTCTCGATTCATGGCGGGCCGCAAAGCCAGGAGCGGCCAAGTTACGCCTACGGCGGGTTGTATCAGTTTCTTCTCTCCCGCGGGATTGCCATTCTCGCGATCAACTTCCGAGGAAGCAGCGGCTACGGAAAGAGTTTCGAAAGGAAGATATTTCATGACTGGGGCGGGGCAGAGCTCAGGGATTTCGAGGCAGCTGCGAGATGGCTCGGCTCGAGGCCGAACATAGACTCCGGACGGCTGGGTGTTTTCGGAGGGAGTTTCGGAGGATTCGCTACTCTGAGCTGCGTTACGAGACTGCCTGACTACTGGAAGGCGGGAGTAGATATAGTTGGCCCAAGCAACCTAATAACTTTTGCAAAAGCGGTTCCGCCTCACTGGAAGAGGCTTATGGCGAAGTGGGTGGGTGATCCTGACACAGAAGCTGAGTTTCTGGCATCGCGCTCTCCAATTGGATATGTTCAGAACGTGCGCGCGAACATGCTGATCATCCAGGGCGCCAATGACCCCAGGGTCGTAAAGGGAGAGTCCGACCAGATGGTTGAGAAACTTCGGGAGCTTGGCAGAAGGGTTGAATATGTTGTCTATCAGGACGAGGGTCACGGCTTTACCAAGAACTCAAACTTCCTCGACGCGATAGGGAAAGCAGCTAGATTCTTGGCAGAGGAGCTCTCCTGAACCAGCTCGATGCGGTCGGGGTGTCTTTGGACCGTCCGACTTTCAAGTTCCGGCCAGACTACTGCACAAGATGGACCAAGGCAGACCCTATGGTTTCGACAGAGCTTGGGGAGGGCTCAACTGCTCGAGCGGACTAACTGATGAGCTCATCTCAGCTCGCAGCAAAGGTTTTCTGGATTTCTTTTGCTTTTTTGGATAGTTTCAGCGCCTGCAACCTCGGGTTTACGACTTCGTCAAGCGAAAGATTGATGAGCACAAGAGCCACTCCCACTAGTCCGATCATAATGCCGGGCGGTAGGAACCACCACCAGGCGCCAGAGAACAGCGCTTCTTCGTTCTGTGCCCAGTAAAGCATGCTTCCCCAGCTTACGATGGACACTCCGCCCAGGCCCAAGAACTGCAAACTTGCCTGAGTCAGAATCGCGCCTATTGTCCCGAAAAGGAACACGGAGAAGATTATTGAGTACAAGCTTGGAAGTATATCACTCCTGATTATCTGAAAGTCGCTCAGTCCTAGGCCCTTATCAGCGAGCACAAATTCTCGATTCTTAAGGGTTAATATCTGCGACCTGAGAATACGCGCGGGGTATGGCCAGCTTATAATCACTATCGCGAAGATTACCGGGTATACGCTCTGGGTGACAATATATGATGCAATCACTATCAAAAGCGGAAGCGCAGGTATAACCAGGAACACATTGATTATCGCGCTAAAGAGTTCGCCCAAGATTGTCTTCTCAAAATAACCTGCTATGACCGCCATTGCGAGAGCGATGGCTGTGATGGCAGCACCTGCGAGAAAGCCCACGAGCAGTGACACCCTAGAGCCGATGAGCACCCAGGAAAGAACGTTGTATCCGAAGTAATCGGTTCCGAGCAAGTGCTTGGCGGAAGGAGGGAGGTACTGGCCGTAGGCCCTTTCCGGACTAGGAACAACATAGGGGGACACAAGCGCAATAGCCACGAGCGCAAGCAGTATTCCGAACCCGACTCTTCCCTTTGTGGATGAGAGAGTAAGCCATATCCCGCTCTCGTTCAACCTGCCCCTGCTAAGCAGTTGTTGTCACTCTCGGGTCAATAAAGCCGTAGATCAGGTCCACGATATAGTTCGTAACCAGTACTACTACAGTAATTACAAAGAATATTCCTTGAATGAGAGGATAGTCGTCGTTAAGAACAGCCTGGTAAAGCACATACCCAATTCCGGGATACGAAAACACAATTTCCGTAAGAATTGCTCCGCCAACGATTAGCCCCAAGGAAATCGAGAAGCTGGTGAGGCTGGGCAGTATCGAATTCTTCCCGAGATAATATATGAGCATTCTACGTTTCTTCAAACCAGCGGCCTGCCCGAAGAGCATGTAGTCTTCCGACAAATTCGTGACCGCTGTGTTTCGAGTCAAAAGGAGCCATCCACCTAGCGAGACTAGAAGGAGTGTCATAACGGGCAGAAAAGCGTGGTATAGGTAGGACCCGAAAAACTGCAATGAGAAATTGGGCAATATGTTTAGAGCGTAGGCGTGTCCGACTGGGAAGACTTTGTAGACCAAGCTAAAGGTGTAGAGCAAGCCAAGCGCGACCCAGAAATACGGGAACGCTCCGAGAAAACTAAAGACCGATGTTAGACTGGAGTCCAGTTTCCCGCTTCTCGACCAGCCCACCAAGAGACCAAGAAAGGTGCCAAGAGCAAACGATAGAAGTGTGGCAACCCCAAGAAGCGCTATATCCCAGGGCACTGCGTATCTAATTACACTCCAGACCGAAGCGGGGTAGTACGTAAAAGATGTGCCGAGGTTTCCGGTGAGCGTGTTAACCAAGTATTGTCCGTACTGGACATAAATTGGCGCATGGGATATTCCAAAAAGGGATTCGAAAGCGGTAAGGGTCTGGGGCGGGAACACGACTCCCTGCTGAAGGTACCTGGAAAGCAGCACCCTCGCGGGGTCTCCTGGCATCAATCTAGGAATTGCAAAATTGATAGTGAGCGCAACCCAGACCTCAACCGCGAGATATGCCGTCTTTTTGGCTAGGTAGCTCGTTCGTCCAGACATATATAGAAAAAAAGGGAAAGGAAGGGTGGAAGAGTTTGCTACGCCTACGTCCTCCTTCTCATTAGCAGCACCGCAGCTATTATGATAATCACGATCACCACGACAACCGCAACTATCACGTATGTAGTTGTGTTTGACGGGCTGGGGCTGCTCGAAGAGGGCGGAACGGAGCTTGTTGCACTTCCGCTCGGGATGACTGGCGCCACGGTCGCAAGCGCCGCGTACTGTGGCCTGAGGTGAATGCTCTGGAATATCACGTCCATGCCTTCAGCCTGCCAGGGCTCTGAGCTTGCATAGGGATTGCTGGGCGATGGCCAGCCTGTGAATACCGTGGAATTGAATATTCCGAACGGAACTCTTGCCACGTCAGGTATGACTGGCATTTGTTGACCAAAGATCGCCTCCAGTTTGCTTGCGTAAATCTGAGCCTGGGTATTGCTAGTCGTGGAGAACCAGCTCTGCAGCAGTTGGTCTGCGGTGCTGTTATAGAATCTTTCCCAGTCACCAGTCGCAGTTGAGCCGATAGGAGCGGTCAGAGCGCTGTTCATGATGGAGTTATACTCATAGAATGGCGTTGGCCCGTTAATCGCTTCTTCCATTGAGAAGCCATATGCACCATCCTGAACGTCGGTGGTCCACTGGGAGGTTGAAACGCCCACTATGTTAATCTGTATTCCTACAGCTGCGAGCTGTGTCTTGAGCTGCTGCGCGGCCGAGACCCAGTCGGTGTAGCCAGACGGAATGACATAGTTGAACGACATTACCGTGCCATTGGGGGTCTGCAGAATTCCATTGGAATTCTTCGTAAAGCCCATGCTTGAAAACATGCTCTCGGCCTTTGCAACGTTGGTCGAGTAGTTGTACTGCGCCGCGACGGTGGAGTTCACCCATGTCGGCCATTCGTACTGGTTGATTCCAATAGAATCCACGGGGGGCATGTAACCCGACTCGGCGATTGTGTCGATTGGAGTGTTGTTGATCGCATACGCGATGGCCTGTCTGACCTCCGGGTTATTCAGCGGATACATTTGGTCGTTTGGCATAAAGTATTGGTAACCTGCGATTGGTGGGAACCAGTAGTAATGATAGGTTGGGTCACTTTTCACCCAGGTGTTATTAAGATTGGACGCGAACATCGGCACATAGGAAAACTTGCCGGACTCAAGGTTGGCAAGCGCCTGGGTGTTCGAAGGCGCGTCGACTACAACTACATAGTTCACGTATGGCTTACCCGGCAGCCAGTAATCGGTGTTCTTTGAAAGAATATACTCCGATGGAGAGAAGTAGTACAGTTTGAACGGACCTGTGGCGACTGGTTGGGAGTTGGTGTATGTAACTGGATTGCTTACGCTGCTCCAGATGTGTTTAGGTACTATTGGCACGTAATATCCGATATAGAAGAGATATGGCGCAGCTGGCTTTGAGAATGAGAATACGACTGTGTTGTTATTGGGTGCAGTAACGCTGCTAAGCACGCTCCAGACGCCGTAAGTGTCCAGCGCCGGGTACTGCTTCAGGAGGTTAAAGGTAAAAGCTACATCCTGAGCCGTGAAGGCAACGCCATCGTTCCATCTCACGCCCTGCCTGATACTCATTGTGAGCGTTGTGGCATTGTTAAAAGTCCATCCGGTGGCGAGCCACGGGTTAAGTGTGCCGTTTGATGGGTTCCAGTAAATCAGGGTCTGGTAAAGCAGTCCGATAGTAGCTGGGTCAACTGCAGTCGGCGAAAAAGGATTGAAGTTGTCTGTCCACGGGCCTATACCTCCTCCGCTAACGTACACGGTCCCACCTGTGGTCACGCCTGAATTACTCTGCGCTAGTGCGGTTGAAACCGAGTTCAGCCCAAGCAGGGCTGCCATAGCTAGCATTAGCGAAACAAGAAGAATCCCGTTTCGCGATGCGCGTTTTTGTTTCATTCGTGTACTCACTATGTCATTCGCCTTGCCTGTTGCTCATAAACCTTTTTCAACAGATTGTTGATTTAGATGTATGTCAAGGGGCGGAGCGAGTATCTCAAGCCAGATATTGATTTCGGGGTATATCTACCGAGTATATAGCTAAACACTTGCTCGAATGTTGTCCGCGCCGAATCGTTGTTTTCACAGTGACTGGGCGAATGGTCAGCACGTTTACCCGGATTGCTGCGGGGATAGCAAGTCCAAGAATTAGCATTTTTTTTTTCGCGAAAATAGGGGCCAAAGGCCTTTATCGAAGTCGTGATACCCACTCTCGAAGTGTCTCCGGTTGATAGCCTGCTCGTAGTCAGTGACCTCTCGGTAGGTTACGTCACGAAGAACGGCCTGCTTAGGGCGGTGAACGAGGTATCTTTCAAGGTATCTCCAGGAGACGTAACTGGCATAGTAGGGGAGTCAGGCAGCGGGAAGACTTCGCTTGCGAATGCTTTACTAGCCCTGCTCAGGCCGCCGGCTATTTCCAAGGGAAGAGTCTCGTTTGGGGAAAGAAACATTCTGAGCTTGAATGATGACGAGTTGCGGAAACTTAGATGGAAGGAATTGAGCTACATCCCACAAGGCTCAATGAACTCCCTGAATCCAGTCATGCGAATCAAAGATCAGTTTTCCGGAATACTGCAGACCCATCTTGACCAAGCGGAGAGAGACCGCATCCGCAGGGTTATGGAGGATTCCCTGTCCAAGGTGGGGCTGGACGCCCATAACGTGCTCGACGCCTATCCTCATGAGCTAAGCGGAGGTATGAAGCAGCGCGTGATTATAGCTATGGCCATCAGCCTCGGCCCGAAACTGATAGTGGCCGACGAGCCTACGACAGCGCTCGATGTCGTAACGCAGAAAGACATAATGACGATGCTGGCGGAATTAAAGAAGCAAATGGGCCTCACTCTGATACTGATTTCTCACGATATCTCGATACTGGCAGAAATATGCAACTATTTGCTCGTGATGTACGCCGGCAGGGTTGTTGAAAGAGGAAGGTCGGAGGACATACTTAACTCTCCGAAACATCCGTACACCTCGGGACTCGTGGCAAGCATTCCACGGCTTACTGGCGAAAAGAGAGTCGCCGGAATACCGGGAGAGCCCCCTGACCTCGTAACTCTTCCTACTGGCTGTGCATTTCATCCGCGATGCAAATACCGAATGACGGCATGTGTGAGCCAAGTACCAAGTTCGGTGAGTGTTGGAGACGAGCGCGAAGTAGCCTGCTTGCTCTATAGATAAAGGGGACACGAAAAGACATGGATGAGCCCTTGGTCCTGAAGGCTGAAAAAGTTACAAAGCATTTCGAGGCAAAGACAGGACTCCTTAAGCGAACGGTAATCAGGGCCGTTGAATCAGTTGACCTAGAGCTGCACAAAGGCGAAATTCTTGCGCTAGTTGGAGAAAGCGGTTCGGGAAAAACAACTCTTGGCAGGGTGATCGCAGGAATGTATTCTTCGACCGATGGCGGGGTTAGCTACTTTGAAACTGACACCGGAAATGCACCTTCTCTTCAAGAAAAGTCCACAAAGCGAAGGTTTGCGGCGCAACAGGTTCAGTACGTATTCCAGGATCCGTTTTCTTCCCTTCCACCACACAAGAAAATCAAATCCTCGATATACGAGGTGTTGAAGCTCTACCGTCCGAAAGCAGACGCCAAAGGACTCGAAGACGAAACCAAGAAACTGCTGGAATTGGTAGGGCTCACTCCAGTCGAGCAGATGAAAGAGAAGTTCCCGCATGAGCTGAGCGGTGGACAGAGGCAGAGGGTCTCCTTTGCAAGAGCGCTCGCGGTAAGACCGAAAGTACTTATTGCGGATGAGCCGGTATCCATGCTGGATGTCTCTATACGAGCTGGTATTCTGGAACTCATGAAAAGACTGAGAGACGGGGAAGGTCTTTCCATCATCTACATAACACACGATATCACTACTGCTCGCGTGATTTCTGATACAATATACGTGCTGTATAGAGGGCGAGTCGTAGAAAAGGGCCCGATTGACACTGTAGTTCAGAAGCCCCTGCACCCCTATACCGTCACGCTCATCTCCAGCCTTCCGGGTCTTACGCTCGGAAGCGGGGTCCATGTACCAGGACGCGGCGCGCCTGCGGCCAAGGACAGGTCTCTCAGGTCGGAACCGCCTGGCATTGATCACTGCGTGTTCTACGGCAGGTGCCCGATTGCAATCGAACTCTGCGCTCGTGAGCGCCCTGCATTGCGGGGGCTGGCCGACGGAAGAGAGGTTGCGTGCTTCCTAGCCGGCTCCGAAACCACCTGAGGCTCTCCCAAAGCACCGAAAATCTGCCGGTGCCGACAACCAGTCGCTAAACCAAGTGGGATTGGTTACTCATACTCGGCGTTTTGGTTTACGTGCAGCTGAGCGGTAGAAAGAACCTTAAGCGCTTCCGCGAGCCCGCCCGACATCCCGGCGCGCTTTGCATCTCTTTCAGCCTGAGCTCTCAGCAGTTGAGAGAAATTGGACCAGTCTTCGCCGAACTGGCTCCAGTGACACTTTACTGCAGATAGCTTTTTATCGAAAGTATCTGTGACGTCGATAAAGGTATTTGGTTTGGAGGTTATCATAAACGCAATCGCCTGCACTTTGGTGCTCTGCAGGCCGTCACTGTAATGCTCGGAGTGTATATAGGGCCACTGTGACAGCAGAGCAGCCTCAGAAGCCATCATACCTGCGTGCCTGTGGTCAGGGTGGGCTTCGTAAGGCAGCCATGGGTCCAGAGTAATTACCACTTCGGGTTTGAGCGTTCGGATTACGCGCATGATGCCTCCCCTCACAGAAATCGAAGGCTCGAGCTCTCCGTCTCTGAAGTCGAGCCAGTAGGCGTTTTTTGCACCCAGAACCTTCATGGCGGCCTGCTCTTCCGCTCTTCGTATCGGAACGAGCTGCTCAGGATATACGGTCCGGGTGTGGGTGCCTGCACGTCCATCAGTTACAGTGAGATAGTTAATCTCCACTCCCCGGGCTGCAAGTTTGGCAATCGTCCCACCAGCGCCAATCTCGGCATCGTCTGGGTGCGCCTGCACAACAAGCGCGGACTTCGCGGAATTCAGGTCGAATTTCGGAAATATGGATTCGTTCATAATATGTGCACAACGCCTAGGCAACGAGATAAGAATATAATCTCTATCCCCTTTTTGGGCGAGGCCCCCAGCACCACCTACGAAGAAGTGCGTAGAGTACTCTCGGAACGAAGCTGATGATTTTTGCCTGACTGTGCTCGCGACAGACTCCGATTGCTCATCTCCCGTGGCCCTCCTAGATGAACTCGTTCTTTTCCCCGCGTCTGCGCGGCACATGAGCCCATTCGTTTGCTCACTTTAGCCGGAGCCCTGAATCTCCGAAACCTTGACCGGGCGCCGCCTGTTTATGGACTCATACGCCGCGGCCACGACTTCAAGAGCCCTGAGCCCATCGACCCCTGTAGCCAGCGCCTGGGAGTGGTTTTCTACCGCTCTGACGAAGTCGAGAATCATTTTCTTGTCAGCGTCGGGTCCATAGTAGGACCACTTGTAGCTACCCTGGACTACAGTCCAGAGATTTTCATTGAATGCGCTGAGAACTGCAGCCCCCTTTTCTGCGCAGGCGCTCACAAAGACGTTCCCCCAAGTGGGCCATCCCGCGAGCCTGGACCAGCTGCAGTCCACGGATACAGGAGTATCGTCTTCGAGTTTGCAGAGCACGAGCCCGGAACCTTCGCCCGAGCCCTCCCCTGCTACACTCCTTCCCCGGAGTGCATACACCTCGCTAAATTCCTTTCCAGAGAACCACCTTGCAAGGTCCGCAACGTGCACTGTGTGGTCCATGATCGCTCCGCCACCCGAAGCGGCCGGGTCAGCGAACCACAGGCCAGGAAAGCGTCCGGGATTTGCGCTTGATATGGAGCGGATTCCTCCAAGGTCAGAAAGCACGCGCTTCATTGACTGAGGAGCGTCGTGATGGCGCATGGGGAAAGCAGTCCCGAGGGTGAGCCCATTCTCGCTCGCGAGCTGCACCATTCGCACTGCGTCCGCGACCTTCGAGCTTATTGGCTTCTCCGCAAGGACGTGCTTTCCCCCATTAAGGAGGGAAATAGCCAGCCCTGCGCGCTTCGTATTTTCGGAAGTGACTATGGCCGCGTCGATGTCGGGGTCGCGCGCGAGCTCTTCAATGTCGCTGTATAGCTTCTTCGATTCAAAACGTTCTCTCGCAAAAGCCAGCCTCCTACTGTCATCGTCATAAACTGCACACATTTCAGCGATTCCATCTTTTTCAAGCTCGGTCAAAACGCGCGCGTAACTCTGTGCATGAACGTGCGCGAATGATACCAGTGCTATTCTCATCACTTTACAACTTCCCTCTTCAGCTCAACCCGCCCTGCGCCGTTTAGACTCTTGTTCAGTGCCAGCGCTAGCTCAAGCGACTTGATTGAATCCGTCGCGGGTAGCACCGGCTTCCCCCCGCGGGCAGGCTCCCAGAACGCCGCAAGTTGACGGGTGTAGGCGTCGTCTTCCCGGGGAGAGCTAGCTGAAGAAGTGTGGCCAGTGTAGACTTCTAGGGTGGTGCTCTCTCTGCTATCCATCTGGGCCATTCCTTTGGTACCGATAATCTCGAAGAATGTCGCAAAGCGCCAGCTCGGTGGGAAATCCCAGCTCGCGTCTATGTAAGCTATAGCGTCCCCCTCAAACTCCAGCACAGCCTGCACTGACATCGGGAGTTTGCCCTCGAATCTGCCCTGGGCATAGACGCTCTTGGGCTCGCCGATCAGCCACCTCAGGTAATCAAGGTCATGGATTGCGACGTCAAGTCCCACGCCATTACTCTGCGCGGGGTCCCGGTACCACAGAGGAGCGGGCATTGTCCCCCACCTGTGGGCCTTCGCTAGCAGAGGTTCACCGTAGTCCCCGTTTGACATCTGCTCTTTGATCTGAACATAACCTTGCCAAAAACGGACGCAGTGGCCCACCTGAAGAGCTCTACCCTGCCTTTCAGAAGCCTCAATCATGTTGCGGGCTCCCTCAAGAGTTAGAGCGAATGGCTTTTCCATAAAGAGGTTTACTCCATGGTTCAAAACGTAAAGTCCGATTTCTTCGTGTGTAGGAGTTGGAGTGGCCACGATGGCTATGTCCAAGTCTTCCGAGGAAATCATTTCTTTGTAATCAGTGAACTTTCTATCAACTCCGAAGCGCTTGGAGAAAGCGTTCAGCGTGGTCGGGTCTATGTCTGCGATTGCCCTGAACTCGTACATCCTCTCGAGTTTACGGAGTGCGGGTCCATGCGCATAGGATGAGAGGGTGCCGCAGCCAATCAACCCTACCGCAAGCCTTTCCATGTGATGCTCACGCCGGATGAACTAGCGGCCAGAGCAATTCTCGACTTTTCGCTGCCGCGGTCGCATGCTCTTCCTTTCCCTCAAACTCGAGCGACACCCAGCCGTTAAACCCCGCCTTTCTGATTATCCCGAAGACGCGTGGGTAGTCAATATCCAAAGAATACCAGACGCCGCCGCCGTAGTAGGTCTTCGCCTGCACCATTGCAGTATACGGGGCTACGGCTTCCATTTGCTCGTAGGTTCTCTCAATAAAATTCCCTGTGTCAAGTATCGCCCTGAAATAGGGAGATTGCAGACTCTTGAACAACCTGATCATGTTCTCGGCATTTCGGCTGAGACCCCAGTGGTTTTCCATGCCCAGTATGATGCCGTTTTCCGTTGCGGCCGGAAGAAGCAGCTCGAAGCACTCTCTTACCCAGTGGAAGGCCTCCTCATCACTGTAACCCTGAACCGG
>JAJYZJ010000057.1 GCA_021800035.1 archaeon
CACTTAATACTCTGAGATTGTAGTCTTCCTTTCTCAGAGATTTCTCGACTATCCTTCCCGCGACCTCGTAGGATTTCTGACCGCAAATTACGAGTATATTCTTCGTGAATCCGAGCTCCCGAAGGGTATCTCCGAGTTTGCTTACGGAGCCGAAACCCGCGACAACATTCGCAGAAAACCGCATCAGCTTAGGGCCGTGGTGCGGTATTGAGCTCGTCTGTACGACTAACCTCTTACTGCTTTTTCCATGGAAGTTTCATATATCTCTAGGCCCTTGTCAACAAGCGAATCTTCAATCGTAAGGGGTGCCATGAAGCGCAACACGTTCGAAAAGTGTCCACAGGTGTGCATGAGCACACCTCTCGAAAACATGCCCTCTTTGACTTTTCTCGCTAATTCGGTTCCAGGCGCCCGTGTCTCGCGGCTGTTTACTAGCTCGGTGCCAATCATGAATCCCCTCCCTCTCACTTCGCCAATCTGGTCGAACCTTGTAGAAATTTCCTGAAATCGGGACTTGATTCGCTCCCCCTCAACTCTAACTCTCTCTAGGAGGCTGGACTCCTTGAAATGCCGTAATATCGCTTCCCCCGCAGCAAGCGCTACAGGATTGCCGCGAAATGTACCAAGGTGAAAGCCCGCGGGGAGGTCCTTGTCGTAATCTTTTCGGTATGCTACGACGGATGTGGGAATCCCTCCTCCGATGCTTTTTGACATGCACATGATATCGGGCGATATTCCAACGAGTTCGCTTGCCCAGATCCGCCCGGTCCTTCCCATTCCGGACTGTATTTCATCTACAATGAGCGGGATACTGTATTTTTCGGTCACTTCACGCAGCATGGGCAGAAAATCATCCGGCGGGACGATGTATCCACCTTCTCCTTGGATGGGCTCTACAAGTACACCCCCAACCCCGCCCACGCCGGAGTAAGGGTCTCTTATCGAGTACTCGAGCTGGTCCACCACTGCCCTAGCCATTTCTTCCTTGCTGGTTTTCGTGGGAAAACGGTAGGTGTATGGGTAAGGCAAATGATGGAACCCCGCGGAACTAAGAGCAGCGTACTCCCGATAATGGTAATTCGCTGTTGCCCCCACAATGTCCCCAGCCACTCCGTGGTACGCTCCTCCGAAGACTACTATGGTTCTCTTCTTTGACACGTGTCTCGCGAGAGCCACTGCAGCTTCGCAGGCATCACCGCCGGTAACAGTGAACATGAATTTTGCGCTGTTCCTTAGGCTCCCGGGCAGAGTGGATTCGAGTGTTTCCATGAATCGAACTCTTGCTTCGCTCGGAACTTCGTTCATGTGTACCAGCTTGTCAATCTGATCCACCATCGCTCTTTTTACTAGGGGGTTTGCGTGGCCAAGATTTAGCACGCAGATACCACTGAACCAGTCGATGTACAGATTGCCGTCCATGTCTTCGATAACCGAGCCCTTTGCTCTCTTTATGGCCATACTGAATTGTTTCGTGTAGGTTCTGCTCTGAGTTTCCAGTCGTTCCTGCGCCTTGAGTAACTCCGCAGACTTTGGGCCCGGAGGAGGCACTCTGATACTCGGAGCTCCGGGCAAGCTCAGCTGCTCGACCGCACCCATTTTTCATCTAACTCCAAATGAGGGAATTAAGCTTCTGCAACGGCTTCTGCATCATACCTGCCGGCTTTTGCGATAATGTCACTTTTCTTGGAGCGATAGTAGAGCGAAAGAGCTCCACCCAGTCCCAGGCACCAGACAACGCCAAGAATTGGGGCCACCAAATACGCGAGATTGGTTGTCGTCGGAGTGGAGATGTATGAGGAATACGCAGACTGCAGGGAATAGCCCACCACGATAAGCCCGAGTATAGATGAGGCTATGGGTGCGATAAAGTGATAGAGCACGTTGGACTCGCCTCTCTTACGGAGCTCTGAATAGCTGAAGAAGGACAGGCCCGTGTTTGCAAAAACGTGAACAAATATTATCGAGATTCCGGCCATTGAAAGCAGCACCAGGCCCGCGGTCAATGGTCCGAAGATGAGCCCGAGGATTATATCAAGAACGAAAGAACTACCCAACCACAGAATCATGGCGTTAGCCGGAGTGCGGTGTTTTGGATGGAGCCTGGAAACGCTGCCTGGAAACACTACGCCATCCCGAGCCGCGGAATACCAAATGCGGCTCACCGCGTTGGTTTTTGCAACTCCATAAGAAAAGTAGCTGTTGATTGTAAAGATAGCCAGCAGAATAAACCCAATCGGGCCGAGATAGTTTCGAAATACGATAAGTCCGGGGTCAGGAGAATTGGCATAATTCGTTATCAGGTTAGCGGCATGTCCTCCAATGGGGTTGATCCAACCCACCATAAGAGCGTACGATGTGGGAATGAGCGCAACTCCTGAAATGAGCCATGCGATTAGAAGAGCCTTTCTGATTTTCTTACGCGGTTCCTGTATTTCTTCTGAAACGGTTGTGACCGTGCCGAGACCCGTGAAATCAAGAATCGAAAAAACAACTCCGAAAAATACGCCGCCCAAAGCTCCAGCGGGAATTGTGAAGGGTGTGAGGCTATTACCTGGCCCAACGCGGATTATGATTATTATTGCCCCAATTACAAGCACCAGTACTTCCATTATGCCTGTGATCGCGACGTAACTCAGGGATATCCTGATTCCCAGATAAGGCAGCACGAGCATGTAGACCGTGATGATTACAGCGAAGACTACCCAGATGTAGGGTATATTCGATATGAATGAAGATATGGCGAAGAGGAATCCAGCCAGTCCCAGTATTCCAAAGGACTGGCCAGTCAGATTCTCGCCCATCCAGCTGAAGAGTGTGATGGGGCCGAGCGAACCATCCGCGGTAGAGCTAGCTGAATAGGCATAGTAACTACCTGCATTTGTCTTGTATTTGGAGAACTCATAAGGGGTGATCATCCAGAGCCCGTAGATGAGCCAGGCAAAAATCACAGCCAGCGGCGTTGATAGCAGCGCAAAGCCTACTGTGCCTACTAACAGTATGGCCACATCCGCGGCAGGTCCGACAAACGAGAAAGACTGGAAGACTCCGTGTATTGTCCCTACTGCGCCCCTTTTTAGCGTAGTAGTTCCAGCTGTCGACGCTTGAGTAGCTGAACTCGTGCCTTTAGATGCGTCCTTGATAGATTGTTCTTCCTTCTCAGGCAAGGCGCATTGCGCAACTGTAAACTTATAGTTAAAGCTTTGTCAACCGGGTCCCAGTGATCCAGTCAGTTTGGAACCTGGCCGCGGTTCAATTACAAGCGGGAACGCGAAACATGCGCCCCTGTTGTTTAGCATATCACAGATACCGATGTGACAGAAGCTCTCGTATCCATACAGCACTTGGATATTTGTCAAGTGTCAGGAACCGTTCATCCGGGAGGGGTTTGCTGATTGAATTAAAAGTAAGCTAGTGTGGTGGGGAGAGGTTTCCTGCTCCTCCCCTTGCGAGTTCTCCTACAGCCGAAAAGAGGGGGGGAGGTAGTGGTCTAGAAATTGTACTTCGATTCCATCCCGGCCAAATCCAAGATTGCATCCCATAATTCCTTTCGGACAGGCATAACCGAAAGACGTGGAATGCGGACAAGTTCGAATGCTGAGAAGCGCTTGTCCGCCTTTATCTGCGCCAAGCTAACGGCCTTTGGAAGTTTTCTGACAGGTCTTACTTTCACCGCTAAGCCTGCCTCCCCGTCGTTAGCCTCGACACCCGCTGCATCGCCCACCGCGACCATAATACCGACTACACACTTTTCATTCCCGGTATGATAGAAAAATATGTGATCGCCCGACTTTATGTGGCTCAAGTGCTTCAGCGCCAGATTGTTACGAACGCCGTTCCATTCGGTTTCTCCATCCGTTACCAAGTCGTCCCAGGAGTAGTGAGATGGCTCCTCTTTGAACAGCCAATAAGAACCCAACTCCAAGTTTCCTCCGCTATGACTAAATGGTGGCGCCTACTTATGAACATCCATCACGGCTTTGGCCCAAGAGCGGCATCCAGTTCCCCCATAGTCTCACCCCAAGAATCTGAGCCGGGCCCCTCCTGCATTAATCGCCTCACTTGATACAGCGGGCATCTGATATCGTGCATTTTCTGACAGTATGCAGCAATCGCCTCTCAAGACAAAATGTTATATCAGTCGGATGTTTATGTCAGACGAGCTAAGCGCCATGGTTCTGCTTGAACTCGGAGCAGTACAATCTGAGGCTGTAGGACTGATTCCACCCAAGGATTTGCGCCCATTCCAGGTGAACGCAGACAGCATAGCTACTGGCAGGACCTGCATCATCGGTTCCAGCGGTAGCGGCAAGAGCTACGCCGTAGGCGTACTCTGTGAAGAGCTGTGCAAAGGAGCTGTTCCTTTCGCCCTTCTGGATACCGAAGGCGAATACTCCGGTCTCAAAGATCGATTTGAAGCCCTATGGATAGGGGAGGACCCGTATTGTGACATGAAATGGCACGAGGTGGATATCACAAAACTGGCCAGGGCCGCCCCGGATTCACCGCCCTTGATCTTGGACATTTCGGAAACAGACAGTTCTCACGGAAAGGTGGACGCTT
The DNA here is from genome assembly GCA_021800035.1 of archaeon. Lineage (GTDB taxonomy): Archaea > Thermoproteota > Thermoprotei_A > Marsarchaeales > Marsarchaeaceae > JAKAWJ01. Next base: position 4,561 of record JAJYZJ010000057.1, read on the forward strand.
TTGTATCAGTGTTGTACGACGTGCTATCTAACAAACGAACGCCATACTTACTAATAGTCGAAGAGGCTGACAAGTTCATCCCCCAGAGTGGCGGAGAGCGTCTGCCGATAATGAACGAAGTTGCAAGACGAGGAAGAAAACGGGGCCTAGGGATGGTTGTGTGTACACAGCGCCCATCACTTGTGGATAAAAACGTGCTCAGCCAGTGCGGTAATCAGCTAATCGGCCGGCTGGTTTTAAAGAACGACATGCGGGCGGTCGAACAGTTCTTTACTTACAAGGAGCTTCTTGAACAGCTACCAACACTTCCGGCAGGGAGTTTTCTCGCTATGGGGGGACTCTCGCCAACACCAGTGCGGGTCCGAATACGTGAGAGGGAAACTCGGCACGGGGGGACGACACCAAAATTAGCCGGAGAGCCCCAACAGCGCGCAGCGTTGGAGGACGTGAAACGCTCAGTCGCTTCAGGGCCAGCTTCTACCGAATTTCAGGAAGAAGAGGCGCTATCCCAGAGCAAAGGAGTGGCAGGAGCCGAATCGGGACGAACCAGATCTGTCCAGCCTGTGAGAGAACCGGCCGTGAGCGCAGAAGCAACTTCAACCGGAAGGTCAACAATGCTTGCCGAGCTCGAGGACGACGGCTCGGATAAGGTTGAACTCCACAGGGAGAGTAGCAATAATGGCGGAGAGAAGCTTGGCGCTATACTGTCGCCTAAGAAGCAGGAACTCACGGGCGTTCATGCGTCGGAAGTCCAAGCTGGAGCAGTCACACAGAAAGTGTATGGACTACCACCCTTGATCGCCGCTCCAGAAGCAGTAAGTATGGTCAGGCGGGAAAGAAGCTTCTTCATGTTCGGGAAAGAAGAAACTGTGGCATCGGTTCATTTGGTCATGCGGGCCGTGGTCGAACTAGGAATTTCCATGCGAGTTCGCTCAGCGTTAATACGGCGAAAGTATGAAACCAAATACTCATATTTCGACGCCGTCAACGGCAATGCGGTCTCCTTTGAAGAAAGGTTTAGCTCGCATGATGGCATGAAACGGCTCATCGGTCTTTCCGCTACTCAGGTTGGCATCCTTGTGGCGCTCGGGTCGGATGATTATACGGGCACAGCGGATATAGCCAGCAGGTCTAATTTCACAAAAGAATCAGTGCGCTCCGGGCTCCGGGTGCTCGAAGAGAAGCGACTGGTCGGCTCCAGAGAAGTGGGCAGGGCCAAGCTCTACAGGCGGCTCGTTGCTCTGCCAGACGTTAGACTCTCGGAGCGGGCGCTCTATTTGGAGAATGTCGATTTGTCCGAAGCCAAGGTGGAAGAGCCCAAAATAAACGAAGCCAAGTTGGAGGAAGTTGTTAAAGGTTTGTTCGAAGACGCCACCATTGAAAGTTGCAAAGTGTTTTATTACCCGTTATACAGACTAGAACTCGTCCTCAATGGCCGTGTACGCACAGAGTGGATGGACGCGAGAACTGGCAAACGAATAGGTTCTTGAGCTCCAAGGACTATCGTAATTTCTGGTCTGCTGTCCTTAGTCCTCGCTCACGGAGGCACGTAGAGTCCTCATCCGGATTCACAAATTGTGCGTGTGAGACCCCTAGGCAACTACGGCACTGCGAATCCAGAATGAGCCATACTCCTTGAAGGCGTGACGGATATTTGCTGCGTCGAATTTCGTATTTGTTTGATATAGAATAGATAGGATTCGGCTACGACTAACCGTATCCGATTCACTCCACTGCGGCCTCCCGCATCTGCAGCAACCTTTTATCGGCATCTAGAGAAACACGGATGCCGAGTGGAACAGGTTCGTGGCCGTACCCGTGACAGCAAGGATAGTTGATGAATGAGGGGGCATCCAGGTTCTCTAGATACGTTCTGAAGATCTCTTCCAGCCTCGGCCCCCTTGCTTGTTCGCGCTCTCTTGGAAACTCACCGAGCACGATACCGGAAGCGCGGTCCAGAGCGCCCTGAGCGGACAAAGAAGCAAGAAAGTTGTCGACTCTCCAGGTCTCTTCGCTAATGTCTTCAAGGAAGAGCACGTCTCCATTTTGAGTGGGGCAGTATTTGGAGCCTCCAAGTAGCGTGAACAGAATCAGATTTCCACCCACTAGTCTCCCTTCCGCCTTTCCGGCTTTGACGGTTAACGGAGGGGGCCCACCTTTCCAGGCCCCAAGCTCCAGCTCTTCACCGGCAAGCATGGAGACGAGTGTGTTCCAGTAGATCTTGGTCTTTTTGACATCGGAGTCTTTCCCAAAGCCCACCGCACCCATCGGCCCTTGAATGCTCGCCAGCCCGGAAAGGCTGAGCATGGCATTCTGAATACTCGTGGTGTCAGAGTATCCCACGAAAGGTTTGGGATTCTTCTTAATGAGGTCGTAATCCAGTAGTTTCAATATCCTCATAGACCCGGCCCCGCCTCGGGCGCAAATAATCGCATCCACACCTTCATCGGCAAAGGCTGTGTTAATATCCTGCGCCCTGAACTCGTCTTCTCCGCTCAGGTACCATCGAGATTTGGCTTCTGTCAGAGTTTTTCCGATTTTCAGTCTGAAGCCGAGTTTCCTGATGTACTCAAGTCCTTCGAAGAGCGAAAATTCCGGATAATCCGGAAAGCTAGACGGGGCAATAACTGCTACTGTAGCACCCTTTTTGAGCCTGCGCGGCTTCTGGACCGGTGTACGTGGCATAATGCGACAAAGAGGTTGTCATAGTTAGGTGTATTGCTCTGTAAGTGGACTAAAAATCGTTTAAAAGGCTGGAGGGGTTGGACCAAGGCTCTGAAGCCCACAGCACGAGACGAATTCTTTGCATGGGTTTCATCGTGAGACCACCCGTTAGTGGGGCTGAAAAGATTTAAATGGTTGAGATTGGACTTGCGTCTATGTCTCATTTCAGAGCGAGACGTGAGTTTAAGGAGCTGAGCCTGAGCGCCGTCCTAGTGGCCGCCTTGCTGGGCGCACTGCTAGTGTCTTCGAGCGCCATCTCGGCGCAGGGCTTCACTCCCACTGCTCAATCGGTATATCCAGAACTAGCAAATTTCACTACCTCGATTAAATCGCCATCTGCAGTAGATTACCATTTCCCGTACGTGGGTAAGCAGGTGTTTGAATGGACATACACCAATCCGCAGGCCATCTATGAGGCGATGACTGCCGGCCAGGCGGATATCAATTCGTTTACGGATATCAGTATCCTGCAGGCTGCCGAATCAAACCCAATGTTCAACGTAACAAGTATCCCAACTTTCGGGTTTGGCCAGATTCAGTTCAACTTCTTCAAGTACCCCTACAACAATACATTTTTCAGGCAGGGAATAGCTTCGCTCGTAGACTATTCCTCACTGCAATCTACGGTTTGCCACGGCGGACTGACGTGCCAAGCCTCCCCCGAGTTTTTGCTGAACAGCAGCTATCCTCAATTCTATAGCCAGGCCGCGATGAATTTCTACCAGCAGCACGAATCGTATAATCCATCGCGAGCAATCGCAGACTTCGAGTTGGCCGGTCTGCATTACAATGCAAACACTGGGACGTGGACCTATCCGAACGGAACAGCGTTTCAGGCCTCGTTCCTCTACTGGGCGGGAAATGACCCTTCAACCGAGCAAGCTCAATTGCTGAAAAGTGCAGCCGCGCTAGCAAACATGACCATCAATCTTCAGGGCGAAAGTATAACTACTATCATAGATGCGACAAGCGTTCCTTATGCCCAGCAGACCTGGGGCATGCTCTGGCTCGGGTGGGTGTTCGTTTCCCAGATTGGACCACTCCAGCTCGAGTACCTGTTTGGTCAACAGGGCTACACCTATGAAAACGCCGGCGGATTCTACAACAAGACCGTATTTGACATGCTTCAACAAGCCGTAGACACATCCAGTCTGACACAGTCAGAAAGCATCACAGACCAGGTCCAGCTTTACCTGCAGCAACAGCTGCCCTACATAATTCTATGGTGGAACGTAGCGGACACAGTGGTGAACGTGCGTGACTTTCAGGGATATGCTATCTCACCTGGATTCGGAATAAGCACGGATAACGTGCATCCTAACGGGTCGGCACTATCAGGCACGTTTTACATCCCGGACGTTTCGAGCGACATACCCGCAGCCATGGATATCTACAGCGCCCCTGCAGCTTCGGAAGACTCTGTTCTCTATCCAATGTATGATACGCCGTTTATGACCAGCATCGCCAACCCTGCAGAGCTACTACCATGGATTGCGCAAAACTGGACCGTTAAAACCGGATTGAATATCTCTACTCCCGACGGCAATCTGGTAAACGGCGAAACTGTGACGATGAATTTTGCGCACAATGTGACATTCCAAGACGGTGTCCCGCTTACTGCGGCTGACTACAACTTCACCCTATGGTATCTCGACGAAGCCGGAATAAACAGCACAAAGCCCTACTCTATTGACGGAATGGTGCTCAACTATACCGCCGAGACAGCAAATGCTGGACTGTCGTACGGAGCGATACCGGAGCTAGTTTACTCACAAGTAAGCCCAACCAACCCCTACCAGATAACACTTTACCTGAACACGTCATCCGTCTGGGAGCTCTACAAGCTGAATAGCTTTATTCTTCCAGAGCACATATTCCTGCACACCCCACCGCAGAACCTTTACCAGAAACTCTATATCAACGAACTTGGCTCCGGCGCCTATGTCTGGGATGGTTACAGCAAGTCCGCTGCACTCGCAGAACTGAACGCAAACCTAGCCTACTGGAAATTCAACCCGCTGCTACTCTGGAGTAATGTCACGCAGGGCGGAACGTACAATGAGGAAGCCAATGTGACGACTATTGTCTGGGACAACACAACGGACTTGTTCAACACAATCCCGATCACAAATGCTTCGAGCGTCCAGATGCAGGTAGGATACCTTAGCGGTGCCAGCGCCAAATTCACAAATGGCAAGCCAGCGGTTGTCAGCATGACACAATCCTCAGGTAGCGTATACACTGGCTCCCTGAACACGGCCAACCTTGCGCCCGGACTCTACGAAATTACCCTGAACGCCACCTACACCGCGGGAGGCATTGTACATCACTGGCTACGATTCTACAGCCTTACAGTATCGCCTTCACATTCCACTACGAGCAGCACACCTCCGACCAGCAGCTCAGTACCTCCAACCTCATCTACGAGCCCGAGCACGGTGCCGACCAGCCCGAGCACAACCACAACGAGCAAGGGTATCAGCACTCTGCTCATCGTAGCAATAGTCGTGATTGTGATCCTGGTGATTGCGGGCCTGGTCTTCGCCCTAAGACGCCGCTGATGCCACTTCCCCTCCCTTTCCTTTTTTTATCTAGGTAATTGCGCTTGCGCGGACTGAACTACATTGTCTTGCGCCTTGGCGAAAGGATGGCAGTTTTATTCGCAGTAGTCATAATAAACTTCTTCATTTTCGTGGTCCTACCGGCGATAGCCCACGTGAATCCCGCGGCCCTGTACCTCCCAAAGTCCACAGAAGGGATAAACGGCCACGAGTACGCTCTGCAACTCGCTAACCTCGAACGGGTCTTCGGACTGGATCAGCCGCTTTCAGTGAGATTTGTGAAGTATATTGTCGCAATGTATACCTTCAATTTCGGGCTGGATTACACCGGTTCGCCGGTTCTCACCATAATAGAGTCACACTTCTGGTTCACGTTTATGATCATTATACCAGCACTCATAATTAGTACAATGATGGCAATCAGTATGGGTGTCTATGCGGCCTCGAAGAAAGGTAAGGTGGCCGACCATGCGAGTTCGCTTTTGTTTCAGCTCACCTATAATATTCCTTCATTTTGGGTGGCAATCATTATTCTGGTTATTTTTGGAGGAATCCTGCGGTGGTTCCCTCTTTCTCTTACATCAGCGCTCATATATGCAAACGGAAGCCATGTAGTGGGTTTGGCCTACTATGAACACCTTTTGTGGGCTGCCACACTTCCGATTATCACGCTCTCGTTCCTGAGCTTTGGAGCTAGGGCTTTGCTCATGCGTAACAACAGCGTCGACTCGCTGGAATCCGACTTTGTTACGCAGGCAAGAGTGAGAGGTGTCAGAGAAAGTAAAATAATGTCCCGGCACGTGCGGAGAAACTCCATTCTTCCTGTTTTCACGCGGGTTGGAATAGATGTTGCATTCCTGCTCAGTGGTATCGTGTTTATCGAGTACGCATTCAATTTCACTGGACTCGGCTCTTTGCTAGTAACTGCCGCACTTTCGTATGACATTCCATTCCTTGAGGCTGACTTCTTTGTGATTTCGTTGATGGCAGTGATGATATTTCTGGTAATGGATCTCGTCTATCCGCTTCTAGACCCGAGGGTTCGATACGGCTGAGAAGCCCTAGGATACTCCGGATTTTCAGACTCAAGGCAGCGATGATTGGACTAGCCGTGGTTTTGGGCTTTACCCTGTTAGCTGTTCTTGCCCCGGTGCTCACGCCCTTCCCCAATGCCTACCAGCCGTCAGCCTGGTACGCGTCGACCCCCTACTCAATCCCGTCATGGGCCACCATTTTTCCGTGGTACAGCCACGACTCGCCTACTCTTTACCTTCCGGACAACGCACTGGGATCCTTCAAGTCTCCAGCCGCTATGAAACTCTGGGA
>JAJYZJ010000012.1 GCA_021800035.1 archaeon
TCAGCTATTGACCAACGCCCGAGGGCGACTGATATCGCAGCTTGCTTGGGTCTTAAGTCGTAAAGCTTCGGTTCGAAGAGAATCGAAGAATTGTGCGCGAGGAAATCTCGCAGGTGGTTGCTTCTTTTCACAGAAGAAAACAGGCCCACCCGACCCAACTTCTCTCTGCGAAGGAGCTCGACCAGTCCTTCAGAATCTCCTCTCCTGGGAACCTTTACAACAGAGACTCCAGTTGTAGACCGAAGGAGCTCAGATGTCGACGGCCCTATTGCATAGCAGCGAGAGCCAACGATCCGTTCCTTGAGTTCACGGGGGGCATAATCATTAATAATTCCAACCGCGGTTCTGCTGGTAAACACCGAGACATCAAGACTGCCGACTCGAGAGAGTTCGCTCGACACATCATCCCGCAGGGCCAGCTCTACCGCACTGACTGGTTCCGCCAATACTCCCAATTTTCGGCAACTAATTGCAATTTCAGTCGCGGTTGGCCGAGTCCCAAGAATCAGCCATCGTTTCTTGCTCATGCTCGCGACACCGGACTCTAGACCTGACCCTAGGACCGCGCACCCAGCTTCTGATAGCTTTCGGAGACGCCCGCGGGGGTCAGTCTGATAAACACAGCGTTCTTCCGTAACTCCGCAAGCGACTTCGCCCCGCAGTAGCTCATTCCTGAGCGAAGCCCGCCTATGTACTGCCTCACTACTTCCTCCAGTCGTCCACTGTACGGCACACGCGCCTCCACGCCTTCGGGTACAATCTGTGAGATTTCTTCGGGATCTATATCCATCCTGTCCAACTGACGACGGGATACATTGGCTCCCAAGGAGGCCATTCCTCGGTAGGCCTTGTATTTGATGCCATCACGAGTAATAAAGTATCCCGGACTTTCATCAGTTCCAGCGAACACGCTTCCCATCATGACACTGGACGCCCCGGCAGCCAGAGCCTTGGTGACATCCCCCGGGTTTTTCACGCCCCCATCTGCAATGACCGGAATCCCGTAAGACGAGGCTTCAAGCGAGCACTCCAAAACCGCAGTGAGCTGCGGAACGCCCGCCCCAGTCACGCTCCGCGTAGTGCAAGCCGCTCCCGGCCCGATACCCACTTTCACCGCGTCCGCCCCGGCCGAAATAAGGTCCCTTGTACCTAGGGCCGTGGCGACGTTCCCGGCGACGAGAGGGGTATCGGGATGTTCGTGTTTTAGCAGCCGAATGGAATTAATCACTGCCATAGAGTGGCCGTGGGCAACGTCCAGCACAAGCGCGTCGACTTCTGCCTTTACGAGCTCCCTCGCGCGTTCCAAGAAATCTCCGCGGACTCCGACCGCCGCCCCGACAAGCAGACGGCCCTTGGCATCCTTAACCGCGCCAGAGGGCTTTGACAGTCTGTCCACGTCGCGAGCCGTAATCAGGCCACAAACCGTATTCGAGTCGTCAACGAGCGGCAGCTTCTCAATTCTACGATCTCTGATCATAGTTCTTGCATTCTCAAGGCTCACTGAAGGCGGAGCAACCACCATCTTCTCACGTCTTGTCATTACTTCAGTCACTTTGGATTGCTCATCATCCGCAAAGCGGACGTCTCTCAGCGAGACTATCCCGAGTAATTTCTTGTGGCTGTCAACAACCAAGAGACCGCTTACGTCCTTTTCGTTCATAAACTCCTTGGCCTCTGCTACGGTAGCTCCGGAGTGAATCGTATAGGGCTGCTCAATCACAAACGCCTCTGACCTCTTTACCTTTCTTACTTCTTCTGCTTCCCGTTCTATGCTCATAAACCGGTGTATAATACCGATACCGCCCAGTCTTGCTAGTGCAATCGCCATCGAGTGCTCTGTCACAGTATCCATATTCGCACTTACAAGTGGTATGCGAAGGCTGACGCCTTTTGTAAAGTTGGTGCTCAGGTCAACCTCCCCCCTAGATTCCACCTCGGATTTTCTTGGCTCTAGAAGTACGTCATCATAGGTCAATCCTTCTCGCAATTCGGTATCAAACAAATCGCAACAAGTCTCAGATTACCGAGGGAATTAAATAGTTTGGCCAATCCACACTGGGCTTGATCGGGGAAAGACGCAGCTACACTTTCTATTACACTTTACTGGGAAGGTTATTTCTAGCTAGCCCTCCGGTAGCGGCCCTCGACTCAAGACGACTCGAGAAGGTTCAGACAAAAGCATTTGCGATCAATATACCCGACGCCACTAGCAGAGAGCCCACTAGTTCGTAAAGGCTGGGCAATGAGAGCGTAAAGATGGACTGGAGCAAAATTGTAAAAATGGGCACTAGAAACAGGTAAGACGAAAATTGTGAAGGCTTCATACGCGACAGTACGGTGAAGTAGATTACATATGCCAGCCCCGTGCCTAGCAGAATATTATAGCCCAGGTATCCCCAAAGCTGGACGTTTGGAGTTAAAAAGGGAGCACCCAGAAACACGAACGGAAGGACAAAAATTGAGGATATAACACTCTGGAGACCAGTTACAGTGAATCCATCAAGGGTTGTGTTCCACTTTTTAAAGAGAAGTATAGAAATGGCCCAAGATATAGCCGCGCCGAGCTCGTAGAAGTCCCCCCCATTAGGTCTGGAGCCCGATAATGAGGGGAGAAACACTATAACCACGCCCGCGAATGCCGCACCGACCCCTAACAATTTCGTCCTAGTGAGTTTCTCTCCGGCAAGCGGAGAACCCAAAGCTACGATAAGAGGTTGGGTGTAAACAAGAGTAGCTGCAACTCCGGAGTTGACCGTGGTCAGCCCCCGGTTCAAAAAAACCAGAAATAGTGCAGAGTTGAAAAGGCCCAAGATGGCGCACCAGGCGAGCGCTCGCTTGGTTATGCTGGCAAACGACACCCTGCCAACAGCGAGCACCACCAAACCTCCAAGAAGTACCCTGAACAGAGCCAAGGTGTTGGGGTCGATGTATGCAAGACTGCCCTTTATAGCGAAATAGTTCCCACTCCAAATCAAGCAAATGAGGATAAGTAATAACGGGTCCCTTCGGTCTGGTATTACAGTCACCAGTCACTCGCTGCAAGCTTCAGCCAGGTCTGTAACCTGCTACTACGCTCAGGTTGAACGTCTGCGCGCCTCTAACAACTGTGAACTGCAAGCTCTCCCCCGGCAGAACATTCAGCTCTATGTAAGATAAGAGCTGGCTAACCGACACAACGACCGTGCCGTTCACTTCAGTAATTATGTCGCCCCCCAAGGTAACTTCTGAGCCGAGGATGCTTGAGTTGCGGTCGCCCCCGCGAAGCCCGGCAACGCCAGCTGGCCCTCCTGGCACAACCGTTTCAACAAGCACCCCCCTTGTGACGTTCGTATTCATGGCTTTCGCAATATAGTAGTTCATGTCCGTCACTGCGAATCCCAGATACGCGTGCATTTCGTAGCTACCTGTTTCCACCAAAAAGGGAAGTTCCCTCGATAAAATCAAGGAAGGTATTGCGAATCCCACTCCCTGGCTGTTCGCGACTACTGCAGTGGTTATTCCGACCACTTGTCCTGCCGCGTCCAGCAAGGGTCCGCCAGAGTTTCCGGGATTGATCGCGGCCGTAGTCTGTATTATGGCAGCAATGGGATAGGGTGACGACACAGGGTCTTGCAGCAGTCGATCCGTGGCACTGACAACGCCTATCGTAAAGCTGCCTTCCAAACCGTAAGGGCTGCCGATGGCCATCACTGTAGCCCCAACCTGTAGTTCGCTAGAATTGGCTAGCTGCAGGGCATGATATTGTGAAGGTGGGGCATCGGTTCTCAGCACGGCGAGGTCGCTGTAGCGATCAAATCCAACCACAGTTGCTGGGTAGCTGTAACTGTCGCCGAACGTCACCGTAATGTTCGTAACGTCCTCGATCACATGATAGTTAGTGACCACATAGTAAGTGCTGTTATACTCGAGCACGAACCCGGATCCCTGAATACCCACTTCCTGTGTTGAGGCCCCGAAGAGTCCTTGGACAGTCTCGACCTGTACCCCCTGCACAGTCACAACAGAAGGTGCCGCAGCCATATACACGGATGATGCGTTTAGGCCTCCGCTGTAGGTTATGTTTGGCACTTGCTCAATCGGCAAAGATGAAATCGCAACCAGCGCGTCAACGCTTCGCTCTAACGTACTCACTGATTGCTCCAGCCGTTTATTCTGCGTGTTTAGCTCCTGAACTTGCCCGTAATAAACCGTGGTCATGACCAGCGCGCCTGATGCGATCCCGATCAACAGAACAAGTACGGCCGCCCCCGTTGTAACTCCTGTAGTTCTGCCGGTAGCCCTCGCCTTGGCTTTCAAGCTTCCCACTTTAAGAAGAAAGGTGGTGGCGGGAAGATTCAAGATTTATGTGAGCCTCAAGCCTTTGGTGTCAGCTCTGACTGCAGATACCGGTGGAAACTTGGGAAGGCGAGTAAGTCGCGGTAACGTGTGGCACAACCTGCAATACCGTCGAACCCGGATCGTAAATTACATACACATATCCGGCGCAACCAGTGCTCAGATTCCACTCAAATGAAATCTGACTACCCGAATAATATCCAACATAGGCGGAGGGTCTTCCTCCGTTCTGCTCGAAAGCAGCGTACTGAGTCGGAGTAAATACGTAGACATCGAGTGTCCCGTTCGCCCTCAGGTTGATGCTCATTCGGAATGTGTCAAACATGGTCGCGAACAAATATGAATGCGGTGTAACATCGGCTGGAACGTTCCAAACCAGAAGACTCTCGCCAATGGGTGGAACGACATAGTCTTTGAGATAGAGAAAGGCATTGAGCCCCCCAGAGATAATGAGTAGGCACACGAGAAGAAACTCCGCGGTTTTCAAATGATTAAAAACCTCCAGAGAGCACCTGACCACTCAATCAATAAGTGTTCCGCAGGCTTCTCGCCCCCTGCAAAAAGCTCGAGCGCTTCCGGCCGAGTGCCAGCAGAAATTCACATGAGTAACCAAGCTGTAGCGCGAGGGTGAGTGAGAGCGCGTTAGGATACCAGAGCACTAGTAGGGCGCCAATTAGCGCCCGTGGCCAGATGAACCCGACCCGAGCGCTTACAATCACCCCACACGCCCACAGGGCAGGCTTTTGAATTTTTGAATAATTGAACGAAGCGGAACTTTCTACCCAAACATATGCAGACTCACCAGCGGACAAGCTTAATCTTAGGATCTACAGATGGAAGCCACGTGCGAGTCCGGTTCCTCGGTAAAGAAGATTTGGTCGAATGCGCCGAACCCTCTCTTTTGTTCAATTCGCTCAGGCGGGGACTCGAGGAGGTATCAAAAGGTAAAGTGCAGCTGCCTGGGAGAACCGTGCTGACTGCCGGAGATAGTTGGTGGGGAGTGATGCCGGCATACCAACCTAGCCAGGCGTTTGTAACTAAGGTAGTGAGCGTAATACCTGGTAACACTCAAAGGGGTCTGCCTCCGGTGCAGGGCGCGCTAACACTTTACGACGCTCAGACTGGCCGGCTTTGTGGCGTAATGGACGGCGCACCGTTCACTGCGATCAGGACTGCGGTCACAACCCTCTTCGCGGTAACCGAGCTTACAGATGCAAAAAGCTTCTATTTCCGGGGATGTGGCTACCAAGCCAATTACCACGCGGAGATGCTGGCCAAGCTCATGCCCGGAGCTAGGGTAAACGCGGACTCCCGGTCGATAGATTCGAAAAATCGTTTCCTCGAAAATGCCGCCAAAGCCGGGCTAAACATTGATCACTCCTTGACTGCCGACACTGCGAACGCACTAATAATCGCAACGTCCTCAACCTCCCCCGTACTCGAGGATCGACCAGTTGGACCGAAAATAGTCGCCTCGATCGGCGCACACACACCCGAAGAGAGAGAATTGAGCGACCTTGCCATTTCTCGATTTGGCCTGGTCGTGGTTGACAGCATCGAAAACTGCACAAGGGAGGCGGGGGATATCGTGCAGACGCTAGCGAGCGGCATCCTGAAACGTGAGAAAGTTGTAGAACTAAAAGAAGCACTGAACGCCGGGCGAGCGGGTTCAAGCGGCGGCATACTTTATAAAAGCGTAGGGGCGGCATACGAGGACCTCTTCGTGGCCAGCGCTTTGGCAGAAACAGCACAGAAGAAAAATCTGGGCGTAGTAGTCGAAGTATAGCTGAAACGCGGGCACGGTTCAAGCCCTAGCCTTTGATGTTACCGAGAGGCACGAGTCGCACAACGGGCCTGGAAATCCCCGCCACACGTGTGGCTTCGACTACCTCGTCGATATTCTTGTATGCCCCTCCGGCTTCCTCTGCCACTCCTCCCATGCCCTGGGCCCTGACGTATATCCCTCGACTTTCCATGGATCTCAGAAGCTCCTCGCCTCTCCAGATGTGTTTGGCTCGAGCTCTGCTCATAGTCCTCCCTGATCCGTGGGCAGTGCTGCAAAAGGTTTCGCTTGCGCCGGGCATTGCCACAAGGAGATAACTACCCGTCTCCATTGAACCACCTATTATCACCGGCGAGCCCTCATCTCCAAAAAATGCTGGTACTTCCTCTCTCCCCGCGTAGTAGGCGGCTGTTGCCCCTTTTCTGTGAACGAGCAACTGCTTCGTGGTCCCGTTAACCTGATGCCGCTCAAGCGTAGCGCGATTGTGAGCTATCTCGAACAGTTGGCTCATACCTAGCGCTTCCGCGTCCTTGCGAAATGTCTCAGAAAATGCCTCCCGGACGCGATGAACGATGGTCTGCCTGTTTGCGAAGCTAAAGTTGACTGCGCACGCCATCGCTTTCCAGTAATCCTGACCCTCGTTAGAGTAGAACGGCGCGCAGGCGAGCTGCTTATCAGAAACCTCTATTCCGTACTTTGAGCGCATCACGCTCAAAAAGAGGTCGAGATAGTCAGTCGCGATCTGGTGGCCTTCTCCACGAGAGCCTGTGTGCATCATCACGACCACTTGACCAGGAAAAATCCCCCATTTCTTTGCAACTTCAGGGTATTTGATGTTCTCTTCTTTCACTACCTGAACTTCAAGATAGTGATTCCCTGAGCCCAAGGTTCCAATCTGGTCGAACCCCCTATCAATCGCCTTCTTTGAAACCTTCGAAACGTCAGCCCAGTCAGCCATGCCACGCAGCTCAGTTCTCTCCAAGTCTTCTTTCCAGCCATACCCATTTCGAACGGACCATTCTCCGCCCTCCTCGAGCACTCTGCTGAACTCTTGTTTGCTAAGCTTGACGAAGCCCTCCCCACCGACGCCGGTTGGGATCTTCTTGAAGAGTGTGTTCACAAGCTCTCTGATGTGCGGCCCCACATCGTTTTCGGTGAGATTGGTTAGTACCACCCGCATCCCGCAGTTTACATCGTAGCCTATCCCGCCAGGGGAAATCACCCCTCCTTCTTCAACGTCAAAGGCGGCAACACCCCCAATGGGGAAGCCATATCCCCAGTGGCCGTCCGGCATCACGAACGAACGGTGTTGTATCCCTGGAAGTGTGGCCACATTGACCGCCTGGTCGAAGACTTCGGAGTCCATTTCGTTAAGCAGTTTTTCAGTGGCTATCACCCTTACGGGAACTCTCATGCCTGACCTGTGACCCCTCTCAATATCCCATATACATTCGGAACTTTTCACGAAAGTAGGTCTGGGACTAGACCTGACGCTCACTTTGATTCACCCACTAGCACGGCATATCCAGCAACAAGCAAATTCAGGTTGCTCACATCACGGCGCCGGCTCATTCGAGCCTGCTTCGGTCGGCACGAATACATATAATGGATTTTCTCCACTATCTTTTGTAACAGCGATTCGCATTTGTGTTCCAATCTTCGGTATTCTCGAGCCCTCAAACAGCAACCTGGCTAGCGCCCTGACGCCTTCGGGGAACTCACCGACGCCCAAGATGTAATCTTCTTCCTCAGCAAAACTCTGGGGCTTTATGCAGACCTTTGTGACCGCGAGCAGCTTTGCCGTCGGGCCAAGCTCTACCCAGTCCATGTCAGACTTTCGACAGGTTGGGCAGCTTCCTTGAGGAGGAAAGTAGAGCGCAAGGCAAATCTTGCACTTCGATGCGAGCACCCGGCCTTCCCTCAGACCATCGAAGAAAGGGTAGATGTCTTTGACAGGGATTTCATATCGGAGCCTCAGTTCCCTTCTGTCAATGAACAGAGGGTCCCCTGTTTTTTCGTCCCGCTTTATGGCATTTGGGGTGGAATTCAATTACTTCACTTCCTAATTCAGCCCGTAAAGCGTTACGTAGGCATAATGACCGGTGCCCCCCACATTGTGGGTAAGAGCGACTCCATGACGTATGTCGGCTTGTCGACTCTTCGGCGCCTCGCGACGGAGCTGCTTAACGGCTTCGACCGCCATACCCACCCCAGTCGCTCCGATCGGGTGGCCCTTTGCCTTCAGGCCGCCGTCCAAATTCACGGGTATTTTTCCCCCCTTGTAAGTCTGTTCGTCTCGAATCAACTGTACCGCTTTTCCGCGGCCCACGAAACCCAGGTCTTCGTAGGCCATGAGTTCGGCTATCGTAAAACAATCGTGCACCGTAGCAACATCGATTTCCTCCACGGGATTTTTGATTCCCGCCTGGGAATATGCGGCCTTTGCCGCCATGACGCTCGCATCCAAACTGACAAAATCGCTTCTCTTGCTCAGGTTGGCCGAACCGCTCGCTACGCCTTGGCCCTTTATCCATACGGGAGTGTCTGTCAGCCTCCTTGCAGTTTCTTCATCAGCCAATATTACGGCAGCAGAGCCGTCTGTGATAGGAGAAGAGTCAAGGAGTTTCAAAGGATGGGCCACGTATTTCGAAGTCATAACCTCATCGATCGAAACTTGCTTCTGGAATTGCGCAAAGGGATTCAGCGAGCCATAGTAATGATTCTTGACCGCAACTAGCGCGAGGTCTTCTTCGTTTGCTTCGTATTTCGCCATATAGGCTGAGGCGTAAAGTGCGTAATAACCAGGAAATGTCAGGCCAAAGTTCTCGAATTCCCAGAAGTAGTTGCCGGCCCTCCCAATCAGCTCTACTATCGTAGGAGTGGGCACGCCATACATTTTTTCTAAGCCCACTGCCATTGCGAGCTTCGCAGAGCCAGATGCTATTGAATCCCGGGCTACCTTTATCGCTGCGCTCCCTGTTGCGCATGCGGCCTCCACTCTCATAGTACCCTTGGGTGTAAGCCCAGCATATTCGCCCACGGTCACGGCCGGGAGGCTCTCTTCGCTCCACACTCCGACGTTCCCGACGGAGTAGAAATCAATATCCTTCTGCTCTATTCCGGCATCCTCTAGTGCAGCAGATACTGACTCCCAGGCTAGAGCGTTCATATTGGCGTCTGTCCTGCGACCGAATCGCGAGATACCCGCCCCAACGATTGCAACCTTTGTCAACTAATTGGCCCACCATAATTCTTGCCTAGTCCACACATTAGCCTTATGCGAGAAGCTAGTAGAGCTCTCGAGAGCTCTGAACCTGAAGCATGGACACCCTAATACCTAAGACTGGCCGAGCAACTTTCTTACATCATTAAAGCCATGGGCCTAGTAGTGCTGTATCGGGAGCGCACGGGATTCACTCACGCACTGACCACTCCCTTGGCAGCAAAGACAAACGCAGAGGACGCCCTGAACGAACTAGGTTTGCCAGGTTATCTCGATTTGAGCGAACCAATCATTCGCAGAATCGTGGTCACTCTTTGGGCAATTCACAACAGCACAAATACGGCGAAGTTGGAAGGGAAAGACAGAAACAGCACAGGGATGCCCCTGCTAGTCGGAGGGGGAGCAGTAAAGGTTCTGTCTCCCACAGCAAACGAGCGCGGCAGTCCACTCAACCGCAGAATAGGGGATGCAGACTTTGTATCCACGAGACGAGATGGCCCGCAACTGATTCGCATGCTCACCCATATTTCAGAGCAAACTGGTAATGCATACCACTACTTTCTCACTGATAGTGATAAAATGTTCAACGCCCTGAGAGGAGGCTCAAGATATCGAATAAGGGGGGCGACTGCAGTGTCTGAATCAGACGCGGTCGTAAGCACAACGGATATCCTGGTGGGCGCGGTAGATATGCGCCATCGCATAGACATCCTCCCCAGCGATTTTGAAAGAGCCCGGGAAAACCTTTACACGGTAGGTCCTGAAAAACTACTTCTGACGAAGGCCCAAGTAATCTCAGAGCTCGACTATGCAGAGTTAGATCGCCTGAAGGCCTCCGGGCAGGAGTTCAGGATCCTGAACCATCTGGGATACAGAAAAGGAAGGGTCATAATCGGCATGGAAGCAAAAGACATGCTGGACGTATGCGCAATTTTACTGGACCGAAACCATCGGCTTGAAGTAGAACCCAGATTGGACCTTCAAAGACTGACCTCTTACCTCAGACGCGACGAGAAGCTTGCCCTTACAGTCCGGCTCAATCTGGAAAATCTGGTCGCCCAAACTGAGTGGCTCAGGGCCAAGGGACTGACGAAGGCCCAGACAGAAACAATTCGAGAATCCGCAACCGACATTTTGGGAGCGCTTCCTGCGGTGAGTAAGGCGTGGAAACGCCCATGGTGGAATACGGAAGTAGACAGTCAGGTCGTATCATAAGCCTTGGGATGGCAGTAGTTCATCGGCAGGGGGACCTTATCGAGATAGGTCAAGCTAAGGGCGAACCACCGGCAACCACACCGACTGACTTCGACGAACATCAATCCTGAGTAATAGGTTGCGAGCTACAGCTCGCCATAACGCGCACCGGCAACACTAAATAGTAAGCACCTCCAGTAATCTGTGTAAATGAGTCTGGACGCAGAAAGGCTGAAGGAAGACTTCCCAATACTTCGGAGAACATTTCACGGGAAGAGGTTTGTTTATCTGGATAACGCTGCTACCACTCAGAAACCCTCCTGCGTTATAGACAGGTTATCGGAGTTTTACCGGCTATACAACTCCAACGTGCACAGGGGAGCCTACACGCTGGCTGAAGAAGCCACCGATCTCTATGAAAAATCTAGGGCAAACATCTCTGCTTTCATAGGCGGGAAACCGGAGGAGCTCGTATTCGTAAGAGGCGCAACCGAGGCGATAAATATGGTGGCGTATTCATACGCGCTCGCCAAGCTTGAGAAGGGTGATACCATACTCTCCACAGAGATGGAGCATCACTCGAACATTGTGCCATGGCAATTGCTTCAGCCTCATGGTCTCAGGCTTGACTTCGTCAAACTGAGTGGCAAAGGCGAGCTTTCGCTCGAAGATTTCAAAGAAAAGATTACGCGAAGGACAAAACTTGTCACCTTCACCCATGCTTCAAATGTCCTTGGGACAATAAATCCGGCCTCTGAGTTTGCCAAGATCGCCCACGACAACGGCTCAAAGGTGCTGGTCGACGGGGCTCAGTCGGTGCCTCATATGCCTGTAGATGTTCGTGAGATGGGCGCGGACTTCTACGCGTTTTCTGGGCACAAAATGCTAGGTCCGATGGGGATAGGCGGACTTTACGCGAAGAGCGACTTGTTAGAGGAAATGGCTCCTTTTCAGGGAGGTGGAGAGATGATTAAAGAAGTAGGGCTAGACGCCTCCACTTGGGCGGAGCCGCCTCAGAAATTCGAGGCGGGAACACCGAACGTGGCCGGCTCCGTCGGGCTCTCAGAAGCGGTTGATTACCTCAGACGACTGGAGATGTCACGAGTCCGCGAGCACGAAAAGCGGCTCTCTGCCTATGCGCTCCAAGAATTGGAATCGCAGGAGGGTGTGAGGGTATTCGGCCCCCGAGACCCTGAACGCCGGGGCGGGGTTATCTCGTTCGAGGTAAAAGGGGTTCACCCCCACGACTTGGCCACAATTCTAGACCGCGAAGGCATAGCCATTCGTTCTGGACTTCATTGCGCACAGCCAGTAGCTGACTGGCTAGGAGTTTCAGCCACGGCTAGAGCTTCCTTCTATTTATACAACGATCACACAGATATCGATAGCCTAATTTCAGCACTCGGCATGGTTAGAAAGATATTCGGGAGGCGTGCATAGCCTAGGTATGAGCGATATTTTTCAGGAGACCATTCTTCATCACTACGAGCACCCGAGCAACAAAGGGATGATTGAGAACCCGGATGTGAAAATCTCGGATACCAACACGCTGTGCGGAGACAAAGTGACTATGTATGCACGGTTGAACGGCAGAGTTCTAGAGGAGGTCAAATTCGATGGCGCCGGATGCGCGATCAGCATGGCATCTGCCTCTCTGCTTACGGAGAAAGCGAAGGGAATGAGCATAAGAGACGTTATTGAACTGGGTCAAAGGGACGTGCTCGAGATGCTCGGGTTGGAATCACTCACACCAATGAGGATAAAATGCGCCATGCTTGGTGTGAGAACGCTTCAAAAAGGCCTGATAGAGTACGAATCGAAAAGACCAGTCTAATCTCCGCCCGGTATTGGTTCATGCCTATACGAGGAAACTATCGCCTCAATAGTTGCCTTCTCTCCCAGAAGGTCCCTTATTGAAATAACTCCGACTAGCAGGCCTTCATCATCCACTACCACTAGGTGTCGCACTCTGTGCTCGCTCATTGCGATTGCAGCCTTGGCGATATCGTCGCCGGCTCTCACGGTCAAAGGATTCAGCGTCGCGACTTCCATGACCTTGGTGTTAAGCGGCCCGTCACGGGCTAATAGCCGCATGACGTCACGCTCGGAGAGCACACCCACTGCTTTACGCGGAGAATCTCCCACTATGACCACCAATCCTACGTTATTCTCTGTCATCTTACGCACTGCTTCGAGCACGGTTGAACCTTCAGTAATGGTAACAGCCGCTCTTTTCACCAAGTGACTGACTTTCACTCAGGATTCCCTCCTCTTACAACTAGCCAGCCTAGACTCATGCGCCTCTCTCCTCGACTGGAATATAGCGCCGGTCAAGTTCGCCAGTGTATACTGATTTCGGCCTGATTAGTCGATTGTCCGAAAGGTACTCGAGCACATGCGCCGCCCACCCAGAAATTCTGCTCATGGTGAACACTGGCGTGAACAGCTCAGTCTCGATGCCCAGCGCTTTGAATACGATGCCCGAAAAGAAATCCACGTTCGGTAGGATTTTGTGGTCAGACAGTCTAGCGACAGCAGCTTTCTCAATGGCTTCCGCAGTCGCGTACATCGTCGCCAATCCTTTTCTTTCGCAAAGCTCCTTCGATGTCGCCTTTAAAATCTTGTACCTCGGATCATAGTTCTTGTAGACACGATGACCAAAGCCCATTATCCTTTGACCACGGTCAAGCGTATCGTTCACTTCCTTCTCCGCGTTAGCCGGCGTTCCGACATGCTCCACGAATCTCACCGCAGCCTCATTCGCTCCACCGTGCAGTGGCCCCTTCAATGTGCCCACTGCCGCAGTTACTGCCGAGTACATGTCACTGAGGGTAGATGCTGTTACAATGGCAGAAAAGGTTGACGCGTTCAAGTCGTGTTCAGCGTGGAGAATTAGTGCCTGATCCATCGCCTTAGTGTCGAATTCGTCTGGCTCCTCACCGCGGTGCATGACCAAAAAATTTGCAGCTAGAGAAGAAAGTCCCGGTGATGGAACTGTCGAAAGGTTTCTGCGAGCGCGAGAAATTGCCGCCACAATTGTAGGAGCGGCGCCAAGTATGTGCACTCCTCGGGTCAGGTTTGCGTCTGGGCCCCCGCTCTCTAGGCCTTTGTCTGTGACGGAGAGCATCGAGAGGGAAGTTCTGAGTATGTCCATGGGGTCAGAGTTTCGTGAATTCTCGACCACCCACTCCAACAGACGTCCCGATGGGGTAGAAGCCGAAAGTAGTTCGTTTTTAAAGCTTGTTAGATTCTTTGTGGTGGGCAAGCTCCCATTTAGAAGGAGATAAGCCACTTCTTCAAACGTAGATTTTTGCGAGAGCTCCTCAATGCTGTAACCTCTGTAGTAGAGCCTGCTGTTTTCACCATCTATGAAACATATCTTGCTCTCGCAAACATAGACATTGTCGAGCCCCTTATGCAGGGGCGCAGTATCGGTTAATGTCACTTTAACTCAGAGGTTTGCCCTCTTTCGCACAAATAAGGGCTATGCGACTGAACTTGGAAAAAGCCGGATCTGGCTTAACTCTGAAGTCCGAAGAACTCCAATTTCTTGCTGCGATAGCTTGCACCTGCATTGAACAAAACAAGCCCGAGACTACTGCGTCTATACGTTCCCCTCGGGTAAACATAGACGGGCCGAATCTGAAACCCAAGTAGGTAAACTTTTTACAGCAGGAGCCCGATTCGTATTGGGAAAAATGAGTACATGGTGGACTAAGGGGCTAGCCCCGGCGATAGCTCGAGAAGTGGGAGAGCGTTCACGTGCGTTCTACGAGCTGCTGACTCCGGCAGTTGACATATACGAAATAGGAAGCTCACTAGTTGTAGAAGCCGACCTCGCGGGATTCCAGAAGGAGGACATAACAGTTCGCGCCTCGGGGCACACTCTGCTCATAAGCGCAAAGCGGGAACCACCAAGCGACGTGGACTCGGTTCACGTGCAGCAAAGGCCACTCAAGATTCGGAGAGTAGTGAGACTGCCGCTCGAGGTGGATGAGGAAGTCGAACCCACTGCAAAGTATGAAAACGGCGTGCTCACTGTGAAGATGCCATCAAAGGGCGCGAAGCGTGTGAAAATCGAGTAATCCAAGTCACTTTGAGAGAGTCTGAGCCAGCAGTATAAGAATAGTGAGCAAAAGACCGGCAAAGGCAAAACTGCTCTTCTCGTAGAAAAGATATCCTGTAGCGCCAATTACCACTACGGCGGATAACGTCAAATAACGAGATAGGTTGCCAGCTTTACGCGAATCCCTGGGCTCTGCCAGGTGTTTCAGTATTCGGGGGAACGACCTGTTGAATGCAACCAGGTTGTTTAGAGTCTGGGAGACAAACGTTCGCAAAGCATCCTTCCTCACCTGGTCTACATACCCCCTTTCTTCAAGGATGGAAGTAACCGACTTCAGGAAACTGTACTCCGGGTCAAGTTTGGTGCACACACCCTCCAGCAAGGTAGCCATTCTCAAATAGAGAACTAATTCGTCCGGCAACTTGAACGGAAAGCGGTAGAATACTGAGTTAGAGAGCTCCATTAGCCTTTGAAACTCCCACTCTGATACGGTTTCACCCTTCAATTCTCGCAACATCAATTCAAACCCTTGCTCCACCACGTCGCGGTCCGCCTCGGGGTCGAGCGCACCCAGATCGAGCAGTGCGTCTGCTATCGCCGCGGGGTCTCTCATTGAGAAGGCAGCGTACATCCTAACGAGGTTCCTCCTGGTAACTTCATCAAGCGAGCCTGTCATCCCGTAGTCGTAGAGTATCAGCTTGCCGTCACTTGCAACCGCTATATTTCCGGGATGGGGGTCAGCGTGGAATATCTCTTCCTCCAAAAGCATAGTTAGGAAAGTACGGGATAGCCTCCTTGAAAGTTTGGGCCGATCCAGGCCCAGCCTGTCAATTCCACTCAGGTCGCCAATTTTTACTCCAGGATTGTAAGACATTACGAGCACGCGGTTCGTGCTTACCTCCTTCACGGGAACCGGCACTACCACTTTTGAAGAATCGACGACCGAGCGAATCTTTTCCATGTTTCGCAGTTCATGTAGATAGTCTATTTCCTCTTTGACGTGTCTCAGGTACTCTCTTATCACGGCCCTGAAGGTATACTCTATGTTTGAGTCAACGAAGAGCCCCAGTGGTTTGATTAGCACTTTAAGTATTCTGGCATCCTGTTCTACCAGCTCCCTTACTTTCGGGCGATTTACCTTTACTGCTACGTCCATGCCTCTGAGCCTCGCGAGGTAGACCTGCCCAAGCGAAGCAGAAGCTATCGGAGTCTCTTCAAACCTTTCAAAAACTTTCTCTATGGGGCCGAGGTCCTCCTCAATCATTCCGCGGACCTCAGCGAAATCGGCGGCGGGCACATCGTCTTGGAGCTTCTCCAGTTCGCGAATATATTCCGGAGGAAGTATGTCAGGGCGCACCGAGAGTATCTGCCCGAGCTTGATGAATGCTGGGCCGAGAGACACGAGCCCATCATAGAGGGTCCTAGCCTGGCGGCTGAGCTTCCGGCTCTGAGAAGCTGTTATTTCCTGTCCCCTGTGACGCTTTCGGAAAATTGCGAAACTTAGTAGAGTGGGTCCCAGCTTGTAGCTGACAACCAAGAATCTTCTCAGCGGGAATCCAGCCATCGTTTACACCGGACGATCCCACACACGACAAAAAGTGCCCCTAAGCCCGCGCCTTTCTGAAGGAGCGCAGTGTCCAGCGCGATGTGACCCACGGGGTTAACTCTGGGGTCCACGCGGTCTTTATGAATTTCTATCCTGTCAGTATATATCCGCATATGATACCCGTGAAAACACCTCAACTGACTGAGAGACCCCTTTGGATTACCCAATAAAGTCGACTCAAAACATGGAGGCAGGTCAACCAGTGCCCCGAGTGGCAGAACCATGTGCTTCTCTCCAGTTTCAAACAGCGGGTCTAGGTCGCAACCTGACATTACTGCGCTACTCTGTGCTGGGGAATTTAATCGTTTGTAGAAACTAAAAACACTCGGTCGGAGTTCGCATCCTGGCACAAGCTCTGCCGGTCGAAACGTTGCTGGGACGCTGAGGCTGAGCCATCTGTCTGCCGCTCTATCACTCGGACACAAACTTCGGTTGTCTCTTTTCGAGAAAAGCTGCCAATCCCTCCGCATGATCTTTGGTGCGAGAAGAAATGGTCTGCAGAAAGGCTTCATATTCCAGTGACTCTTCCAGGCTGTGACTCATGCCGTACGAGAGTGCGCGCTTGATCAATGAATACGATTTTCCTGGCCCCTGCGCTAGCTGACTCGCAAAGGCTTCGCTCGACTTTTGAAGTTCTTCGTGTTTGATTACCCTGTTTACAATCCCAAGTCGTTCGGCTGAGTATGCGTCAATGGAGGAAGCTGTAAACATCAACTCCGCAGCCCTGGCATAGCCGATTGAACGCGGAAGGAAGTAGCTACTACCTGAGTCAGGAGACAGACCAACCTTCGAGAAGGCTTGTATAAAGACGGCCTTCTCTGAAGCGAAGCGGATGTCGCATGCGAGTGCGAGACTGAAGCCAGCTCCAGCGGCGGGCCCGTTAACCGCAGCGACAACGGGCTTTTCCATCTTGGCCAACCTCAGAATCAGAGGATTATACTTGACCCTCAGGGCCTTTCCGAGATCGGATTTGCCATTTCCTTCGTGCGAACGTTTAAGGCTACCCAGATCTTCGCCCGCGCAGAACCCCCTCCCATTCCCTGTGATCAGTAAGCAGCGAACTCCTCCATCTCTTTCAGCTTCAGCAACCGCCTGCTGAAGCTCAATACCCATCTTGTCATTAATGGCGTTAAGGACGTCCGGCCTGTTGAGTATAATATGGGCCACCTTGTCCGCCACACTGTAGAGCAAGAACTCAAACTCTGGCGTCTCATTCACCCCTGAACGCGGGTGAGCGCTTTTCGAGAAATGCCCGCATTCCTTCCTTCTGATCAGAAGTTCCAAACAGCATATAAAACAGGCGATGTTCAAGAAGTAAGCCGGAAGCAAGATCCAGGTTGAGCCCGGTATTGACTGCTTCTTTCGCCAGTTTCACCGCGATCGGTGCTTTTGAAGCTATTTCGCGTGCGAGTGATACCGCCTCTTCGAGCACTAGCTCGCGCGGCACAATCCGGTTAATCAACCCCGCAGCGAGAGCTTGTGACGCCCCAATTGGCTTTCCAGTGAGTATCATCTCAAGTGCAATGTTCTTTCCGACCAGACGGGGGAGGCGCTGCGTTCCACCTGCCCCAGGAATAATACCCAAATTTATTTCAGGCTGTCCGAACTTGGCATCTTCCGAGCTTACAATCATATCGCATGCCATCGCCAGTTCTAATCCGCCACCATAGGCATAGCCCGACACAGCCGCAATCAGTGGCTTGGGAAAGCGTCCAACCTCGTCCCAGAGTGAACTCATGTCAGTAAGAATTGCGCTGGACGTGGTAAGCGAACTCATTGCGCTAATGTCCGCACCTGCCGAAAAAAAATTCCTGCCACCGGTTATCACGGCTGCGCGCACATCTTCGGAAACCGCAGCTGCGCTCAGCTCGCGAGATAGCGCGCGCATCAAAGGAGGATTAAGCGCATTCCTCACAGACGGCCGGTTCATAGTCAAGATAACCACACTATCCATGCGTTCAGTCAGGACTTCATTCTGAGCTGCGCTCACTTCTACCACACATAAAGCGGTCTCGAGCCTCCTTATTTATACTTCCAAACCCAGAAATCCAGCGCGGGCCCCAAGCGATATGCGCCCGGTAACTGCACTCGGCAGGCGTTCGACTCTTTGCTGGTCGAATTTCATGCAGAGAGTATGGTGCCGACCAAAGCAGTACGTGTGCGCAAATTGGCGGTGTTTCGGCCATATTGACGGTATCCATTGATGAACCGAGCTCAACCTAGCTAACGCTCGCCATAACAACTGCCCGAAAGGTTACCAGTGTCGTGGACTTCGCAAATGCTGAACTAGCGCGCCATTTTGTTAGCGAGACATTATCACGAGAATCAAATCTGAGACATTCGTTCCTGTTGGACCAGTCACGACCCGTTCCCCCAGTTTCTTGAAGAAAGTACCGGAATCATTATTATTCAAGAGTTTTAGGGGGTCGAGCCCTTTGTCCCTTGCGCGCGAAAGCGTAAACGGGTCAACTATCGCGCCAGCTGCGTCAGTCTGCCCATCGATACCATCTGTTCCGATACTGGCCACGACGCAAGGTCGCGCACCCTGGAGTTCCAGAGAAGCAGACAGGCAAAGCTCCTGGTTTCTGCCTCCAACCCCTTTTCCTTTTACGGTGACCGTAGTCTCTCCTCCCAAGACCAGCGCATCGAAAGCTCTACGATCTGCCGGAGTCCGAGCCAGACCCGAGAGCACCTTTCCAACTTCCCTCGCTTCACCCCTCACTCGATCTGTGAGCATCACAGACCTGTACCCTTGGCCCTCAAGAAATCGATGGGCTGCGATACAAGCATCGTATGACGAACCAAGTAGGACGAAATCCGAACTCCGAAAACAGGGATCGCCCTTTTTCGGAGTCTCTTCAATCAGACCCTGCGCTCCTTTCCGCAGGATATTGAGCGCTGCCTCCGGGAGGTGCTCTTGCAGTGAAAACCTGTGTACAACCTCTAAAGCGTCCCTGAAGCATGACTCGTCCGGAACTGTCGGACCAGAAGCGATCACGTCCGGTAAGTCGTCGAGCACATCTGATATCGCTAGCGTCAGGCTCGACGAGGGATGTATGGCCGCCTGAAGCTTTCCTCCCTTTACCATAGAGAGATGCTTCCTGACCGAATTGGTCTCAACTATATTGGCGCCGGACGTAAGGAGCTCCTGATAAACCGTTGCGCACTCATTGTCTGTCAGCGGAGGTAGCGGAAGTTCAAACATTGCGGAAGCTCCGCCAGAAATCAGTACAACGAACAGGTCCTCTTCTTTCCCAGAACTGGCCAAATCAACTAGTCTTCTTGAGGCCGCGAAGCTGAGGCTGTTGGGTACAGGATGAGCTCCTGGGGAAATCCTTACGGGGCCGATACGTGATATCTGGGGCACGTTTGTGATTACCTCTCCACCAGCAACCCGGTCACCAAGAATTGAGACAAGTTCACGCGTCATAGCCAACGCAGCCTTACCTGCACCGAGGACGTAAATGCGCCTGAAATCCCCAAGTCTCCGTGTGACACCACCAGCCCGCAGAACTTCTCCCTGGAGTGTGACCTTTTTCCTGAACAGCTCGCTCGGCTGGACAGAGTTGATCCCTGCTTCAAGTGCTTCTATAGCGTGTTTGCGCAAACCCTCAATCCTAGGGTCCGCACGAGCCAGCTCTTCCGGTAATACCAGCAATTTCGAATTGGTGCTTAAGGCCGAGGCAGACGCACATATAGTCTTTCTCTCGCCGCACACGTGCTTGAGGAATGATCAAACTATCGGGGCACGAACCACGCCCTCCTACGACAAAAACGCGCCGGTCTTTCTGCTCTTTAGCAATAAATACACGATTCAGAAAGACCTATACCCATCGCAGGCTGCGCAAGTTTTGGCAGCTATGGACGTCCTCGATTACGACGTTGTAATACTGGGCAGTGGAATCGCGGGGATGCGAGCCGCTCTGCAGGCTGCCAGAGTATCTCAAGGTCGCCTCAGAATTGCTTTGATTTCGAAGCTGCACGCGATGCGCAGCCATTCAGTTTCGGCCGAAGGCGGGATATCGGGGGTTCTCTATCCAGGCGAAAACGGAGACAGTATCGAGCTACACGAGCTCGATACTGTGAAAGGCTCTGACTACCTAGATGACCAGCCAGCGGCTGAGCTGCTTGTTAACGAAGCGGTAAATGAAATCAGGTATTTTGATCACCTTGGTGTACCCTGGAACAGGGACGATGCTGGAAAAATCGTCCTCAGGCCCTTCGGAGGTATGAGCGTGCCTAGGACGGCGTTTGCTGCGGACAAGACAGGATTTTACATGATGTCCGCGCTCTATGACAATTTGGTGTCGTTCAAGTCAGCTATAGATGTATTTCATGAACACTTCGTCACAGGAATTTCCATAAAGAACGGAATATTCGGCGGAATGCTTGCAATTGACTTGGCCACTGGGGACTTCAAACTCTTTAGCGCTAAATCAGGAATCATCGCAACCGGAGGCTGCGCAAGGGTATACGGCTTCACCACGACGGCCTATTCC
Source organism: archaeon (assembly GCA_021800035.1). Classification (GTDB taxonomy): domain Archaea; phylum Thermoproteota; class Thermoprotei_A; order Marsarchaeales; family Marsarchaeaceae; genus JAKAWJ01. The sequence goes on from JAJYZJ010000012.1 coordinate 20,707, forward strand.
AGCACGGGGGACGGTATCGCCTTGGCATACAAAGCGGGCATCCCGTTAAAGGACATGGAGTTCGTTCAGTTCCACCCGACGGCCATCGTGCCGAGCGGGATATTGATTACTGAAGCGGCGCGAGGTGAAGGAGGATATCTCGTGAACTCGGAGGGCTACAGATTTATGGAAAAATATGCCAAAAGCAAGATGGAACTAGCTCCGAGAGATATCGTATCTAGGGCTATCATAACCGAAATTGAACAGGGCCACGGAGTGCTGCACGGAGCGTCCGGACTTCGCCACGTATTTCTGGACCTTAGGCATCTTGGCGAGGACAAACTCAACGAAAGGTTGCCCATGATAAGAGAAATATCCATAAAAATGAATTCACTGGACCCCGCCAAGGAACCAATACCTGTCCGGCCAGCCGCGCACTTCACAATGGGAGGCATTCACACCGATCTGAATGGAAGGGTGATGGCTGACGACTCGGAGAGCCGGATTGAAGGGCTCTGGGCCGCAGGAGAATGCGGTTGCGTTAGCGTCCACGGTGCAAACAGGCTGGGCAGTAATTCACTCAGTCAGTGTGCTGTTTGGGGAAGGATAACTGGCGAAGAAGCAGCGAAGCGCGCTCTGTCAATGGGATCAAAAGCTGTAGATAGGACCGAGCTTGAGGCCTGGGCCTCAGAGGAAAGCAAAGGCGTGGACAAGCTGATGAGCAATAATTCCGGTGAAAACCCGTATGAACTCAGAAGGCTGATGTGGGAGACCATGGATTCGCTTGTCTATGTTTACAGAACGGTAGATGGTCTTTCAAAGGCATTGGAGAGAATTACCGACATAAAGAAAAAATATGCTAACGTCAGAGTGGACGACAAGGGCAAAATATTCAACACCAACCTGAGAGATGTTCTTGAGCTGGGAAACATGATAGAGCTATCTGAAGTCATAGTGAGCTGCGCTATTGCGAGGAAAGAAACGCGCGGTGCGCATGCGATGGCAGAGTATCCGAAGAGGGACGACGTGAACTTCCTGAAACACACCATAGCCTACAGGACTCAGGAAGCGCCCAGACTTTCTTATACCCCCGTAGTGGTTACCAAATGGCAACCCGCCGAAAGGAAGTACTAAAGGTGCATACCATATGACAGAAAAGAAAACGCTCGACCTGCGGGGCTCCCAGGCAAGGCTGGCTCGACTCTTGTCATTCGATAGAAGGGCATTCACGCATATGCTTTTCTACAGGTTGCTTATTCCGGTTTCAATTATCTACGGCATAGTCCTCCTTGGTTATCTGGTACATCCAGCGCTCGCACCTGTGGTAAAGGGACTCACGTTGCTCGTATGGGTGTTATTCTTCCCCCAACTGTATGAAAGCTTCATCGCCTTTTCTCTTATCCAGACCAAGGGCTTGGTATTTAGCCACCTTAATGAGGCTCATTTGGCACTTATGAAGAACAGGTACGGAAAAAGGGCAGGTCTGTACTCGTTGTTGCCATACATTCTAATCATCGGATGGGCGCTAGGATTCGTGATCGCGTTGGTGTGGTGGCCGCAGTGAAGGGTACCTACATCATGGCTGCAAGTTACGCCGGCATGCTTGGCGTGCCTTTACTACTCTGGATTCTCAGCATAATTTCCCCCTTCCATCCGCCAGCCAGCGCTAGAGACGTGCTTTTGTTTTTGATTGCGGTCGGTTCCATCGCATTCGGTGCGGTGGGCCTCCGTGACGCCTACATTCATGGGTCAAGAAGAGTGAGAAATCGTGAGTGAATCAACCAGAAACTTCAGGTTCAAGCTGCAGCGATTTTCGGCAGAAGGCAGAACAATGATTTCCAAGAGCTACGAACTCAGACTTGACAGATTTGAGACCGTGCTTTCCGCACTACTTCATATCAAAGAGTCTCTGGACCCTACGCTCGGAGTGCGCTACAGTTGCAGAATGGGGGTATGTGGTTCCTGCGGAATGGTGGTAAACGGAAGGCCCAGATTGGCGTGCGAAACAAATGTGTATTCGCTCGGAAGCGCAGAAATTAGCGTCGGCCCAATGGAGGGCCATCCACTTTTGAGGGACCTGGTGTGCGACTTCGACGAATTCTTTGAAAACCACTCAAGCGTAGATCCGTGGCTTGTCAGAACAGACGTTGAAGAGAAGTTCAGTAGTGCTAAAGAGTTTCCGCAAACCCGATCTGAGCAAGATCAATACCTGCCGTTTGCCAACTGCATAAAGTGCGGACTTTGCGTTGACGCTTGCCCTGTGGCAAATACGAACCCTACCTTCGTAGGGCCGCAGGCGCTTTCCCAGGCGCTCAGATATAATTTGGACTCGAGAGACCAGGGCTCCGATATACGGCTGGAACTCATAGACCGTCTCGAAGGGGTCTGGGGGTGCGAATTCGCTGGTTCGTGTTCACGGGTCTGTCCGAAGGGCGTAGACCCCGCGCTCGCCATACAGCTGCTGAAACTTGATGTGGCAAAACACGCAACTGGCCGTCCTGCCTAGATAATTTGCCTTTACTTAGTTAAAGGCAAAGCTATGAATGCCAGCTCCAGCTGTATGACCAGCACATAGAAACCTTTGATTAGTTAGTATATTTGTTATTCATAACACTCATATATGCGGCTTCACGCGATTATTTGTCACCAATGAGTTTGAAGGCGCAGCATGTCTGGATGGACGGTAAGCTGGTGCCCTGGGAAAGTGCAAATGTACACATACAAACGCACGCATTGCATTACGCATCAGCAGTATTCGAAGGTATCAGAGTATACAAGACACCCCAGGGACCGGCCGCTTTTAGACTGCAGGACCATTTCAACAGGCTCTACGACAGCGCCAAGGTATACATGATGGAGATACCATACAGGCGTGAGGAGTTGGTCGAAGCAACAAAGATGCTTGTCCAGTCTAACGGCTTCGAGGAGTGTTACGTTCGCCCCTTGGTCTACCGGGGGTTCGGTAGCATGGGGGTCTATGGCGGTAACGCGCCGGTCAAAGTGGCCATTTCTGCTTGGCCCTGGGGAACATATCTGGGAACAAGCGGGTCAAATTCCGGAGTCCGGTGCATGGTATCAAGCTGGAGGAGAATCAGCTCCGACTCTCTGCCACCGCAGGCCAAGGGCACGGCAAACTATGCGAATTCCGGACTTGCAAAGCTCGAGGCAGTCAAGTATGGTTTCGACGAAGCCATCATGCTGAATTCACTGGGACTTGTGACGGAAGGAAGCGGAGAAAACATATTCAGGGTCAAGAATGGCTCAATCGCCACTCCACCTTCTACAGCCGGTGTGCTCCGTGGAATCACGCGGGACACCGTAATCAAAATAGCAGAAGAAACAAAGCTCCCTATAGAAAGAGTGAATATTAGCAGAGAAGAGCTTTATACCGCAGATGAACTCTTCTTTACTGGAACTGCTTCGGAAGTAGTGACTATACGTCAAGTGGATGGCCGCGATATCGGGAGCGGTGACTATCCTATCTCAAAGCGGATTCGCGAGGAATACCTGAAGCTCGTTCACGGGATGCGGAATGGCCACGAAGACTGGATGACCTATATGGGCTAGGTAACGTCCTCCAACCGAAAGAGCCTGCGGATATTCCTGCTCCCTAGTGACAACGGGGGACAGACTGTTGCGTTGTTCTCCGGCAGTGCGCTTGCAGAATACGTGGAATCAAACGGCGCGTTTATGAACTTGTGCAGTTGCTGCATGACAGAGGAGGGTACCGGGGCGACCACGCAAGCGCAAGTTTCTAGAAGACCCAACAATCTCCTGCGACCAGCTGAGCAACTACCAATCCAGCGACCTCCCAAGGTGCTTATTGGAATACCAGCGTTTAACGAGGAGTCACGCATAGGCAAGTGTCTGGACTCGATTCTCGCCCAGAGTACAGCTGAGTTTGCAGCTTTAGAAATCCTTGTAGTCGCTAGCGGATGCACTGATAATACAAGAGCCGTAGTAGAATCTCGCATGGACTCTGGGATTCCCTTGGGTTTAATAGACGAAAAGGAAAGGACCGGAAAATCTCATGCCCTAAGCCTTCTACTCTCCCGCCTGAATAATTCAGATTTTGACTATCTGATTGTAATATCTGCAGATTCCGTGCCCGCAGAAAACGCCTTAAGACACCTCATAGACTTTGCCGTAAGAACCGGCTCTTCGCTGAGCTGTGGCTCCCCCAGCATAACACGCGCTGAAAGGAGTTCTGTTCGCAATGGAATCGCAGCATTTCTGTGGTCGCTCCATAACGCCTACCTCGCGCACTCCCCATATGCCGCCCCGCATTGCTGCGACGAACTCATGTGCATTAAGAGGGGCTTCGTGACTCAGATTCCCGAATACACAATAAATGACGGGAGCTATCTCCGACTTGCGGCAAACAGAGCCGGAGTGAAAGTGGGCTACTGCGAAGACGCAAGGGTGTATGTCGCCGTCCCCTCAACTGGCAAGGAATTGCTAGAGCAGAGAGCTAGGGTGTTGCTTGGTCATGTCTACCAGATACGGAAAGAGCGGGCTATCCCTTCTGTGCTGGAAGGTCGGCTGCTGAGTAATCCACTCTATGTATTACGCGTTATAAGTGCCGCGAACAGAAAAGGAGTAAAGCTCTCCTACCTCTTTATTGCGGGAATATTCGAATTCGTCTCGTACTTCTATATGTTTTGCAAGATCTTCACAGACAGGACCCCTTGGCTTTGGAGAAAGGTGAGCACCGAATAGTGGCTGAGAATACAAAAAGGACTTCCGCGGAGCAGCGGATACGCTTCTTAGTTGAAGTGGCCGAGCGAAACAATTCCGTGCTGGACCTAGCTGAGCTCCAGAGGCTAATGCCCGCTGGATACCCTATGACGCAGGCAAAACTTCGCAACTTTATTTGCCGGACACTGACGGACATTCATGTTTCCCATGATGGCTTTGTATTCGATGGAAAAGTCGCAACCGACCTAGATTATGTAAGAAAGTCAAAATCCATTTCTGCCGAGCGGATTGAATATGCGCGAAGGTTTGTGGAGCAGCACCCCAAACTCTTTGACAAGATTCAGATTGTAGCAGTCTCGGGTTCAACTTCTTATGGTTCTTCCGGCCCTCAAGATGACCTCGACCTTATGGTTGTAGCCCGCGACGGCTTTCTATGGATCAGCGTTCTCAGGCTGCTCGTTTATCTGCGCGCAACGCGATTGAGTCAGCCTCGGTCTCTGTCTTCGCGGTTTTGTCTGAGCCCAATATTTACAAGATCTGGGCTTCGAGAGTTCCTGAGAAATTCCCGGAATGCGCTGACTGCGCGTGACCTTCTCACACTAATCCCCCTGAAGGGTGGAATGGAACTTGCCAGAATAATCACTGAGAATGATTGGATCCGAGAGTATTACCCGCAGGGAGTGCAGTCTAAGAAGTTAGAGGAGAGCCAGCCCCGAGAGCCTCCCAAGGCCCACCCGCTCGAGAGACTCTGTTTCGAAGGTTTGCAGAGATATCTCTCGCTCGTTGCATGGGCACGCAACGCCAAATTACTAAGAAGCGGTCGTGAACCTGACCTGTTCAGATTCAAAAGGAGTCCGGATTACGCAGTCTATGAATCTGGGCGGTATGTGGAATTGCTCAAAATGTATTCTTCGGCGTTTTGAAAAACTCAGTCGGCGCAAGAGGCAGGCAAGAGTTAACCAGAGTATCTTTGGAAAGGTGAATTGCCACCTGCCGGCAGTTCCACGCCAGAACCGAGCGGCTCCCGTAACAGCCACGCCGTCCTTCGGTTTCTTGCGCGATCAAAAAGTTGACAACAACTTCCATCCCCATTGCTACTTTTTGAGCGCGCGGAAAGGCTCTGCCAAACTGGCTTGGAGCTCATCTAATGCACGAAAGACCTGTCGGCTCCGCAGGCGCCTACAGTCAAAAGACGAGAGAAGCCTGAAAGTGAACGGAGTTTTTTGTACCAATTCTACAAGCAGGTTCAAGTCGTGTTGCGGCAAGCTGACTACGATTTTTTTTCTGCAGCAACTTTTCTCTGGTTGCACAATTCTTTCTGCCTGAGAGTTGGCTACCACTCGAACAATGGCTCGTGCCGTCGACAAGATTAGTTCACTTGGCTACCGAATATCTTCTTCTGTTCGAGCCAGTCTGGGGAATATATTCAGCCGGTTCGTTTGAGCCAAATTTGGTAACCGATATATGTGGGCAGAGCCGAAGTGCGCGTAGCATGCCTGAGGCATTGATCTACCGTCTCCACAGACTGTTTCTCTTGATTAACGTTCTTCCGGTCGCGCTTACGGCAGCGCTCCTTCGGTCTCTCATCTTCGACGTCGCATTTGCAATTATTATACTCGTAAGCGTGGGACTCTTTCTTCTTGCATACCTCGGCGAAGAAAGGTCCTATACAGGAGCGATTGTCCTCGGTGCGATCCAGATAGTTGGCTCGACGCTCATGGCAATAAACCATGGCACGTGGATATACTCCCTTCCGGCAGATGCCTTCGGAATTCTACTTTTTATTGCTGGCGCAGGCACCTCCACAAGATACGGGAAGGCGAAAAAGAAGAAAGCTCTGCAGGAGTTTGTTCCTCCCGCCTTTGGATAGGTCAGTAGAAATGAAAATCTCTCCCCGCAGATATGCGCTTTTGCTATCCCTTTTGCTTTCAATAGTGGCTGGCGCTGTGTCGTATTCCCTGACTGGCGACGGACTCTTGGGTTCGTTTATATTCGTGTTCGTAATATTGGTATCATGGGGGCTCTTACAAAAGGGGCTCGAGGGATACCCGGAATCTAATTAGGCGCTCGAGGTCCCGGCTGTCCGTATTCTCTTAAAGTCTGCAAAGCACTCTTTCATTACCGTATTGTGGTCAAGTTCTCCGCCCTCAATCTTCTGGAGCTTGACCTGCAAATCAGCTGTATAAACTTCGCCAAGCATCGATTGCAACTCCACGAGCTTTTGAGAGAGAAAATCGAACACGCTCTTACCTCTGTTCGTGGCGACCAGCGAATTCCGTTTGGTTGCGAACACATACCCGTGTCGCTTCAGCCTATCGATTGTGGCCGCATAGGTCGACGGCCGACCTATCCCCTTTTGCTTCATGTAGGCCACCGCCTCACCCTCAGAGGGGAGGGGATGCTCCGAGCTCACTAGATAATCCACGGTAGAGACTGCAAGCTCTTGCCCTTCTCTTAGTGGCGGTACCATTCTTGGGGGATGGACCCGGTTGAAACCCTCTTCAAGCACATCGCAATATCCTTCGAGTTTTGCGCTCATTCCGCCCGCCGAGAGCTCCGCTGACTGCTTCATAAGTTTCGAGGGCTTCATCTGGCTGGCAATAAACCTGCGGAACACCAGGTCGTAAAGACGTATATGTCTATAGTCAAGAGCCTCGGCGCCAGGCAGCTGGAGCAAGTCAATCTGACGCTTGAGCTCATCTCCGTTCAGAGGTTTGGTGGGTCTGATGCATTCGTGCGCCCCTTCTTCTCCCCATCCCCGCGCTTGGAACAAAAGCTGCCATTCGTTGGCAAAAGTTGACTCAAGATATATGCGCGCAATTTCAATCCCTGTGCTTGAAACGTGAGTGTGATCGGTCCTGTGATAGGTAATTAGACCGGCTTCGAAGAGGTCCTGCAGTCTTCGCATGACTTCTCCCACCGACCAGCCGAAGTTCCTCGAAGCTTCAGTTAGCACAGTATCCGTCGTGAATGGCGGAGGAGCCTTCAATTCTACAGCTGTAGTCAGGATTTTGTCAATCCTGACTGTGGAGCCCGCAATCGCTTCCTTTATTGATCTTGACTGCGCAGCATCAATTTCGTAAAAGGGTTTCTTGAACGAAACCGTAAATATGGTTTCCCCAACCTTGCATCGCACCCGAAATCTTCTTACTTTCTGCTGCCTGTTCAGTTCAGTCTCTTTGATTATCCATCCGAGTAGCGGAAGCTGCACTCTTCCGGCCGGAATACGAAACTTTCGAGTCGAGTCTTCAAAGATCTGTTTTCTGTTAGCAGTCAATAGTTCTGTGAGCCCATAACCGATCCATCTGTCATCCACCCTTCGTGTCATCTGAGCCGTCACAAGGTTGAGATTGATCTCAGAGGAAGACTGCAGCGCGCCAAGCACTGCTTCCGGAGTGATTTCATGGAACCTTGCGCGTTTTATCGATTTTGAAAACGGAGATATCAGAAGCGCCACATCCCAGGCTATTTTTTCACCCTCAGAATCTGGGTCTGTTGCTATGTACACCGCGGAAACATCGCTCGCCCTGCGCCTGAGCGCATCGATCACCTCCCATGAACGTCGCAGATTGTTTGATTCGCATTTCGGACAGTCTGTCCCGTCGCCCGTAAATTGCGAGCCACAATTCCAGCAGCGGTTTATGAATGCGTAGCGCGGGACAAAAGTGCCGTTCAGCTTCGGAACGCCGTAATTCGATCGCTTGGGGGCGTCGTGCGGGAGATCAATGATATGTCCTCCGGTGGAAGTTATAGTAAAGAGAGTATTGTTTATCGCCACTTCGTAGAATACTCTGCCTTGGGAGTAAATTTTTCCGGGCCTGCCAAAGAAATTGGCAATAGTTCTTGCTTTGTTTGGCGACTCCACGATTAGTAGAGCGCTCTTCATAAGGTCGGTTTCTGTTGCCTTTCCCTTGCGCGGCTTCCTGTCCGCGTCTACTTCGCGCATGACCGCTTCGATATCGACCTCCTCAAGCTGAGCCCAGTGAACGCTCCGTGAGGCGATCTGCATTGAACGCCTCAACGCGGACATCACACGCTCGTTGTCCACAAGCACCAGTGAGAGCCCCTTGGCGAGCTTCCCTCCAAGCAAGCGCGAGGATCTCCCGCTCGCCTGTATGTAGGTCCTGACATCGGGCATGAGCACCATTAATCCCTCCTTTTCTTCCTCAATAATCAGCTGATCAGAGTTCTTCAGCTGTTCAAGCACCCCAGGATGTGAAAGCATGACGTGAAATATCCTGCGTCCCTCGCCCACAAGCTCCTGCACGCCTCCGAGGAAACCTGTGAGAAGCTTGTTCTCTTGCCCAGCCTTCATTATGAGCGACAGGTCACCAGGAGAGAGATTCTGAATCGCCTTCCGGAGCTTTATCGCGTGCTCATAGAGCTGCTGGCGCTCAAGAGCATCTTGGGTGAAATCGGCTGTCGCATACAGCAACCTGATGAGTCCCAGCGGGGAGGCCTCCTCGTCTTCCAGCCGCGTCTTGAACTTGGGAACGCCTACGAATATCGCGTATCTGACGGTCTGAGGCAGGTCAATCCCCCGCACAAGTTTTCCGTAGTAGCTTGCGGTGCCAATCAAAACGTCAAGTTTTGACGCTGCAAATTCGTCAACCCGCTTATGAAAGTAGGCTTTTGTATGGTATGCCTTGATGCCTTGCTCGGCGAATGCCCTTTCAAGCTTTTGCATGAAGGGCTTCCCAAACTCTCTAGATACAAAAATCAGACCTCCCTTCCCCAGTTTCTTTACGTGCTCGATGGTCTCGTCTGACATATCATGTATGGGCCTGGCTTGTACATCAACGATGTTACGCATGTAGCTAGTCGATGACCCAGCCTCGAAACCGAGTAACTCTCTGAAGGTTCTGACTTTTATTCCTCTGGGCCTTGCGGTGGCACTGGACACAATAAGCTGACCCAGCGAAGGGTTATTCTTTTTGTAATCCTCAACCTTGAGCGAGAATGACCTGTACTCCTCAATTGCCTTCTTAGCCTCTTCGCCATCTCCAAAACCCTGGGCGAACAACCTTGCGAGCCGCATCCGAACTTTAATAGCCTCGATTGCGACGCCCTGGATGTTGTCATCGTAGCCCAAAAGCCGAAGAACCCGGTCTATGTTTGCGCTCTTTCTTAGCAGTGAATCCACGTCGTCAACCAGCGCAACCGAGAATCGCTCCTTGGCCAGCTTTTCATAAGACCGGCCCAGCCCCATGGAAGTGATGATGATGATCTGTGCAAGTCCCGCGGTCATCATCTCTACCGCCATTCTCTTCTGCTTGGCTGTTTCTTCACCATGAATCTCTGCGATTCTAAGCTCTACACCAAGCCTTTCACTGCACTGTCTGACCCAGCTGGCAATCTGCCGGGCGAGCAGTGCGGTGGGCGCCACCATGAGGACCCGCTTTCCTGCACGGGCGCTGTATACCGCGAGTACGGTAAGGAAGGTTGTCTTGCCTACTCCCGTCGGGGCAATTATTGCGAAGCTTTCTCCGCGAGCGCTTCTTCTTGCCCATGTCAATTGCGCACTCCAAGGCTCATGCCTCGTGATCTTTCGGAAAGTGTCAACGAACTCGCCCGCCATATGATCGAGCTCAGTCAGCGAAGCATATTCCCGGAGGGCTCCTGATTTTTCGAGCATTTTGGCAATCTCGATTCTAAAATTCTTTTCGTCATCGTAGTGCACCTTTAGGGCTTCAACGTTGGGGAGGCACTTCTCGCAGGGCAGTCGCGCGGAAAGTCTCTCGCTACTTATTTCCCCGCGGCAGTTGGGACACGCTGACATGAAGGCGGCAAGTTCCATTGAAGTCGTCAATCAAATGAAGCGGAGGGATATAGACCTTTTGTGATGGACAATGAGGTGGGGACCAAACCGAGGAGACCGCCTCCGGATTCTGGGGCTCTCTGAATTTTGCCTCATTGATTGACTGTATTGGGAGCGAGAGTAGAGCCGTGTGCAATTGACGTGCCCGGATGTAGCACCGAGTTTGCTCCGATTCTCGCATTTCCGCCCACCATGGCCCCAATTTTGAAGATAAAGCGACCCTCTTTAACCGCTGACTCGAGCCGATCTGGTGGCGGCCCCCCGCGCATCAGATTGAGAGTGACTACATGCGGTTCGAATACTACGTGTCGCCCCGTCACTGAATTACCAACAAAGCAACCTCGTCCAACCGAAGTGTAGGGTTGCAGCACGCTATTGCTTATTTCCGCGTAAGCTCCCACCACAACGCCCTCCTCAAGACTGGAATTGTTGTGAATGAGCGCTCCAGTTCCAGCATAGACATCTTTACCAAGATAAGCTGGACCCTTGATGACTGCGTGATGATCTATCACTACTCCCTCTTCAACGATGACTGGCGGCTCGAGGATTGCTGTTGGAGATATCTTGGCCGAGCTTGAAATTGAGCTGTTCTGCAACAAACCCAATTCTGCAGAGGTTGCAGATATGATATCCCACGGATAGCCCAAGTCGGTCCAAGAACCCCCCCAGACGGAGGCCGCTACGGTGTAAGATTTCGCAAAGTCGTTCAATGCCTCCGTGAAGCTCTCCTTTGACTCCAAAAATTCCTGAAAACCCGGAGGTAGGACGAAGGCCCCTCCCAAAACGTAAGTTCCAAGTCGAGGGTCCGGACTCTGCGCTTTGTCCATAACGGCCGCTATCGTCGATAAGGGAGTAAGAGTGGTCACCCCATATGTGCGCGGATCATTTCTTAGCACCACACTCGCAGCAGGATATCCACTCCCCTTGCCTGTCTCAAACAGAGATTCGTAGAATCCTGGGCCAGCCACGATGTCACCATAAGTAAGAAGAGTGCTACGCCTACCAACGTGTTCAAACGCCGAATCCAATCCGGTCATTGCCGCCCCTCTTATGTCTTCGGCCTCCCCCTGCAAAACTACCCTGACTTCAAGTCCTCCGTGCTCGTAGCTGTTAACTTCCTGCCTTATCTGCTCCAACCCATTCTGCGACGCAACAATAGTGATATCTTGTATTCCTGTTTTGCAAAGTTGATCGAGAATCCTCTTCAGCACCGTTCTGCCCTGTAGTGTAATCAGGGTTTTCGGTAAATTCTCCGAAATCGGCCGCATCTCCGTCCCAAGTCCGCCGCAAAGAACCACTGCGCTCAGAATTGCTGGGGTGGTGCGCAAGGCAATCACATCAGATGTGCAACCCGTATCAGGGCGCGGCGTGTTTGTGATAGGCGCGGTTGCAGCCGCTGACACAGGACCGAATTGGGGGAGCTTGGTGCGCTGGAACCAGAGCCTGCCACCATCAAAGTCGTCACTCCACTGTCACCGTCTTCGCAAGATTTCTTGGCCGATCGGGATTCAGCCCCTTGGATACCGCAAGGTAATAGGCCAAGAGCTGCAGCGTTGGCGCGAACAAAATCACATTAGTAAGTGGAGAGACGGACCTGAGTGAAAATGTATAATCGAAGGGACTTTCTTCATCTTTCAAACTGTCCGGTCGCAATCCTATCGTATATGCTCCACGGCTCTTCATTTCCATCACGTTTCCATAAAGAGGCTTTTCGGTTCGTTCGTCCGCCAGCACAAACAGAACCGGAAATCTTGGAGTGACCATGCTGATTGGGCCATGCTTTGACTCCCCCGCCTCATAAGCTTCTGCATGTACGTATGCCACTTCTTTTATCTTGAGCGCCCCCTCCTTGGCCAGCGGCACTCCGGTTCCACGGCTGAGATAGTACATGCTTCTTTCGTTCAGTAGAACTCTGCAGAGCTCCTTTGCTCTTGCTTCAGTGATGTTGATGTTTGTCTGCAGGGCGGAACCCAAGGCGCCAATTTCACCAATGTATGACTCTGCCTCAACCGCTTCGATTGAGCCGTTCTGCATCCCCAGTTTGGCTGCAAGCAGCTGAAGACACTCAATCTGCGTGACAAAGGTCTTTGTTGCAGCCACGCTCAACTCAGGACCTGCCTGGGTGTAAATCTGATAGTCCGACTCTCTTGCGATGGCACTGTCTTCCACGTTTGTAAGCGCAATGGTCTTGGCACCTGCTCTCCTAAAGCTTCTAAGTGCAAAGAGCGAATCCATAGTCTCTCCTGACTGGCTAACTATGATGGCCGCATCGTTGGAAGATACCCCTTTCAGGCTCGTTTGATATTCCGAAGAGAGTATGCAGTGAGCTCGGATATTGGCCCGCTCGAGAAATGCGTCCTTTCCGTTCAGAGCTGCGAAGAATGCTGTACCCGAACCAGCCAGAAAGACCCCTTCTGACGATGAGAGCACCCTAGCTGCCGCATCGATGCGCGAACCTTCTCCCACGTTCGAGGCGAAAGTGTCCGTCAGGGCCTTGGGCTGTTCATGGATTTCCTTAATCATGTAATGCGGGTAGCCCCCTTTTGCCGCAGTGCCCGCGCTCCACGAGACTTTCCTTAGCCTGGGTTTTGTTTCGACCACCGCGTCCTCTCCGAGACTGTAAATCTCCCAAGTGCCCGAGGTTGATATATAACCAATTTCATCATCGTTTAGGACCACAACCTGGTCGGTGTAACCCAGAAACGCGGGAATATCACTCGATACGAAGAGCGCGGTAGGGGACAGCCCGAGTACGAGTGGAGAGTCCCGCTTAAAGAAGTAGACCTTCTCTGGATCCTTTGCGCATATTGCAGCGAGCCCACATGAACCCTCGAGCTCCAGCACCGCCTTCTTGAACGCAGGATAGGCAGCAAGCCCGCGGCTCAATCCTTCCTCGATCAGGTGGGGCACTACTTCGGTATCTGTTTCGCTAAGGAAAAGATGGCCACGAGCCTGCAGGCGGTGCTTCAAATCCGAATAATTTGAAATTATTCCATTGTGCACTACTGCCACATCTCCCTTGCAGTCAAGGTGTGGATGTGCGTTCACGTCGCTCGGTTCCCCGTGCGTTGCCCACCGGGTGTGCCCAATGGCCGCGTTCCCATTAATTCTTGCGAACTCCTTCGCGGATGAAACCTGAGAAAGGCCGCCCTTACCTTTCCTGACGACTAGGCGGGCATCAGTTATTGCGGCCAGACCGACTGAGTCATAACCGCGGTACTCCAGCCGACTCAGACAGCGCTCTATGACTGCACCTATTGGAAGCGAGAAACTCGCAGGCGCTACTTCGGCGATCCCGATAATCCCGCACAAATCGGCTCTTAAGCTGCATCAGGAGGCATAAGCCTTTCAACAGCAAAAGCCGTGATGCGAAGAACGCCCTAGTTCTTCTTCTCGTCACTCGGAGGCTGATCTGACGGCTTTTCCGCTTGGCCGGGACCCTGATGGGGCTGCTGCGCATGTTCAGCTGCCGATGGTTCCATCGGCTTTTCCTCTGGAACCACGGGTTTAGTACTGACCATGACCCACCCTAGCCAAATTGCGATCGCGCTCACCGCCACTACGAATATCCACACCACCACTTTCACAGCAAAGAATGCATGACGATCAACTCCTGGTACCCACATCAGGAAGGTGAAAGCTACAAGGATAATGGCAAATGCAGCTAAAATCAGACCGCCTACAGCCCTCTCACTAACCATACTTTTAATCAGGATTGCGAAGCAGGAGACGCCTTAAAAAGCTTTTCAAAACCGCGGAAGCTCCCTTCATACTATTCCCAAACTGGTCTTTACGGTTTCTTCGAGGCTGCGAAAGACGTAATCTGGCCGCATCCCCCCTATGAGAGCTCGCGCCTCGGATGCTGAAGTCACGCCTGACAAGACAAGCGCGGAAGCGGCGCCGTTCATCTTCGCAAGTCTGACATCGGTTTCGGGCCTGTCGCCAACTATCAGAACGCGGCCCGAGCGATTCATTCCGAGTCTTGAAAGAGCCGCTCTAAAGAATACTCTCGACGGTTTACCCATTACGCGTATGGGCGACGTTGCAAACGCACGTATAGCGGCCACCATTGCTCCTGCGCCCGGAAGCTCCTCCTCCTCCGAGGGGTATGTGCTATCGGTATTTGTGGCCAGGATTCTGGCGCCCAGCTTTACTGATCTGAGTGCCAAGCGCAGCTTTTCATAATTGAACGATCGATCCAGACCCACCGCAACAAGCCCGTCAGTCGAATTCTCAGTAATCCTGTAGCCGCCTCCCTGAAGCTCTCTCTTCAGCCCGTCTTCTCCTATTACCAGTACCCCGCGCTCGGCTGCAACACCAAAAGTTAGGCTGTGCCCAATCGAATAGACAAGAACCTGTGCAGAAGTAAGGATTTCCTCCGGTCGTATGTCCAGCCCTCCCAGCGAAAGGCGGTGAACCAAGTCAGCGGGGCTAAGTGTGGAATTGTTCGTAACCAATAGAAATGGGACATCTGACGACCTTAGCGCCGCTATCGCCTGTGGAACTCCGTCGAGGACGGTAGTTCCAATCTTTACTACACCATCAACATCAATCAGAAGTGCATCGTATCTCATTCGCTCACTCTTCTATAAACTCAGGTTACATTGAGGGAGGGCTCCCAAGTGACGTCCTCCCACGGCTGAAGCCGTGGGCTTCCTGCTTCAAAGACAAAGCTTGCCCCTCCTCATACGGGAGGGGTAGAGGGCTCATCTCCACAGGCGTGAATTCCCCGCCGCCCGCGGGTACCGCCTTCCTCAAGATGTTTAGGGAGGCGTTGAGGTCCCTGTCCACCCGAAAACCACAGTTTGAGCACTTGTGAACCCGGG
This sequence comes from archaeon, assembly GCA_021800035.1. Lineage (GTDB taxonomy): Archaea > Thermoproteota > Thermoprotei_A > Marsarchaeales > Marsarchaeaceae > JAKAWJ01. Next base: position 36,028 of record JAJYZJ010000012.1, read on the forward strand.
CAGACAGAGGCTTCGACACCACCACACCACATCGAAAACACACTTGACTCGTGCCTCTCGGGTCAACCAGCACAACCCTCCCACCGGCGCTTAAAGCCTTGTAGGAAGTGTACCGTACCAGTTTGGTCCAAGAGGCGTCCGACATGGATTTGGAAAAGTGGTTGTTACGAACCATGCCTTCAACGTTTAAGTCTTCGAACGCTATTAAATCAAATCTTTTTGCGAGAGTGTGTGAAACCTTGTGCACGAAATCGTCTCTTTGCCTTTCGATTTTCCGATGTATCTTCGCAACCCTCAGCCTTGCTTTAGCCCTGTTCCCAGACCCCTTCCTTCTCCTAGACAGGGTACGTTGAGCCCTCGCAAGCCTTTTCTCAGCCTTCCTCAAATACTTCGGCGGCTCAACGCATTCACCCGTGCTCAGCGTCGCAAGCTTTTCAAGGCCGAGGTCAACACCCACGGGGTTAACCACCTGGGCCCTGGGTGCCGGGTCAGGCAGCTCCGCCACCAATATCACAAACCAGTCACCCACCCTGTCTCTCTTCAGAGTGAGCGTCTTGACCTTACCTGCGGGTTTGCGGTGCATAAACACCCTGAGCGCGCCTATTCTGCTCAACTGGATGTGGCCGTCTGGAAGGAGTTCGAACCCCGACTGAGGATACGTGAAAGAGCGGTATCTTTGTTTGGGCTTGAACCTTGGGAAACCTGCTTTGCCCTTTTTCTGTTTGACTCTCCGAAAGAACGCCTCGAACGCCCTGTCCAGCCGCCGCAGAACGTCCTGAAGCACCTGCGAATGGATTTCCCTGTATTCTGGAAGGGATTCCTTGAGCACGGGTAACTCGTTCGCCTGCGTGGTGTACCGCAAGTTTACGCCGCTTCTGTGGGCCCATATCCTTTCCTCAAGAGCGGCGTTGTAGAGGTTGCAGCACAGCCTCAGCGTCCTGTTCAAAGCCTCTTCCTGTTTTTTTTTTGAAGGGTAGAAGCGGTAAACGTAGGCCCGGTCCACAGACACCACAACCATTATCCACGTAACTATTTAAACAGTTAACAGGCTCGCTTCCATCCCACCCCTGAAGGGTGTGGGTCTTCCCGCTCGCATATGATAAAATTTCCACAATGGAATAGAGTCCAGCCGGACTGCATCCGGAAGAGATGTGGTGAGTCCGAGTTTGGCCACCGAACCATTCAGTTCACCAGCAGCACGAGAAGAACCAGCACGATCGCAACCCAGACTCCCCTGTTCCAGAGAAGAACTTTCGAACCATCAAGGGGGGGTACAGGTAGCATGTTAAAGAAACCAAGAAAGATATTGATAGAGGAGGCCTCGGCGAACGCAGGAGCCACCGGCGTGGGAAGGAGCGCCAGAGCCTTGAAAGAAGCCCCGAGCGCCAGGTTCATTAGCGGACCTGCGAGAGAAATCAATCCCTCGCCCTTCGTCACCCTCCACTGGACTCGTTCCCCGTAATACTGGCCCAAAAGTGGAGCCACGTATACGGCTCCTGGCGCTGCGAAGAAGAACACGTAGTGTGACCCAAGAAGAAGGTAGGTCGCGAGAGCCATACCTAGACCAAGCGCTACCCCCTGCCACCAGAGGTGGAACTCCGCCGCCCTACCGAAATGCTGACCGACGAATTTATGCGAAAGTTCGTGCAGCACAAAAGCGCTACCAGAAAGGAGTAAGGATACAAGAATCGCATAGCTCTCTGAGCCCGAAATCGAGAGGGAAAACGCAATTGATAGTGTCATCCATGCGATGATGATATCCTGGATTTCTCTTTTTGAAAACGTGATCAAACGGGTAACCCCTGTGCACCAGCGGCATTATCACATGAGCTTTGGAGCGTTTCCAGTCCGCTTAAGAAGCCTGAACAGACCCCCCCTGGATTCATTTTCGAATTCTGCCAAAAGCCTCTTCTGCTTATCAGTCATCTTTGTGGGGACAGTCACGTGTACGCGAATGAGTTCATCGCCTCTCGAAGACTTTGAAGACGGAAGTCCTTTGCCCTTCAATCGCAGCAATGTCTCCGGTTGTGTTCCGGGAGGGACCTTTAGTTCAACCGTGTCCCCTCCGAGCGTAGGCACTCTTATCGAGTGCCCGAGCGCTGCCTGAGACATGGACACAGTCGTTTCGAGAAGTACGTCGTTACCCATACGCCTGAATGTCGGATGTTTCTTGATCGCAATCTCCACATAAAGGTCGCCAGGAGGCGCGCCCGACTCACCGGCGTTCCCCAAGCCTGGGACACGAAGTCTGTCGCCGTCTTCAATCCCGGGGGGAAGTGTAATCTCCACAGTTTGTTTCTTTCTGGCTATGCCTCTTCCTCTACATATGTGGCAGGGTTTCTCAATCAGCTTCCCCCTCCCTCCGCACCTTGAACATGGTATGACCTGCACAGACATCCACATACCTGTTCTGCGCTCGATTCTTACCTGTCCTCTTCCTCCACACTGCGGACATGTTATTGGGGCGCTTCCAGCCTCGGCGCCACTACCCGAACATGCCTGGCATTTTTCATACCTGTCAACTTCCACATTCAAAGGTTTACCCATATAGATGTCTTCAAGTGTAAGGGTCATTGCTGCGAGCAGGTCCGAGCCCCGCGATTGGTGAGCCCGCCTGGGGTTTCGAAAGCCGAAGCCAAAGAAGTTGTTCAGGAGATCGTCAAAATCTTCGAAGCCGAAGCCGCTGAAGTCGGCGCCCCTAAAGATGTCTTCCTGCGAATAAGTCTGGTGAATTCCTTCATAGCCATACCTGTCATACTGCGACCTCTTGTCGGCATCGGAGAGAACGGCATAGGCTTCGGAAATCTGCTTGAACTTCTCGGTTGCAGAAGGATCCTTATTGCGATCGGGGTGATATGCCAGCGCAAGTTTTCGATAGGCTGACTTTATCTCATCTATGCTGGCCGTTCGGGGGACGCCGAGGATTTCGTAATAGTCCCTATGCTCGGACAGTGCAGTCCACCGCTACTCTTTGACTTTGTACTCGGCGTCAACATAACTGCCTTCCTTCTTTCCTTCGTCTGCGCCAGCTTCAGGGGGGGTGGTGCTGTCTCCCGCCGCCTGAGTCTGCTGGGCCCCCGCCTTCTGGTAGACCGAGGCTCCGACTGACTGGATCAACTTGACCAGCTCCTGAGTGGCCGACCTTATGGACTGCGTTTCCTTCGCCTCCATTTTTTCACGGAGAGACTTGATTGCAGCTTCAACCTTATCCTTGTCTTCCTTGCCAACTTTGTCCCCGAGCTCTTCAAGCGTCTTCTGGGAAGTGTAGATCACTGAGTCTGCCTCATTAGTGGCCTCAGCCAGTTCTTTCTTCTTTCTGTCTTCTTCGGCAAACTGCTCTGCTTCGCGCATCATTCTCTCCTTTTCGGCCTGGCTGAGCTTGTTGGCGGCGCTAATCGTAATTTTGGATTCCTTTCCGGTGCCCAGGTCCTTTGCGGAGACATGTATTATCCCGTTGGCATCGATATCAAAAGTCACCTCAATTTGTGGCACGCCTCTCGGTGCAGGAGGTATTCCAACAAGGTTGAATTTTCCTAGAGAGATATTATCAGCGGCCATGGGACGCTCTCCCTGCAGCACGTGAACTGTGACCGCTGTCTGGAAATCGGCAGCAGTGCTAAAGATCTGGCTCTTCTTTGTAGGGATGGTGGTGTTGTGTTCAATCAGCCTCGTGAACTCTCCGCCCAGCGTCTCTATGCCGAGAGAAAGAGGAGTTACGTCCAGAAGGACGATGTCCTGCTTTAGCTCTCCTACAAGAGCCGCCCCCTGATATGCCGCTCCGATTGAAACACACTCCATGGGGTCCACGCCCGACTCCGGTTCCTTTCCAAGGAGATCCTTGACAAATTTACGGATGAGTGGCATTCTTGTCGGACCGCCTACGAGTATGATCTTGTCAATCTGGGCCGCACTCAGCTTGGCATCCGCAAGCGCCCTGTCCAACGGGGCCCTGCACTTCTCGAGCAGGGGCCGGACAAGCTCTTCCAGCTTTGCCCTAGTTACAGTTTGGACGAGGTGCTTGGGGCCCGACTTGTCAGCAGTAATAAAGGGTAGGTTGACTTCTGTGCTCAGCACGCTTGACAGCTCAATCTTCGCTTTTTCCGCGGCGTCGCTAACCCGCTGCAACGCAGCCCTGTCTGTTGAGAGGTCAACCCCTTCCTTTGCCTTGAATTCTGAAAGAATATAGTCAATCAGAGCGTGGTCCATATCGGTTCCACCGAGGTGGGTGTCGCCGTCGGTTGCAAGTACCTCAAAAACTCCGCTCGCGAATTCCATTATGGTCACGTCGAAGGTTCCACCTCCGAATTCGAAGATGAGTATCTTCATCTCCTTATCCATCTTGTCTATGCCATAGGAAATCGCTGAGGCGGTGGGTTCGTTGATGATCCGGATCACCTCGAGACCGGCAATTTCACCAGCGTCCTTGGTGGCTTGTCTGAAATTGTCATCTGCGTGAGCAGGTACAGTTATCACAGCTTTTTTCAGGGGCTCTCCGATGTAGGCCTCTGCATCTCGCTTTATCTTCTGCAGGATAAATGACGATATCTGCTGAGGGGTATACTCCTTGCCATAAACCTGAATCTTTTTGTTGCTTCCCATCAACCTCTTGGCTGCTATAATTGTGCCCTCAGGGTTTTGGATGGCCTGCCGCCTAGCTGGCTCGCCCACAAGGAGCTGCCCGTCTTTAGTAAAAGCGACCACCGACGGGAATGCCTTACCAGTCATTGTCACTCCTTCGGCAGCCGGAACTACCATCGGCCTACCGTTTACCAGCACACACGCCGCAGAGTTAGACGTTCCAAGATCGATTCCAATCACTTTTTCTCCCATTACTGAATCACCTTTTCAACGTGCTTTGACACGCACACCATACAGGGTCTTAGAACTACGCCATTCAGTATGTAGCCCTTCCGGAATACCTGCAAAATCTTGCCATCCGGTTCGGGGGATTCAAGAGTCTGCGCCACCTCGTGATAGTAGGGGTCAAACGTTTTGCCCAGTGCGTCAATTTCCGATACGCCTTCAGATTGGAGTATTTCTTGCGTTTTGGTCGCGATAAGCTGAAAGCCCTTTACCACGGATGGATCCCCTCTTTCGCTTACAAGCTCCAGCGCTGGGTCCATAGCCTCCTTGAGCTCGATTACTTTCTTTAAGATTCGTATGTTCGCAATCTTCCGTGTTTCGTCGGCTTCTCTGGAAGAGCGCTTCATGAGGTTATCGTAGTCAGCGCGCAAGTATTTTAGCTGATTCAGGAGGTCCTCTACTCTTGACTTGAGTGACTTGAGATCTTCCTCAACAGCTTCTTCCTCTTCTTCTTTTGTCTCAGGATTCTCTGCTGCCACTTCTTGTTCGTTCGACACTGACTTCAGCTCCGCTGCGAGCACCATTATCCGCGAAGTAACTAATTTAAGGTTAAAGCGGCAGCTCCTTATTTGCTGCTACACACGTGCGGGCGTCTGTCCCATGTTCCAGCTAGGCTCTAGCTACAGCCCGCGACAAATCGCATTCTGGGGCTATGCAGCTCGCCGGGCGCTGCCTGACGAGAGGCACTCATAGTTGGGCTTTGGCAGTGCGCAAAGGCTTAAAGTTTGATATTGAGAGTTGCTGCGTAATGAAATGAAAGCGCTGATACTCGCAGGAGGCTATGGCAAGAGGCTCAGGCCTTACACTGACAACACTCCGAAGCCTTTGCTCGAGATATCTGGCAAGCCTATTATTGCTTGGCAGTTCGCCTGGCTGCGCTCAAACGGAATCAATGAGGTAGTGGTTTGCGCTGGCCACCTAAAGGAGAAATTAATCGAGAAAATCGGGAATGGCTCCCGTTTCGGAATGAAGGTGGGTTACGCAATAGAAGAGGAACCTCTTGGTAAGGGCGGAGCAATAAAGAATTCCGAACATTTGATCAAGAACGAATCGGAGTTCCTAGTTGTTAACGGGGATGTAATAACCGACGTGCAGCCTGCCAGCA
>JAJYZJ010000058.1 GCA_021800035.1 archaeon
CCTAAGTCTTTCTACTGACTTGAATTTCGCCGAGATTTTCCCCTTTTTAAGCAGAGGCTTGAGCATGGGTTCCCCTCTCAGCCTGGCCCCCGACGAATCAAGCGTCACCACATCCACAAAGCCGTCCATCCTGAAAACCCGCTTACGTCCCCCTAAGACACCGCGCTTGGCCGTCAGTCTTCTACTTCCATTAGCCCCGATTACCTCGACCACTTTCATGCTGAAATCGACTAGGGGAGGATGCGCGACCGCCGAACCTACTCCGAAGCCATCAACATACGGAGCCAGCTCTGCAGTTGATTGATCGTTCAGCCCACCTGAGATGATAATCTTGACGTTCTGCCCTCCTCTCGCATCAAGTTCCCACCTCACTTCTTCAATTATCTTTCTGAAGTTTCCCCGCCTAGAAGGAGGGGTATCCAGTCTAACTCCCCACAATTTTCTTCCTAGTGCCTCTAATGCCGCGACCGCTTCCGCCTTCTCATCCCAGAAAGTGTCCACAAGCGCTACTCTGCGCACATTCGGTGTAACATAGGAATCGAATGCCTTCCACGCTTTCTCCTGCGAGCCCATGAGCTGAACAAGCGAATGGGGCATCGTTCCTGAAGGTTCAATTCCGAGCAATTTGGCTCCGAGAACATTGGAGACTCCGTCAAACCCCGAGATATAGCAGGCTCGTTCTATGAGAGGCGATATAGCAGGGTGGGCCCTTCTCGTTCCGAAACTTAGCAGTAGCTTTCCTTTGGCTGCCACCCTGAGTCTAGCCGCGTATGAAGAAATGCTCGTGGCAGTGCTCAGCAATCCAAGTATTGGATTTTCATATCTAGCGAATTCTCCGTACTTGCCTTTAATCACCATGACCGGTTCGTAGAGGGCGGAGGATCTGTCTGTCAAAAAAACTGACGCCTCGTCAAATGACCACACGTCAATCGGCAGACCCTGAAGAATCTTTGCTACTTCGTATATCCCTGTGAGAAGACCCCACGAGCCTTCGTACGGGAACTCCCGGGCAAATACTTCCGCTATAACTTCTGCGTCGCTACCCGCCGCTTCGAGCGCGCCTTTAGTATGCAGGAAATAAACGTCAGTAGTGTCTGCACGGCGTATCTCTTCCTCCTTGGACATCCAGAGAAGGCGGTCGGAGAGTTCACTCCTTGGCGGCCTTATTTGTGCTTTTTCCGGTTTCCCCAATGTTCTTATCGACCCGCTCGGCAATCCGATACGTGAGCGAACTCACAATAAGTCTAGCGAAAAAAAAGGAAAAGATTGTTTCGTTTGTGCGCGAACAAGTATCTCAGGCAGGCGCTAGGGGAGTTGTAGTGGGCGTGAGCGGAGGTGTCGACTCCGCGCTGACTCTAGCACTGTGCGTTGAAGCACTTGGTGCGGCGAGGGTGGCCGCTCACTTAATGCCAGATAGCAGAGTAACTCCCGAAGAAGACACTGCAGACGCACTTGAGCTTGTCAACAGACTCAAGGTGAGCCATACGCTAACGGATATTGCTGGGATACACTCGGCCTTTATGAGGTCTTTGCCAGAGGATAAACTGGCCGAAGGCAACTTGAGGGCCAGAATAAGAATGTGCTTTTTGTATTACGCTGCTAATCATACTGGCAGTCTCGTAGCTGGAACTGGCGACAAGTCTGAGCTGGAAATGTCATATTTTACAAAGTACGGGGACGGGGCCGCGGATATTCTCCCAATAGGGGGTCTATTCAAGACGGAAGTAAGGGCCATGGCAAGAATGATGGGAATAAGTCCCAAAATAGTTGGGAAACCCAGCAGCCCGAGACTCTGGGCTGGCCAAACGGCAAAGGAAGAACTGGGGGTAGATTACGAAACAATTGATAGGGTGCTCGGAATTCTTCAAGATTCTGGCAAACCTGACTGCAGCGCAATTGCGAAGCGGCTTGATCTGGATTTATTAACAGTGGAATCTATCGTGAACAGGGTGGTTGGCCACAGACACAAAAGGGAAATGCCCAGAGTCTGCGCCTTCTCAGATTCAGACAATTCGGGAAAGACTTATTTTTCGTAACGCAAAGCAGGATATCCACTTTCGCCTCGATAGCTCAGCTTGGTAGAGCGTCTCCATGGTAAGGAGGAGGTCGCGGGTTCAAACCCCGCTCGAGGCTTAAGAGTATTAAAATTATGGTAGTAGGCAAAGTGAACATTGTTCGCCCTGCTCTTTGCCCAATCTACATATTCCAGTGCGCCGTTGTACAAATGATGTGGACAGCATGTCCTCTTTGCGATTCTCCCAATGCATTCAGCTTTTGATTGAAAGGCACTTGAGCTCCCTTCACGGCTAAAACGCACGGGTTTCCAGCTTCCCAGACAAGGCTTGCCCGAGTCCGGCTGGAAGCTACATATTCACAGGCGTGAATTTCCCGCAGCCCGCGGGGGGTGATTTCTCCGGTGAGTTGAGAAAGGTGTTAAGGTAACCCTCAGCCCAGGAGCCACAGCTTAGCAATTGTGAGCCCTGACTCACAGGAACTTTCTCGCCTCCGGACCATGGCTTGATAATAATTGATTTGTGCCTTATCGGGTCTGCCAACACGGCCCTTCTACCGGCTTCGAAAGCTTGTACGAAGTACAGGGCCTCAGGTTGCACTGGGAGATATCCACCACGGAATTTGGGGAATGCGCATCCTGGACCAAGGCTTTACAGTCGAGGCCTAGAAGACTATGGGGTAAAACTTTCCGACCTGCACGTGCAAAATTCGAGGCAAGGGTCGTCTCTCTATCTCTAAATCCTCCACAGTCCCGCCTTGCCCTTTTTAACTTGGGCTCGGCTCTATTCCCAGAGCCCTCCTCACTCCCGGAAAGTAAATGCTAAGGCTTTCTCTGCTTTTTCTATCCTTAGTCCAGAACTTGGGTGCCTCAAGCTACTCTCCAATACTTAACGCTACCAACTACTCTTAACTGGCGACATTCCCAGGAATATCTATCCCGGAATTCGGTCATGGATCAAAATGCTAGGTCGTCATGATTGCGGGTCCGTCTCCTGTACATCTTTCTTTGCAATCAATCGCTTTCTTCTTTCGCAACCAGTATGTTATTTCTTTCTCTGCGTTCGCAGTATTTGAGAAGCTTGAGCGCCCGAAAGGTATACCAGCCCGGCGTCCACCAACCACTTAACCTGCGCTCTCATTGCTAACCGACAGGAAGTACACCAGAAGGTTAGGAGAAGATCCGGTTCGCAACCGCCTTGGTTCCGGTACTCTGTAACTCAGAGGGGAAGAATGATATTCAACGAAAATCGCGAGTTCCGAAAGAAATGGCTCGGAAGGCCTCCGAAGATACACGGACTGCAGGTGTGTAGTGTTCGAGTTTGCCTGCCTCGAACACAAACACGCCTCTGCGTGTCCTGACTATAAAAGCTGTTGCGGTTTGCTTACATGTGCACACTCTGTCACTGACTCGCGGAAGCATTATATACCAATCTTCCGCAGGGTACTAAACCTAATGAAAGCAGTAAAATTAGAAACGTTAGTAGTTGCGGTGGACGGATCTGAATTTAGCACGAGCGCGTTGAATATGGCCGTGCACCTCTCTGCCACTCTGGGTTCGAAGCTGAAAATTGTAAATGTAGTAGAGTTTTTTCCGTCAATGTATATGGGGCTCGCGGAGGGCATGCTTTCATCGCCCGCGGTAGAGGAGTATTACAAGCTCGCAAGGGAGCATTCGCACAGGCTGCTTTCTAGGTCGGTCAAACTGGCAAAAGAATTGGGCGTAGACGCGGAAGGTATCTCTCTCGAAGATGTGTCTCCCGCACAGGCGATTGTGAACTTTTCCGAAAAGGAAAATGCCGGTCTTATAGTAGTTGGAACAAGGGGGCTTACGGGGCTGAAGAGCGCGCTTCTCGGAAGTGTGTCACGCGCTGTCACGGAGCACGCCAGGTGTTCGGTGCTAGTGGCTCGCTGATTGCGTTGCGTTCTTTCCAATGACTTCCTTTTCACGGACTTTCACATTGCAGTGACCGCTAGAGTAAAGCAATTTTCAGCAAAAAACTTCAGCCATGCGACTTTCGGAGATTCGCCCAGATGTGCTGCCATCGAGTGAGTAGAAGCTATATGGCGCAATTGGCTCAGCAGCACTGGAGCAATTGCCCATCCATAAGAGACTGCAGAAGTCGCTCAATGTGAGTGTAAGATTGGTTATGAGCGCCCCCTTGATCACCGTGGATACTTCATCCAGTGTTCAGGCAGCGGCCGACGTGATGTGGCTTGAAAAAATAGGTGCACTTGCTGTAGTGGACCCCTCGGGCAATCTTGCAGGCATTGTATCCGAACGCGATATGCTTTTTGCGGCCACGAAGGGATTGTTCCAAAAGTCTTCGAACGTTTCGGAAATCATGCGTACCAATGTTGTTACAATCGGCGCCGAAGACGAAGCGGCGAAGGCAATTCAGATGATGAGGAGTCATAATATCAAACACCTAGTGGTCCTCGGTCCTGATAACAAGCCAGTCGGCATGGTTTCTATGAGGGATGTGCTCGACCTTGCCGCGCTGTTCCTTTGTGTGCTTCAGCCTCCCGACTGAAGCCCGAGCTCGGTGAGCTTGGATGGGCTCGGCCTAGCACCGACCCAGCCCCGAACACGGTAGTACGGATAAAGGAGCTCCTTAATTGGCAGAACGCGCCCTGCATGTTTGCCGCTCACTATTGCCTGCTCCGAGAACTTCTTGGGAAGCTCGTCCTCCACAATTCCATATCTGAGATTGCAAAGGCGCTCTAAGTTAAAGATCCGCTCGCCAGCCCTAAGGAGTTCTCCCGTCGAGATTTCAAGGCCAGTGATATAGCTGAATGCATCTCTGTAGTCGTCCAAGTCGTAGGCCATACTTGAAAAAGCACATACTTGAAGCGAATCAAGCGTTGCTACCAAGTCCTGCTTGACCTTCACGGTGTTCGCAATTTCGTCAAGGTCAGTCTCGTGACCGCGTAGCACAGGTCTTATACCCTGCAAACTATAAAATGAGGTGATAAGCTCCGGGTACACCCAAATGTGCACCGCGCCGCCGCTGTTTTCGGTTGCGTTGAGTAATGCCCATGCGTATTCCACTCTTGGATCTGCGTTCTGAACGGTAATTCCCTTCACTGCAACACTCAGTAGATCGTCCGCGAAATGTCTCGCCAGAGCGTCGGCACCCTGAGCAAGTAGCGCGCCTATTCCTTGCTTTTTTGCGATGAGCCGCACGAGTTCGACCATCCTTTCTGTGTCGGCCCACAATAGACCAGCATCCTGAGGGACATAACCCTTCTCAGTGGCCTCCGCAAACGCCGCAAGCATATTTCCAGTTTCAACCGGGTCCAGGCCGAGCTCGTAGCACAGATAGTTCAGGTACCCCACCGCCTCAAGATCTGTGAGCCCGCAATTGCTTCCCAAGGACGATATTTGCGCAAAATCTGGACCTTCCACCCGGAATTTGTAGTGTCCTGAGCCCGCAGTTTCCCTGCGACACTGAACCGAACAGCTATTGCACGTGAGCCTCGATATCAGAATGCTCTTTGACATCGATTCGCCGCTAAGACGTTCCGCACCTTGGACTTCGGTCCTAGTATAGTTCAAACATGGCAAAGCACTATTTAGCGCAAGTGGGTTAACCGCAAGCGGCGTTCCGTAGAGCGCGAACAGCCCGTTAGATCTGTTGAGTAGCGGAGAGCCTTTTATCTTCGTGTTCAAGCGCCTCAAGAGTTCTAGGAAACGCGCTCTGTCCGCAACTTTCACGCTCTGAGTGTAGCCGCTCGATATAACAATCGCCTTTATCCGTTTGGCTCCAAGAACGCATCCTGCGCCTTGGCGAACGCCGCTTGCTCGCCCAGCGTCATTCACAATGTTTGCGTATTTAACGAGGGATTCGCCTGCTGGACCTATGGATAGCACCCGGCACTCGCCATGCTTAGCGCGAAGTGCATGTAGAGTTTCTGATGCCACCATTCCCCACAAAGTCTTCGCGTTTTCCAAAGAAACGCTGCTGGGTGTAATCAGTAGGTATGACGGTATGTCGCAGTTTCCTGTGAGCACCACCCCGTCCAGTCCCGCACACTTGAGTGCGGCGCCAGCGTATCCTCCTGTATTGGCGTATGCCACAGCTCCGCCAAGGGGCGACCTAAATACCATTGTCAGCCTGTTTGCAAGCGGTACACCAGCACCCGTAATCGGTCCAGCAAACATACCAAACATACTGTCAATTGAAAGTGCACTGACGGGCTTCGATTGGAAAAGCTCATGCATGCCGAATCCTCTCCCGCCTATGTAATCTAGGGCAAGTTCCTCATCAAACCCCTCGTATTCTACGCGGCCAGTTTCCAAATCCACATGGGCCACTCGCCCTACGTATCCCCCGCCGAACACCATGAGCATTTCGAACCAGTGTTAAGATTTAAGCGATTGCTATAAGGAGGAACGCCCGGGCCCAAATGCAGAAAAGCTGGGATGCGGTCACTGAAAGCAGGGGGGAATCGAAACTTGCCTGCAGTTAGAGCGGAAACTCGCCTCAAAAGGCCGGGAGTCAAAACCCAACCGGGTTGGAATCAAATTAGATTGCGAAAGCTATTTTGATTTCATGATACAATGCACATAATGTCAGATTGGCCCAAAAGTAGGGATCGGACGAATCAAGAAAAAACACGTTGGTCGTAGGGTTCAGGCTTTAAATCATGTGTTCATACGGTCCGCATCATACAACGAGAGGGATTACCGCCGGTTGCGGCGCGACCCCGACAGCCTCGGCGCGAATAACAAACTGCAACCTTCGGGTGCCGTCTCAGCCGCGCCAAATATCCAGTTTCCCTCTTCTCTGCCTAGAATACATCCGAAGAGTTCTCGCAGGAGGCCTGACGTTATTTTCATTTCCCATTCAGGTCTCTCGTACTAATCTGCCTATCAAACTTTCCCCCCTCAAGTCACGCAAGGCAAGGCTTGGAGTGACTGCAAATTTCTCTAGCCGAATTCAATCCTGTGGGCACACTCCTCTAAATTCAATTTTTTCGTATCAAGTCTCGTCACGCTTGCCCCGCGGAAAAGGAGGGCCGGGCACACGAGTTATTATACTCGCCTGAGACTTTGCAAGGACCCCGGCCTCCGACACTTGCCGTATCGGCCTCAACTCACTTGTGAGCATAGTGCCTGCCAAGGGCAGCAAACAACACCCCGACCCAATATTCCGCATGAGTAAGGATTGAGGTATAACCTGTTGTATAAATAGCGTAAGCCAACGCGATTGCAAGACCAATAAAACCCGCTCCGCCCCCCAGGGCGACTATGAATTTTCCTGTGGTGGTATGACCCAGCACAATAAGCACTCCTCCAGCAAGCACACCAAGGCCCCCGAGTCCGATTAGGAAAAGCAGAATTTGGATAACTACTGACAGTGCCACATATGCTAAATGCGGTGTCAAGTCGCCTACTGCCGATTTAACGAAATCCAGAATTTTTGGTAGAAATCCGTGGGCAACAACGCCGCTCAGTATCATGAGCAGACCACCCGCGACACAAGCAGAACCCGACAATGCTAGCCTAAAGGAGGTGCGCACAGTTTTCACCTAAACAAATCTATTTCGCGCTTATGCCGGAGATCAGGAGCGTACCAGCGTAGGAGTTCTGAATCTGAATTATTTACGTTGGGTCTGTGGTGCACGCGCGAGTAACTAATCACGCATTAAATAACCCTTGGGATGGCAAGGCTTCGAATGCGTGGCCTCAGAGAATATCCCTAGTAGCTGGCTACAGTGGCTGATAAGACCTGGAAAGTAAAATAGGCCTGGACTGACGTCGCTTCGTGGAAATAAGTCAAAAGTGCCATTGACACGCCTGAAGGCTGGCCTATAGAAAACTTCAGGCTGTACAAGGTTGTGGTCACGCCGCAGTAGGTTTCCGTCGTTGGGACTGTGGGTAGCTCGTAATTCTTTACAGTGAACGTCGTCTGTCCAAGCTGAACGGTTGTAGTCCCAGTTTGTACTATTCCAAACGCGGCTGAAGACAGAAGGTAATAGTAGTGGACAAATGCCTGGTAGATCAGGAATTGACTCATTACTCCAATGCCGAGACCGGCCGCGTTTGCGCCCGTTATGTTCTCATAATACACTGTGCCGTTCACGTTATATGATATCTGTGCAAGCGTAGCGTTAGCCCCAAGAGGGAAGTATATCTTGTAACCGGACGAATAACCTCCTGAAGTTCCGCCTGTATTATTCAGGTGTACGGAGACCACATAGAAAAGTGTTCCATTAATCGTGGTTCTGGTTGAGGCGTAATTTGACATGGTCGAATAGTTATAGCTAGTCGTGGCCGTCGAACTGGAGGCATTTCCCAAGAATGAACTGGTACCGGCCCCCTCTACGCTAAGCGAGGAGTAATTGCCAAGCAGGTCGTCAATTGAGCGAAAATTTGTGTAGTTGCCAATATAGTTCTGGTACCGAGTAGAATTGGGCGAGGAGCAGCTCGGGCTTGTTGTGGCTGAAGTTCCGCTTGAAACTGAAGTCGACGCAGTGCCGCCCTGGCCGGGGGGTGGCGACTGGGAGGAACTCGAAGAGGTAGAAGATTGACTCAGGGGTTGTGTTGTCACTGGCAAACTACCGGTAGTCCCGCTCGAACTCGACGCTATAGGACCGGGGGGATGGCTTCGGAGGATCAAAATTGCACCCGCAATCACGGCTACTATAACTACTACAATTATTGCGACAGCCATCGCGGCTGAAGCAGCTTTGGTCAAAGAGGTCTGCGTGACCGTGCCAGCCGGGTCCTTATAACTATTTCTCGACTGTCAAAATTTTTCCTTCTGTAATCGAATGCCTTGAGCTGCCGTTATGAGACCATAATGCTTTACAAGGGGCCACGTGTGATATATGGTCAAACCGATTTGAAGTGTGTTTGCCCTAGCAACCGTTAAAGACGGGTGCATCAGAGAGAGGGTCTGGCGCCGGGGTGGCCGAGTGGTCTAAGGCGGCGGCCTGCAGTGGTAATTCGAAGTGAGCCGCTTTACCGTGGGTTCGAATCCCACCCCCGGCTCGCCTTAGTTTGGACATGCGCCGGATATGCCGGGAACTTGTTAGCTCAGGAGAATAGCACGAGCTAGCGCTGTTGCCTTGTCACGGAGTAACCCCTTGACCAGGAAACCCGATGAACCAGAACTGCACCTTCACATGTGGAAGTAGCCTCAGGGACAAGTGTGTGAAGGCTTGTTTCATTTTAAAACGGCCATTCGAGCCTGTGGATGAGCGGCTACGGCATGTGAAACGACAGCCATCCTGGGCCCACACTTTTAGCCCTGAATGGCTCTGTCTAAAGTATTGATTTTTCATATACCGCTTACTGCGCTTTCCCATTTCACAAATTACCTCTTCAACGTGACTCAATCAAACCTTGAAGGAGTTGCAGAGAAATACCTCGCGCTGCATAATCAGACATTACCATTAAAATCTAGAACTCGTTCACATTCTCACGGATGGCCAAGCGATTGTGCTGGCCTCGAAAGCAGCACATCTCGGATCTCAGGAAATAAGCTTCCGGGCCGGGCCCGAAGTGTATATCTATGGGCTTGTTTATCCATTGCCTTACACTTTTAACCCGAACGGAATGTCTGGCCCGCTGCTCGGGGAGTATAGCGGAGCCATCGCCTCTTTGTGGGGAACAGTGCTGGTGTACCAGCCCTGAAACTCAGCATGTTTAACGCGATAGGAGTTGGTCTCCAGGTCGCAGCGCTGCTTCTGGTTTGGGAGGAGCTCTCAGTAATGCTGCATGGGGAGGCAAGCTTCTCGCAAACGTTCTGGTCCACGATGTTCAGCATAGTTGCCCTATAGCTATTTTTGCGTTGGCGATGCTTAAAGCGCCAGATAATTAGTCGGACGGGCCCCGGCCTATAATGGCATTACCAAGGGGTAGCTCCTGATGACTCATTGATGCCACTGCGACGCTAATGCGCTTGAGAATTCAATCGAGGGACATGCGACACTATGCGAGTCAGAATTTACTCTCCCTCCTGAAGCGTTTGTGGCGGGCTGAGGCGCTCAACCAAGCCGGGAGCACAAGAAGAAGCATCAGGGGAGGAGAATTCGGGTCGGTACCCAGACCCGTAAGAGTGCCGCCAACGCCGAGACCGAACCACCAAATGAAGATCGCCCAAGCTGCAGGCAGGAGGTACAGCAGGGTTAAGGGCTTCCGTAGAAAGAGAGTTAACGCAGTAACCAGACTTACACCAACTTCAATTGAGTTCGCAAGCACGGGATGACTAGTGGCGGCGTTTATCACCGGCTTTATTGTCCAGGCGAGCGTGCCGGGCAGGTTATCCAGGTTCGCCGCAAAGATTGAAGCTTGCCCGAACGAAGTCCACATCAATGGAGCGACCTGCACAATAGCAGCGGCAAGAAACAGATACCCTGCCCCGCCCCATATCGGAGAAAGTTTCGAACGGTTACTCCACCAAGATTCGGGAACTAGAAGCAGAATGGTGACCCAGAGATAAAGAAGTGCCGCACCCGGAAAACCGTTCAGGACGCTTGGCGTTCCCGGAAACTCTCCTCCGGACATCGTAGCTAACAGTATACCTCCCATCCCTTCTCCGAAAACCCAGAGCGCGATGGACCATGGGATGCTGATCCAGAGCGCAAGCTTTGCAATACCTGTCCTCCTGATTCCTACTAGCAGCATGATACCGAGCGCCAGCTGCAGACCGGCAAAGAATGCGTTCCAGAGCACTATATCCGGGATTAATGAATGCTCAAGCCAGTAGACCGACATCACGTATAGCGGGCGCGGAAGGCCCATGACCGCCCCCCCGATAACCCCAATCGCGAAGTCGGGACTGAACATATAGGGCTGAAGCTGCAGCAGTCCGTCTAAGAGCCAGAGAGCTCCGAGCAGCATGACTAGATTCTTTTGTATCCTTCGTACCATGGCCGGGCCATGGGCTGCTATCTGCGACTGGGTCACGCTTTCGACAGTCGTGGGCGCTCCCTTATCCGGCACGCAGTCCCGGCATATATTGTTTTGGCGCTATCGCTAGTAGACTGTGATGACCCCGGTCATCCAGCCTGGCGAGCTCATGGGTCCGAGCCAGCCCGAGGGGCCGTATCCGCAGGGGTCCATGCACTGCCACCTGAACGTGCCCGTCTGGT
>JAJYZJ010000013.1 GCA_021800035.1 archaeon
TCACCGGAAGCTACTAGAATTGGATTCGGCAAGGGGGCTTTTACAATAAATATCAACGACTCACCTCACGCCGAAGCAGTGGCTAGGCTTACCGTTCCCCTCACGACTAAGCTTATTTCAAGTAGCTACATTCCAGCAAGAGCGTGGAGAGCGTATGGCCTAAGGACGGACGGACTCATACAATATCGCGGGTTCGAGGTTGTTTCTTGGCTAAAACGTGAAAGGGAGAGCCAAGTCAGTTTACCAGAAAAACTTAGGAGGCCAATAGTTGCGTTTAGGCCGGAAGAGATTAAAGCCGCTTACCTCCACGTGGGGACGGAGGATTCCTACTTATCAGGTGCTCTGCGGGAAGCGCAGGAGGAGCTTGGCTTCAGTCTAGTCGTTCTACCAAGATACAAAAGTCAGCGAAGAGCCTTGCGCGAGTCCCTCCCCGATAGTTATGTTTTGGATAGGCAGATTGACGGACTGGCGCTGATCGATAACTGTGATGTCTTCATAGGCGCTGGAGGAACAATGACTTGGGAGGCTGCACTCTCCGGGAAGCCAACTCTCTCAGCATTCCCGATGCGAACCTATGTGGGCGCAGCCCTTGGAAAAGCTGGATTAATCACACACACAACCTCGAAGGAGTTGAAACGTAGACTCAAACACGCCCTTACGGAATCTACCCTCTCAAAGAACAAAAGGCAACAATATGCCGCAAGCTTCCTTAGCTCTCTGGAGGATCCACTCGAAATATTAGGAAGAACTATTCCTTGATTTCAACGCTGACTTGCGAATGTGCACTGTCACTCGGAGCCATCCGTATAGAAGGATTGCAAGCAAACTCAGAAACGTTAGCCCCTTTAATGCGTCCAGTAAGACGGCTTGCCCACGAAGAAGTGGGCTATCGAGCTTGACTAAAAATGAGCCTGAAAAATAGAATAAAGCCAGAAGCAACAACCAGAAGATAACCATTGTAGCTACTAACGCAACAACGGGTTCCCTCAATCAGACTCAACCGCCCCATGGAGTAAGAAAGAAGGTCGCAATCGCTAGGCCAACCCCAATCACAGTCAACAAATGATACCTAGCTATGAGCTGCTTCTCGCTCAAGGGAGAGCGCGAAGTCAATACGCCTGCCAAACTAATCGGCGCTCCGGCGTGCGGGTTTGCCGAAATCATGCCGTCCTTGACTAGGACTGGCCTTTCAGGAAACTGGTGGCTCTCGAATATTTTGCCCACACTCCCAAAAGATAAAAACCCATTGAGTATCATGGGCATTATAGCAACAGCCACTACTGCTTCTAGATTTCCAGTAATTGCCACCATGCCGGCGGCGGCACCCAGAGGTAGGCTTCCCACGTCGCCGATAAAGAACTTAGAAGGATATCTGTTCATAAGGTACAGCCCTATTGATACGCCCGAACAGAGTAAAGAGAACGCTGATACCATGGCAGAATACTTAGCTACTTGATCAATAAGTATCAGAACACCAAGAACCCCGAACACGAGAGCAGAAGCAAAAGTAAGGGTACCATTATAAACGTCATACATATTATACGCATTAGATGTTACGGCCAATCCGACGGGAATTAGAAATGGATAAACAAAGAGAATGTGTATTTGGCCCACAAGAGGTAGGTATGGATTTGCACTGAAGAATCTTACATGGAGCAGGATTCCAAGAATATCCATCCAAACTCCTCCCAGCAACGCTCCTCCCAATTTTATGCGGCGGGAGAGCTCCCAAAGGTCGTCCACTAACCCCAAAAGCACGTAATATGTAAACGTCCCTAGTAAGACCAAGACGAACGCCCTTGCCGTAAGTGGTACGTAAAAATACATTCCGGTCAAGACAGCATCTATTATAATACCGGAAACAATTCCCCCCATTTCGGCCACCTTAGGCTTGCCTGGTTTGTGCACATCCAGTCCAAAGAAGCCATGAAGAATGAATTTACTACGGAAGAGAAGTAAGCATACGTAAGTTGCCGCTCCTCCAAAAAGAAATGCAATTATCGAGGCGAAAAGCATGAGCCTCTTAAGTGTCGAACTCTGCTATAATTAAGCTACTCGTGCGAATTTACAGAAGAACCACGTCTCGAAAGCGTTTGAAAGGTGCAAGCGACTGAAACGGCATGTCCAGAACGCCCTTTTCGATCCTAGGAAGATTCTATAATGAAAAATCGCGAAGCTCACTCACGCGAAGAATTCCTATTGAAACTTCTAGGCACCTTTCTCAACAGCCAGTAGACTGTTGCTTGGGTCCTGCAACGGTGTGCGGGGTGTGGGATTTGAACCCACGCAGCTCTACGCGACGGAGCCTGAATCCGTCTCCTTTGGCCATGCTCGGACAACCCCGCACGATATCCCAATACTATGCCTTCTTTTGGGCTTTAAGTAATAGGTTGAGCAAAACCAAATCACTGGCCCGAGCTACGTCGTAATTCATAGCATGAGCGACTCAATCCTTGACAGTCTCAAGTGTGCTCACAACCTGCCATAACTGAACTCGCGTATGAGGCGGCATATTAGGATCCTGGGATATTTGATCTATAACACTTATTGCGTTGGCGGCCCTGACTCCCGGTGTAAGATTCTTCGCTTGGAGCACCTTGAATGCCTCTTGAGTGGTCTTTCTTATATTTCTAGGAATAGTGGTGTCGTCCGATATCTGTTGAAGCAACACCACTGCCTGCTTGATTTTTTCATCATTACCAATTTTCAGGGCCATGATAACATCCCTTCAAGACAGGCAACGCGGATAGGAATATATGCTTTTACATGAAAGGAAGAGTGTGTCCAAAGTAAGCAAAGAAATAGCCAAAGTTCTCACACAAGGGGGCAAACTTCTTGCTGATACCTGTCCAAACTGCTCAACTCCCCTAGTCCAGACGCGGAGTGGCATGACAATCTGCGTAAATTGCGGTTGGTCAACAAGTCCAAATAGGGATATAGTAAACGGCTCTGTTCAACAGAGGTCTCAGAGTTTTCCTGGATTGCGGTCCATTGTAGAAGAGGTAGTGAATTCGTATTCAAGAAGGCTCTCAAATCCTAACGACGTAGACCCACAAGACCTGAAGGTAATCCTTCTTGCTCTCTCGATTCTTCAAAAACTTGATCAAACAGACATCGAGGAGAGTTCCATTAAAGGAACCCATCACGAATAACTCTGTTCTTTGCCTAGATTGTTTCTTTCATAGGGTGAGTTAATCAGTTCCACCAGTCTCGCGGCGGTCTTCTCACCTATCCCCTCCACAGCTTCTAGTTCCTTGGTCGAAGCATTAAAAACGCCCCCAATTGAGCCAAAGTGCATCAATAGATTCTTTGCTCTTGAACTGTCTATACCGGGAAGAGAAGCTACTACATACTCCCTCAAATCATTATCCAAAACTGGCTTCCTCTCATCCCGAACAACTGGCCTAGACCTACCGAACTCGTGTTGTTCCCGTATTGCCATCCTACTAATGAAGAGAGCGGTTTCCGATGGCGTCCGGGACCAAAGTATCGGAATGCCATAATCCACTGCCAAACTGATTAACGCACCCCTTACGGCCTCGGGACTGAGCGAGACCGAAAACAAGCTCTCACCTTCAATAATAAAAACTGGACGTCTGAACGTACGCCGAATATTAACAGCCTGCTGGAACAGTCTTCCATCCTGTATCGAGGCTGCAAAGTCCTTTACCTGCTTCCTCTCAACACAAACTTGATCAGATACAATGTAATCTCCGACTGGTAGCTCCTCGAATCTGATTTTGAGCCCGAAATTGCTGAGAGATGCTGCCACACTTGATGCTCCTTCCCGACTGTCCACTACTACTTCGGGTCTGATCTCGGGATTCGCGGTAGCTGACGAACCGTGATTGCTTAACTGCAAATCTGGACCTTGAACTTCCAAGCCGCTCACATGCGCCTGGCCCTGCACCTCTGACTTATCAGCCAACGGACTTGATTGTGCGAGCCTAGATATGGTGGCTTTCAAATTCTGCTGTTTTCTGCGGGCTATCCAGTAAAAGACCTCATCTCTTGTCCCCTTTGTTATCAGTGTGATCACTTTTCCCGCGCTCCTCCTGCCAGTTCTCCCCATACGTTGCACCAACCGGGTTACGCTTGGTACGTTCTCATACATGACCACCAGATTGCATTCGTCTATATCCAGACCTTCCTCAGCAACCTGAGTTGCGACTAAAACATTGAACTCTCCAGCCTTGAATCTTTCGAGTGCATCCGCCTGTTCCTTTTGAGACATCCCCTGATCCGATCCTCTCTCCGCCTGTCCAACAAACCTTATGGGTCTTACCCCGTCTACATGCGAGAGGGCACGAACAACAAGACTAGCCGTGTCTCTATAGTTTGTGAATATTATAGCCTTGTCGCTCCTATTCTTGAAGTAGCCGCTTAGGATCTGTACAAGGATGCCTAGTTTGGGGTGCTCGACTCCCTCATTAATCAGATTATCCAAATGAGATTTTGCTACTACCCAGAACGGGTCCATAGCGATGAGGCGAAGTGACCGACTTGGTCTTTTTCTGTAGGCTTCGTCAATTCTCTTAGTATACATGCGGGCAGAAGTTACTCCCTGCGTCTCGAGCAAATTCATGGCGTGCATGAGCCTGATGCTCGCCGCTGTGTGAACGACCGCTTCAGACATCTCCGGAGTCCATCCACTTTGCGATGCGGCCTTCGTTAGGCGTTGCTGAAGTTCGATAAGCGTCTTCAGGTTTACTCTATCAGCGCCTGACGCCGCTACCAATTTCTTCCCAACAAGTGGCTGCAACAGCTTACTGAACAATAGTTCCATGTAACGCATCGTAGCCGCGAACTCCTTGGGAGGATTAACAAAGATTGGTTGATAATCGGTGGTCTGAACGTATTTTCTCACATCCTCATCCGATGAGTTCTTTGAAGATATGTTCTTGATGCTGAGGTTCGTGCTGATTTCCTGGAGAGTGACAGGAGATGAACCAGGACTCGCAGTAAGTCCCATCGTCAAACCGCTTGGGTTTTGCGCCTGATACCGTCGAGCTATAAATACATAAGGGTAGTTACCCACTGACCTGTGTGCCTCATCAAATATCATTACGGATATATTAGCTAATGAGTAGCGTTCAGCGATGAGGTCATTACGCACTACTTGAGGCGTACATACAAGCACTCTAGCTCTCGCCCACTTAGCCACTCTTTCGCGGGGCGACTCGCTCCCTGTGAGTTCTGCGAAGTCCTCCTTGTCAAAAAGTATGACTCGTTTGAATTGCTCGGCGAGTTGAGATACAAGAGGTCGGGTGGGAGCGAGTACAAGCGCTTTTTTGTCCAATTTTTGTTCCAGCCTCGCAGCCACCACGAGAGCTGCAATAGTGGTCTTGCCTAGTCCTGTGGGCAGTACCACCAAGGTATTAGCCTCAAGTGCGCTCTTGCACAGCTCGAGCTGGTAGTCTCTTATTTCGAACGCGTCTAAGTTAAGAATTGAAGGTAGCTTAAACGACCGCGCCTGATTCAACTAGTTTCCCCCAAACCTGTCTGAATACGGTTTCCGAAATCGTTCTAGCAGTATTATCGCCTCGCAATACCTGAAAATTGTAAATCTTCGCGAGATGCAAAAAGGCCGACCGCACTTTGTCCAGATAGTCACGTGATTCGAACGCATCGTGCTTGGATAGTCGTCCTAGACTCAGCCTAGGGTCGATGTCTAGAAGGAAGGTCAAGTCCGGTCGAGGCGCAAAGGAATTTATCTGTTCAACAAACTCCAAGGGTGCTCCAGCGGCCACCTGGTATGCAATAGATGAGAAGTAGTATCTGTCAAACACCTGCACTGCGCGGCTCATATCTCCTAATTTTTCCAAATGATCCGAACGATCCGCCGCATATAAGAGAGCGATAGTAACCGGATTGGTTATACTTGCTGCCTCTAGCACGGAGTGCCGTATTAGCTCTCCAACCGCACCCTCGGTGGGTTCTCTCGAATAGACAGAGTGTACTCCTCTCTCAAGCAGACGACTCACAAGCAGCTTTGCCTGCGTGGACTTACCAGAACCATCAATCCCTTCAAATACTATGAGCAAGAAATAAGCACCCATTACACTTTTCTACGTGCTTGTAGCTCTAGGTCATGCGGGAAACCCCAATGAAATTCTTCAGTGAGATAATGGATCCAGTCCACGGTTACATCCAGTTTACGGACGTAGAAAAGAGTATAATCGACACAGAACCTGTCCAAAGGCTTCATAGACTCAAGCAACTTGGCACGGCATATTATACTTACCCGTCTGCAGTTCACTCCAGATTTTCGCACGTAACAGGAGCTATGTCGCTGGCCGGCCTTGCAGCCGACAGGCTCTGCGCCGCCGGTTATTTGGAAGAAGATGACATACAAATCCTTAGGCTTTCAGCATTACTGCACGATTTGGGTCATGGGCCGTTCTCTCACTCATCCGAACGCGTATTGCGGCAAACCACCGGATTAACACATGAGGATATGGGTAGCCGCCTTATATCCAGCACTGAAGTGGGAGATAGAATCTCCGCCGCAGGTTTTGACAAGGAGACAGTCTCTAAACTTGCGGTTGGCAAATCTGAATACAAGAGCAAATTATTCCCGGCGAAAATAATCGCCGGGCAGGTTGATGTTGACAAGATGGATTTCCTCAATCGTGATTCACACTTCAGTGGAGTTCCTTATGGTAGAGTAGACCATTTCAGGCTAATTGATGGGTTCTGCCCTGTAGACGACAATCTGACAATAAACGCAAACGCACTCTATGCACTCGAGCAATTCATAATCGCACGCTATGAGATGTTCAAAGCTGTATATTATCATCGCACCGTACGCGCATCAGAAATTATGTTAGATGCGATATTGCGCGCCTATGCTATAGACCTTGGATTCATGAAGGATATGAGCAATGAGACGTATCTTGAAATGGACGATGGATCTGTCTGGGGAAGGCTCAGAATTTTGAGCGGGGGCTCCAAAAGTGAAAAAGAGAAGCGAGATGCCAGCGAACTTTACAAAATGATGAACCGAAGAGAATTATTGAAGCCTTGCTATGAAGCGGTTCACCATGAATCAAATCCTCAAGGAAGAATTCTCGAAGACGCCAGAGTTCTTCAGGCTCTATCCGAATCAATATCTACAAGAGCCAACGTGGATGCTTCCCAAGTCTTTATCGATACTCCTACACTTCCGACCATGCCACTGGGCCCGTTTGACAAGGGGAGCGCGGACATAATGATCTACACAGAAAAAACAGGCGAAGTTGAAAGGCTGTCGCGGCTTTCACCTCTTGCGAACGCACTCAGCCAGTACGTGGCTTTGGTGAGGGTATACTCGCTACCGTCAGCAAGGCGCGCTGTGTCCGAGGCCGCGTCAGTAGTATTTAAACGGGAACTAATTGCCGAGAAAGTATCCTATTAAATTCAATTCTATCTATCTACCGGCTACTTGCACAGCAAAGACCACGAACTCATGAGCCTCGCGCGCAAGGCTTTCCCTTACACTATGACGGAAGACCAGACCAGAATACTAAACGTAATATTCGCAACGCACCGAAGACGAATATGCTCTCTCATTGAAGCTGCAAATGGAGCTGGTAAGACAACTTGCATAGCAGTTGCAGCAGCAACTTTAGCTACAAAAGGCGAACGGCCTACCATCGCCTGTTCAACTCATTCTCAGACTTCTCGCGTTATCGAGGAGCTTCGACGTCTTCAACAAAAATACAAGGCTGTCGTTCTTGGTAGCAGAGACGCCCTCTGCTCTTCAGATGGACTCAAGTCTGCAAAAGCGATTTGTGCCTTACCCAAGCTCAGATTCCGGTGCCCCTACTTTCCACCTGCAGCAGATTTTCATCCTTGGACCATGAACATTTCAGAAATGGTGTCGGTCGCTGCTGAGAAAGAAATCTGTGCATATGAGACCTGCTGGAACAGCGCCTCTCAGTCCGATATTGTAATTGTACCACAGGCTTACCTACTTAGCGAGTATTCATGGAAAAAGGCGTCAAGAATCATCGACTCCTCAATGTTGATGATAGATGAATGCCATAATGTTCTTACCCGCTCATTCGAGGTCTTTGACGTTGGAATTGAATTCATCTCAGAGGCCGGAAGAGAAGTTTCCAAGCTACTGAGAAGCAGGAAAAAGTGGACTAAGAAAAAACTGATTTCCACAGTAGGTTCAATAGCCGCTATTTACGACGCTGTAACCGCAGAAGCTGAGGTAGCCGCGGACTGTTCGAAGCACGCGCTCGGATATCGTCTCTCCCGGGAATATATTGCGCTCAAAGCCCTTTTTGAGGGAAATTACACTACGCTGATAGTTGGAAACAATTCGGCAAGGGGCCTGCGCGACGATGCTTCAGATTCTTTCGGCGAACGTCTTAGCTACTTTGACTCAACTGTTATGATGTCGGCCACCCCAGGGGCCGTGAAGCTCTACACTTCGCTTCTGCGAGAGAGACCCTTGTATGTCGAACGAATACCGAGTCCTTATCGTGACGGCCAGCTGAGGGTATACATTGTAACAGACTTTACTACAAAATTTACAGAAAGGAAGCCGTCAGACGGCGCAAGGTTGGCATCATTAGTCGATATAGCGCTCCGTGGTAGGTCAGACGCCAGACTGGGCATCTTCTTTCCTTCGTATGCATATATGCACGAAACAGCAAATTGTTTCACCAAAATTGGCTATACCCTGATACCATCAAACCGTGAAGAACTCACGCCAGTTGTCACGCTGTCGGATTCTGAGGGACACTTGGTCATGCTGGCAGTCCAGGGAGGAAAGGCAGGGGAAGGATATGAATATCCAGGAGGGCTCGACATAGTGCTAGTTGTCGGTCTTGCGCTACCG
Organism: archaeon; assembly: GCA_021800035.1. GTDB lineage: Archaea > Thermoproteota > Thermoprotei_A > Marsarchaeales > Marsarchaeaceae > JAKAWJ01. The sequence goes on from JAJYZJ010000013.1 coordinate 8,834, forward strand.
GTACCCTACCCCACCGGATTGGAAGCGATGTTAGCTAGCTCTCTGGCGTTTGAGGTGTCATCGGTTTACGCATATCACATCTCCCAAGCAGTGCAGAAGGCAGTACAGGCAGTAGGCAGGGTGATTAGAGGCCCCCGCGACAAAGGGATAGGCGTACTTATGGACCGGAGATTCCTTAATCGCACGGTACTTGATTCTATGCCTACGTGGTTCAGGGATTGTCTGAAAGGCTCTGGCTCGTTTGGTTCGCTGGCTCAACTAATAATGGAGCGTTGAGGCTTTGTCTGGCAGGGTGTGCCCTGAAAGACTGGACCCGCTCCTTCAGCTCGGGATACGGAAAATCGTGAGAGGTAACACGTATGTAGTCTGGGGGTCGTCTGGATCCGGTAAAACTCTGTTCTCAATACTCGCGGCTCTTAGTAGGACGGCGCTAGGCGAAAGGGTGCTCTTTGCTACACGACTCGCTGAAGGAGCCGGCCGCCTAAAAACGCTGAGCAAAGCTCACGGTCTCACGGAGGAAATGCTCGAAAGAATAATTACGCTCGATATAGACTCAAAAAACACAGAAGCCGCCTTGATCGAAATTACTAGACAAGGCCTTTCCTCAACCGTCATAGTAGACACTATCACCGCAAGCTATCTAACTTATGTATCAGAGAATCCGGAGTTATTGTTCCAGCGGAACAGGCTCCTCGCATCCTTTCTGGCAGAGCTACACTATTATCGCAGGAACGAGAATTTACTCTTAATCTTTACAGCAGACTCGGGACAGGAGCCGAGAGATCAGCCTATTGCCGGTCATGTGCTCAACTACTTCGCAGATATGACCATTCACCTACGCAAAAAAGATATGACCAATTCGGGGGAAGCGTATATCCGCGAGATGGGAGGCGCCGATACTACAAGATACTCTTATACTATGGACTATCTGGGATTCAACTCTGGTGGTAACCGCTGAATGTGGGTGTGGCTATTGTTACAACGATTTACCTCGTCTTTCCTGCAATGACCGCTAATGCCGCCCCTGTTTTTATCAAAAAAGGTCACCCGATTGATTACGGCAAGCGTTTAAGGGATAAGCGACGACTATTTGGAGACGGTAAATCTTTCGAAGGTTTTGCTTTGGGTCTGGCAGTTGGAGTTGTCACAACTCTAATCGAGTTTGTGGGTATGCCTGGAACGCAGCGAATCGTTACTGGATTGACTTTTTCGATAGGCGCGCTATTAGGAGACCTTTGTGGCGCCTTTGTAAAGAGAAGAGCTGGATTTGAAAGAGGGCAGCCGGCTCCGCTGTTGGATCAGTTGGACTTCGTCCTCGGGGCCTACCTACTCGCGATTGTTGTCAATTATGGGGTAGGAGAAGGCGCTTCCGTCTTTGGAAACAGAATCCCAGTCGGAGAGCAACTTACTATAGTGCTTACCTCTCTCTACATTATTCCAATAATACATTTGCTCACAAACGCAGGAGCCTATAGGTTGAAACTCAAAACTAATCCCTGGTAACTACCATGAATGCAGCTCGTCCTCGTCGTAGTCAGTAAGAAAATCCTCTCCTTCAGTAACTATTAAATAAGTAGCCGGCTTATCCTACCGATTTCTTATGTCTCTCCTCGTAAGCTCTGACTGGCCACAGCGCGACGAGTTGGTAGTGGCCGTCATTGATGAAATTGTGGATCATGGAGCTTACGTGAAGCTGGAAACCTACAAAGGAAAAAGAGGTTACCTGCCTATTTCAGAAGTGAGCCAAGGTTGGGTAACCGACATTAGCAGGTTCATTAATCCTGGCCAGCGGGTCGTGCTGAAGGCTATAAGGGTAAATCCGACTAAGGGTCACATCGACCTTTCCATGAAGAGGGTGACGCCTTCAGAACGGAACTCTGTGCTCAGGGCCTGGAAGCGCCGCAGAAGATTCGATAAAACTATTGAAAACGTTTTCGAGTCCCTCAAATTTACGAAAGAGCAACGGGCCCAAGTTCTGGAGAGATTGCTAGCACAACCAGATCCCCTTGCTGTTATCGAGAAGGCCGCCTCAGAGGGCGCCATTGCGCTCACTGAAGCCGGAATTGAACCGTCATTGATTCCCGTTTTAGTAGAGTACTCGAAAAGGAACATCAAACTCAAAGAGTATACATCTTTGCTCAAATTCTCTGTATCAACGCCTGAAAAGAGTGGTGCACTCAAAATCAAATCCCTCCTCGAGGGGATTGAAAAAGTGCTTAGTATGAGGAGCGTGAACTATGTGGTGTACGTTGTCGCAGCCCCTAATTATGCAATAGAAGTATCATCACAGAGGCCGAAGCTTGTGAACGCCGTAATGAAAGATATTCCACTGAAGCTGAGAGAACTAGCCAGTGGCCTGAATCTCACGCTTGAAATAGCAGAAGACAATAAATGAAGAGTCTTCTCAGAATTTGCCCCAATTGCCATAGATACACACTCCTAGAATCATGCGGAAAATGCAACTCCCCGACTTCGACTCCGCACCCAGCCAAGTTTTCCCCCGACGACAAATACTTTGCATACAGATTATCTGCCGTCTATAAGTCGAAGAAAGCTATGACGGATCAAAGCTCGGCGGGCTTTGAATGACTCGGGATGGAGAGGTCGGATACCAGCCGGAGCGGCAGCCTGGCAAACTATTTATCTTCCTAGTCATGTGATGATTCCAGAATGAGCTTAGTCAGAAAAGTTTCAGAATTTTATGATAAAATAGGTAGGTACTTAGCAACAGTTTCTGAGTACATTGCAGTATTAATACTTATAGGCGTGCTTTCGGGCGGTTTATTTGTAGCCGTCTCGCACCCTCCGGTTGAGGGAACCACTTCGGGGGGAGCGGTAGCAATAATCTATCCAGGACCGAGCTACCAGTTCGGTGCCGAAGCATTTATCGTCGGGGCAATTCTGCTTATTGCTACTGTGGGTATTGTGGCCCTGTTCCGTGCCCCAAACGTCTATGGTCAGAAGCGCTACTCTACCGCGCTGGCTGCACTGGGAATCATAACTCTGCTAACGTCCATCATGGCTCTAGTATTCCTCTGGTCAGTAAAGTAACGGAAATACATGAATTACTCGGGTCAGTGTTCGGAGACTACTTCACCAATGATCTGCGCTTCTCCTCCTGTGGGGTCGACCAAGGGCTTACCGCAGACCTTGCAGACTACCCTTGAAGCCGCATGTGAGTATATAATCTGAACGTTTCCACAGTCAGCACAACGTACATCAAAAAATCTGGACCTTGGGGCGGGAATCGTCTCTCTAGTCACGCAAAATTACCTCCACTTATCACACAACATCTGCCTTCTTTAGGCGTATTCCCTTGCGGCTGAGAATGTATCCACATTTTTCACACTTCAGCTTAAGAGCTGCTTTCTTTGTAACTTTCGCAAGCCTCTTCTGTATGGGCTTCTTGGAGCCGCCATAACCTCTGTTCTCCATGGCATGCCTCAGTTCTCCAAGAGCCAGAGTACGCCTTTTCCCAGCCTTATACAGCGAAACACTGTGTCGAGTGTGCGACTTGCACTTTGGGCAAAACGTATTAAGCTGCTTTGGGATTTTCATTCGGAAACTTGTCCTCTAGGAACTGGACAATGCCGTACCTAGACAAGATGAGAGCGTCTTCTTCCGGTATATAAGCCATATCTCTTGCATCGAATGGACCGATATGCCAGACTGCAGAGTCCACAAATTTACCTACAGGTGAATTAAATATCACAATGCGGCGGTTAGGTCGAGAGGTGGTCCCCTCACGCATGATAAGCGAGCGGAATGTCTGATAAGTTCTAATAAACCGACCGTAATCATTGAACACTTGCATTTCGTCTCGCGGACACTTGTCATAACTAGCTCCAGCTATTACCTTGGAAAGCCGCAAATCGAACAGGACCGCAAGCTGCTTGATGGTATGCTCCCTAAAATCTTCAATAAACTCACTCGCGGCAGATAAAGATGCGATTTCGAGCAGCATTTTCGAGTAAAACTCATCATCAAGAGCGCAGAGTTCTTCTGCCTCTTGTTCGTCTCGAATTGCCTTCGACAATCTGGCAGAGAGCTCATATGGCTTTAATGTCAAATCTCGCTCCTCTTCTTACAACCACATAGTACGCTAAGGCACTATTAACCTCTATCGACTTCCCCTTATCCGAGGGTCCGAGAGACTCGCCCTTAATCTCTACTCGCAAGGGAACGTTTTCGACTAGTAACCTTTTCGAGGACCGGAGGTTCATTACAGCGCTCGTTAAGGGCTCGAAACCATCAAGGTCGGTTTTTGAAAGAATCTTGCATATCAATCCTGAACCCCCATGAACGCTTCCAGCCGCTCGCAGCAGTCGATTTAAGTCCACTGTAACCCTCTCGTCGATAGCAACCGTCAAATTGTTCATTGCCTCGCGCAGATATTCCTCAAGAACCCTCCTGTCTGTCCTGCGAACGCACAATTCGGTCGGCTTTGAAGCCGTAGCAAGCTGTGAAACGATCCGCTGGGGCAGATGCGTTGGTGATGACCGATCCCGCTGCGCTGCTACCCTGTTTTTCAGCCATGAAAATGTCCTCAAATCCCAGCCATAGTCGTGCGTAAATGGTGCAATCGTTCCCCGCTTGGCCGGAGCCCATTCGGGCATGTGCCCAAGTGCGACGTGTTCAACGATTTGGCGGCGTAGCTGCGAGCCAAGCTCCTTAAACACCTTGTCCGTGATTCTCACATGAAAGCCCCTGCCGCCTGAGAAGGCAATAGTATAATCCCTGCTAGTAAGCCCGAAATCGGCTTCTATGAAATTGTCCAATAGTTTGAAGAGCTCCCTCTTTATCTCATCATAGTAAATATTGGAAATCCATCCGTCCTTTACTAGCGGATTGTCGGTTCGAAGTACCTGTTCTGCGTCTAGATCAAAAGGGAGCTCAGCCTCCATCCAGCCTTTATCTGCCATTGGAGCGGCAGCTCTCCTGTATGAAGCGACGCTATAATATACATCTTTTGGCAAAGTTTGTTGTATATATGAATGCAAGTCTCTGCCGTGCTTGAAGCTCATGTGACGCCTGAACTGACCAATGAAAAACGCAAAACCAAATTCCCTAAGCTCAATGCGCTCGGGGCAATAGACTTCTCCCACACTTGAATCATAGTGCTCTTTCAATAACTCATTCAGTACTTGATACTGCTTTCGTAGCTCTTCTGGATTCACCCTTTGCTAACCTCCATTTCCACAGATAAACCGAAACTGGGTGCTTTAATCTGGGATTACAATACCCATCAATTGGACAGAGTCTACTAATTTTGAGAGAATCACAGCTCGGTGCAGTATACGATGTGTGCGAACCTATTTCACCGTAGATATGAGAAACCTGGTACTTGGTCATCTCCGCTCTAAAGTCGGATGCAGTCGTGAAAAGTTTTACTACATAGTCCTTTTCAACTCCAATCTGTCTCATGAACGAAGCAACTGCAAATCTTGCAAAGTGAGGAATGGATTCTCGCTTAGCCAGTTGCTCCACAAACAAACTAATGCAGGGCGGGTATTTCGTCGGGTCGTTTGGACGATTTACGCCTTCGTCGAACAAGGTCGACTCTGGTAAGAATTCCTTCATGTAGGTCTGGACAGAAGATATCCAAGCGGGTTTGTTTGTTGCCCCCCTAGCGACTTGGATTTTCCGCTCAAGTAGTCCCGCGAGGTAGGCAAAAGTCAAATCACCAGCGAGATCGGCTGCCTGATATTTTGACAGTATTATTTCCCCCCGCCGCAAAGGCAATGAGGCTAAAGTTCGCTTGGGTGGACTCACAAACTTCGACGCCTTTGCCAGATAATCTTTTAGCGACAAACTGACAATATCGCCTTGTGCGACAAGTGGCAACCCCAAGTCTGTTTGATAATACTCTCGAATCGTGCCCTGGCTTTCACTTTCGAGGAGCGTAACTGTTCGCCTGGTAATCCAGCTAAAATAATGCCCTCCTAGCCGCATCTTGTAGTTTTCTGGATAATCCGAGTATGCTAGAAAAGACATAATAGCTATGTAAGCAGACACCTCATCTTCTGGGTAAAGATAATCAACCTCCGGAATCGTTTCGAGCGCGGTTTTCCGCGTTCGCGAGAATATTTTACCTAGCTTGGTATACACATTTTCATTGAGTAATTCTTCTCTTAGCTCTTCTCCCCCCCATGATGAAAGGATGAAGGAGCTTCCCCAGTGGCTAAACGGGTAGCGAGCAGCTAATGTAGCCGAGTCTACCGATGTCTCTTTGCTCTCCAAGATTCTCACTGCTGATTCCGAGAAGCGAGCGTTGCATCTATTCCTCATCCGCTCGAGGAGCCAGCAGAAAAGTCAACTTTACGTCGCTTGGAATCTGATACTCCAATTTCAAGGGTGCGTTCGCAGAGAAACTGACACCAACTGTCACCGATTCATCAACTGCGGTTATGAATTCCAAGTATTTGATCCCATACGACGCACGAGCTTTTTTATTGGAAGACTTGAGACTGTAATCCAGAAGGTAACCGCTGTCTTTTGTAAATTCCAGTGAGACGGTCCCCCTATTCCCCCTCGATCGGATATACAGCATGTCCTGGTCACCTTCAAATATAGCGTAATCACTAACCGCCCCCACGTCCTTTATGCCCTCCTTAAGCGCGGTGGGATTGACTATTGCACTCACCTCGACTGGTAGGTTCGGCATAGGTGGGGTATTCTGACCCAACTCAATCAGATTAATAGTAAACTCTCGCTTAATCTGACCAATGAACTTCAGGGTTAATGTGTTGTCTTTTGGTTCATATGAGATGCCCAGTTTGTCCGACTTGGTTGCCCTGCGGAGAACGTTGTTCAAATCATCAAGCTTGATGCCTAGACTCACGTCTTCCGCTACGGCGTAACTGTCAAACGCTTGACTTGGCATTACCAAATCCACCATGGCCAAGTGGGCACTATCCATGGCTCGTGCGGTGACCCCTTCTTTCTTGAATGACACCAATATCTCGTCAACGATTTTGGAAATGCTAGAAAATACGGACCCCCAACCTCGAGCCTCGGGATAAATTGCTTCAATCAAAACGATCTGTCATGACTTTAGGACGAGCTATATAGATTTTTGTCCATTAACTGCGGCCGCACCTCGTGCACTCAGTCGTACTCTCTCCAAGTTCGTCCACATCCTGTACATCTGAGGAATCTAGTTGTTGCCTCATCTGCAGACCTAGTCTGTTGCATCCACCAATAGGCTTCGCCATTGCCGCATGATGGACAAACTGCCTTTGTTGTTGGCAATGTTGAGCCGCTCTCACCAGAGGTTACTACAATCTCGGGGGAGAGCCGCTTAGGTTGAGGGCGTAGATTGGAGCCTTTCTGTGTGTCCTGTGACCCCTTAGCTTCCACGTAAGAGCACTTTATACATGAATAGAGCACACCGCCTTGTTTTCTCTGAACTCGCAGAGTTGAGCCGCAGTTAGGACAGAACGCCATCCCACTCACCCTTACTCCTTATCTTATCTACAGTGTATGAGAGCAAACCAATATATGCAGCTTGGTCCGACCCAGAGGAAAGTAACTTTGTCAGTTCTGCGTGAATCTCCTCGAATGCTATAATAGAATTCAAGTAAGCATACCCGACGACCGCCTCGTAAATGTCGGCTATTTCGTGTGACGAATATCTACCCCTCGGCTTGATTCCAGTTAGCCTAACTGCCTCGGCAAGTAATGAATTTCTAACCCTAATGCTCTTACCTCCATCAGGGCCGCTACGAAGTGTGGCAAGGGTGGCTGCAGCGTTTATCAAAGCGTCACCTACGACGGCCAGATGCTTCATTGAAGGGTGGGCCGGTGAGGCCAAGCTAAACCACTTTTAGCAGCTCTGAAACATCAGCTTTTACGGACTCTACCGCTTGCGCGAGAGCTTCGCGAGGACTCAATGCGCCGTCAGTCTGGACATATAAGATTGTCTCTCTTGAGAGCGGATGAGGAGTTCTATACCCAGCGTGCACAACCCCTTCTATGGACCTTAACGCCAGACTCAGCAGGTTCGCTAGTGTGTGGTCCTCATCCTTGAAAGTGAAATCAGACCTACTGGCGTCTGTACTTCTTTCTATAATCTCCATGTCTGTGATCTTGCCTCTTTACGTCCCTGCGTTCGCTCTGTGGAGCCTCTTGCGATGACCTTATCAAGTAATTTGAGCTTAACTTACGTTCATCTCTAAGGCCACAATTCCTGCACACCAGCCCCCGGCCCGTGGACTCAAGGACGTCGCCACAAGACCTGCAACGACCAAATACTACCCCACACTCGTCGGCCTTTGTTGAGAGTATAAAGGGTGATCTTTCGTTCACGACTTCTGCCAGAACGATATCCGAAGGAACGAAATAATTATCAGCGGCATCAATGCGTTGCGACGATATCATCGAAACTGGTATAAGGCCAACAAACGGCGAACCATATGATTTTGCAGGTTTGCCCACGATGTCGGCAGTCACCATCTTTGGCTTTGCATCAGTGATTACTGCATATACTCTTTCTCCCTTTGAGGGTACCTGTAATTTCTTGCCCTGACGCTGGATCTTAATTATATGTTTGACGTCATCCTTAAGGACGCGGCCAACGCCTGAACTTCTTAAAATCCCATTCGATTCATAAACCAAGCCTTCAGGTATGTATTGTTCGGCCACGCCGACCTCCTCGCCCGGAACCACAATAGCGTCACTCATTGCAGGATAAACACGCCCCTGCTCATGTTAAGAGCATCGTAAAAGAACCTGTGCACTTCTCTTGCTTCGAAAATCGGAAGTGGTGACCTATCGTAGTCGTCAGTGACGAACCTGGTGCACGCGGCCGTTACAGCTATATCGTATCCCAACTCTTTAAGGCCCAAAAAGAAGTCATCTGAGAAGTTTTCTGCCTGGATAATATCCACGGTCGCCCCCGGAAGCTTACGATTCAATAACTCACGAACGCTCTTAGCAACACCTGGCGTCCTTTGCCCAGATATCAACCCTTCTACTACTGCAACCTTCTTTGAGGACATCAGCAGATATCCTGCATATCCTCTAATCCGGTTAATTTTGTCTGCTACCGACTTCTCCACCCATTTTGCATCTCCAGAGTAAGGATTCAGATGAATTACAGGTTTCGAGACTGAGAGGGCAAGCCCAATCGAATGAAATTCTCCGCCTGCCACAATCAAGTGGGAGTCCACCTCGCTATCCAGACGCATTGCGCACAAATAGTCACATCCTACTACCTGACCTGGGAACTGCGCCCGTTTACCTGGCGGGCCAATCATAACTTTCTTACCCTTGGATTCCAATTCTCGTTTTAACCCTGACAAAGTATGGATGTGCTGCACTGAGGCACATAGACCCACCTTGTTTTTACCGATTAAAAGTTCAATCACTCGAGGAATATAATCGTCTATTTCTAGCTTACAAATTGCGGGCACATAGAGAATGGGGTACCCTGCTGGGACAAAACCTGTGTGTCCAAAGTGAACTACTGCCTCGGCGCCGACCAGCGAGTGTGGGATGTCACAGGCGCCATATCTACCCCGGCCATCAATCAATACCTCTGACTTCGTTGAGTTAGCAAGTTCCTTAGCTATCTTAGGGAGATACGGCAGCAGACCAGGGGCGGACTGGATTAACACCTTTGAGTATCTATTAGATGTGATCCAATTCGAGACTCTTTCAAGCTCAAAGTCATACCTTGCCTCCAAATCCATTGTTTTCGCTCACTTTGTTACACGCTCAGAGCCGTTTCTTGAAATAATGAGGGTAGGTAATGGAAACTTCGCCTGAGCTATCCGTAAAGCTTGCATTGCAGACTCAAATCCTCCATCGTTGACTGCCACAGTAAACACAACGTCCCCCTTCTTGACTCTAGCGGCCAATCCTGTTGGTTTTCCAAAGGAAAGCCGCATTCCCTGCTGCATTCTATCTGCGCCAGCGAAAGCCATCATCTTGTTTTCGCGTAGGATCTGATGTGGATATTTTCTAACTTTGAAGAAATAATTCTCTTCCCCCAGCGTCGATAAAATCTTGTGGATAGTCATACGGGTAGATTCTAGCGAATTATGTCGAATCTGCCCGGGGGTTGTAACTACAAGGTCCATTTTGTGCACAAAGGTAGCATTGGCTGAGCCAAAATGAAACTTAGTTATCTTCGAATTGGGTGCCCCCGGTGCATACTCCTTTCGGGTATAGGGGGGTGTACCAGGAGACCTGTAACACCTGCCAGGGCGTAGGGGCATCTGTTCTCCTTATTTGTTATCTATGTGGGTGATTTAGGGATTGCTAAGCGGGGCCGTGCCTCAGTATGTATATACTCCTCTGAACAATGTTGTCCGGTTTCCTCCATGTAATTGGAAGTCGGACTCCGAACCTCTGTAAATAGGTGTCCATTACCAATCCCGTTCCCTTAAGTATTAACCTTGAATCCGGCACCATAATCCCTCCTTTCGCTTTCCAGACTGGCGTAGTCAAGACGATCCGTCCGGCGTTATCAAGTATTCGAGATAATCCCTTCAGAGCCTGATTGTAAAATGGCGTCAATTCCCTCATAATCTTCTCGACGTGGCGCTTTTCGGGCGGGCGGTCAAGGATTGGTCCAAGTGGGGGTTCTGTAACAATACAATCGAACAATCCCAAGTGCTGAAGCTCATCCTCATGGGTTGCATTCCCACGCATAACCAGATAGGACCGCGCAGAAGTGCCAGTATTTGTTGTGAGCCATTTGAGATTCGCCAATGAGCATGCTACCATTTGGTAGTCTACATCCAAGCCTACCACGGTGAAACCCATATTAGCTGCCTCAAGGAGAATAGTACCAGTCCCGCAGAATGGATCAAGCAGTCGAGCGTTCGGCTTGATTACCTGAGTCAGGTTGATCAAACTGCTTGCAAGCGAGGGTGGCATACTTAGTTGTGGTCTAGTACACGGCCGAGCAAAGTCTCTCTGTATGAATCCATCCAAGTCCGGATAGCTGATTGTCCTCCACAATTCCAGTAATCCACCCCTCCTGACGCCAAGGAACTCAGTGCCAGAATCCGGAAACCCTTTTCTTATCGCTCTCGTTACAGTTAGTTCCCCAAACCTTGAATATCTAGCAGTGGCGTCGACATAAATTGACCTTCGGTGAAGAGACTTGATGGTTGTCTGTATGGTCTCTTTAAGACTTGATTGCTCGCCGGGAGTTAGATTGACTGATATTAGCGCCCATAAGATACCGCGTCCTTTTGGTTTCCCAAAGTTGAGCAGAACGTCCTCAAGATTGTCTAGGGTGCCAACCGGTTTTGCCACTCGTAGAATAGAGCCATAATAGAGCGGATGACGCATCTTCGTACCACATAGCTTAATAAAATTCTCACTCCCAGCAACCTTTTCGCACGATGCTGGACACATAACAGCGATGCTCTCAGCAATGGAGAGACCCGGGTTGTCTCCTAGCTCAACTATTAGGTCCTGTGCCCAGTCCATGGTTTTCTCTTCAACATAACATCGCATGTAAGACACGACTTCTGCCCCCCGGTGTAAAACCTGTGACAACGCGGGCAATACCACCGCCACTTATACTCCTCGAATCTGGGTTTGCGAAGTGCAACCGTAGAATAACCTAGGCCAATCGATGACGCCACGTTTAGGATGGAATAGTCATCTGAGAATATTGTGACGGAATCGCATTCGTCGTTTGATAAGGAGTGTGCCAGTGCAATGAGAGAAATGTCCGCTTCTGAAAGCGTCTGCAAATCACCCGTTCTGTCGGCTGCCTCCCTGACACCTTCGATAGATTCCCGTAAGGGGTCGATGACAATTATTCTATCAGAGTAAATAGACTCATAAAGTTCAAACGAGTATTTGCGTGCCTCCTCAACGATAAGTGAGGTAGTAAAATTTCTAGAGGTGAAACTTACCATCCTTGCAACAATCGCCGATGTGTCAAGTACAATGCATCTGGTCATTAGATAGTTCTTTTCCCCGCGCCGTTCAAGCCTCGCCCTAACTTTAGACTTGCAGAGAAGTTGTGGATAAACTGCTCTCGATAGCGTTGGGCACAACCCTCGGTGGGTAAGATTGATTTTGTTACCTTCTAGAGGCCGAGGCCTAACCTCTTACGAAAGAGCTTTTCCAGCAAGTCAGGTTCGCTCCGGAAAAGTCTAATCGGCATGGGAAAACGTCTGATACTCAGGCTAGAGCTAGGAAGAAGCCCCGACCACTTAACACCATCAATCGTAATCGTAAAGGGAAACGTGTCTACGTTAGTCACAGTTACTACCTTACTTCCATCTATCACTAATGGCCTCATCGCCATATTTATCGCAGCTAGTGGCGCTAACACCACTACCGAAGCGTCTGGATCAAGTATTGGGCCTCCAGATGAGAGCGAGTACGCCGTGGAGCCAACAGAAGTCGAAATGATTAGGCCATCCATCCTCCCAGAATAATCCATTACATGCGGTACCTGCAGTCGAATCGATATCAGACGTCCAGGTGTAGATGGTGTGATAAAAACTTCGTTAGTTGCTGGTGGACTAGTTGACCGGGGATCCGAACAAATTTCCCCCTGTAACCTCTGAACTAGATAAAACTCCTCTTTCCCTTCTAGGAGCTTATTCAGCGTGCTCCTTAGAGCCGTTCGCTCGACTTCGGCCAAGAAACCAAGCCGGCCATAATTGACTCCCACAATAAGAGGAGAACTGGTTTGGAACAACTTTGCCGTTTTTAGCAATGTTCCATCGCCGCCAAATGTGAAGACCGTATCCACTCCCTGCAGTTCGGATTCGTTCACTTCTGGTAGCTGAAAAACTCCCACGCAGTCAACTCCTTCGTCCACAAGCAGATTGTAAAAATCTCTACCTGCAGCGACTGCCTCTGGTATTGGTTTACAAATCACCGTTACCCTTTTCATTCGTTTAGGAGCTGGTATTTCGTCGTATAAGCGTTGACACTCGTTCAAGCTGCTTACAACAAGAATAAATCTCCCGCCCACAACGCAGGCCAGAGGTTGAGATGAGCAAACCAGTTGAAGTTGGTGATTTAAGGGAGGGAGGCTATCTAATGATTGATAATGAGCCATGTAGAATTGTCAGTACCGAGAAAAGCAAGCCTGGTAAACACGGAAGCGCGAAGGCCCGAATCGTTGCAATTGGAGTCTTCGATGGAGTAAAGAGGAGTATCGTAAACCCCGTCGATACGAGAGTGGACGTCCCAATAATAGAGAAGAAGACGGGTCAGGTGATTGCAACGCTCGGCCAAAATCAATACCAAATCATGGATCTCGAAACGTTCGAGACGTTTGATTCAGTCGTAGATGAGGGAGAACTAGGCGGCAGTTTAAAACAGGGCGACGAAGTCGAGTACTGGTTTATTCTAGGCAGGAAAAAGGTTGTAAGGAAGAAGTAAAAACCGATATGTCCCCTGTGACCAGACCAGGCTTGCCACGATAATTGTGGAAGATTATGAGAGGGGAGGGGACAAGCAACTTCATTTCTAGGTAGTCTAGGTGGCTCGCTGCGTTCTCTGATTGAAAAACTGAGTAGGCAGCCCAGCCTCGATCAACTCCAAATCGGCCAGTTTGTCAACGAGTTAGAACGTGCATTAATCGCGGCTGACATAAACCTCGAGACTGTTTCGAGGCTCGGCGCGAATATCAAAAGCAAGATGCTCACGGAGGAACCCCCTCCGGGTGTAACGAAGCGTGACTACATGGTTAAATTGATTTACGACGAGTTGGTTTCGCTTCTCGGCGGTGAACAAAAGCGAACTGTATGGCCAGATCGCGACAAACCATACGTAATGCTGCTTCTCGGCCTCCAAGGTTCGGGGAAGACTACCACGGCAGCAAAAATTGCTAGGTTTTATTTGAAGCGTTCATATAAGGCGGGGCTCATAGCGGCCGACACGTTTAGGCCTGGAGCCAAAGAACAACTTAAACAGCTTGGTGACAAACTAGGAGCGCCTGTCTATACAAGTGACGGCAATTCCGTAAGAATTTCGGTTGACGGTGTATCATATCTCAAGCGGCAAGGATGCAATCTGATTATTATTGATACAACTGGTCGACATAAAGAGGAGGAGGAGCTCCTGCGTGAGATGGCCGTCATGAATAGAGAAGTGGGACCAGACGCCGTATTCCTAGTCCTGGACGGTACTATCGGACAGCTGGCCAAGCCGCAGGCGGAGGCTTTCTCGAAGGTAGCCTCTATCGGATTTATTGTGATAACCAAGCTGGACGGAACGGCGAAGGGAGGAGGTGCGATTTCCGCCACGGTTGCGACAGGTGCCCCTATAGCCTTTGTCGGTACTGGTGAGGGCATCGATGATCTCGAAGTCTTTGACCCTCCTTCATTCATAAGCAGACTGCTTGGATTGGGAGATATCAAAGCTCTTGCGGAACGGGTAAAGGATGCCCAGATTAGCGAAAAGAGATTTGAGCAAATTATTGGTACGGGTAAGCTTACGCTTGCAGATTTTGAATATTATATCGATTCCATGGACAAGATGGGTTCGCTCGCAAAATTCTTCTCCCTCCTTCCTGGACTAAGCAATGTACCCCCCGAAATGATGAGGAATGCTGAAACCGACATGAGGCGCTGGAAAACCATCCTCAATTCGATGACCAAGTTGGAGAAGGTCCGACCAGAGTTGCTGGGTGCATCTAGAGTCAAAAGGATAGCCGTGGGTGCCGGAGCGAGCACCGACGAGGTAAAGGCTCTGCTAAAAAGATACGAAACGATGAAAACCCAAATGAAAATGATCAAACGCAATAGGACCCTTTTGAGAAAGCTTTCTAGCTATAAAGCTTGAATCTTGTATGCTATGGTAACATTTCAGACCATCTCGGATAAAGATTTGATGAAGATAGAGCGCTTTACTGCGGCCCATACTGTATGCGAGCGATGCAGAGCGGCGTGCGCAACCCAAGGAGGAGCAAGCAAGAATATTGAACAGATTAATGAGGAATGTATTGTTTGCGGCAGATTGCGGGACGCGACGCTGGCCGACGATATCGTTCGTGCTATAACTTCTGAAGGCTATGAGTGGGATTCCTTCAGAATCAGCGTGGTGATCCCGCGGTTGGGTTCGTCTTATTCCCAAGATGAACTAGAAGCGTATGATTTGCTTCGTCAGTTCGCAAAATCAGACATCAAACGGGATACGGGTCAAAAGTTAGAAACGAAGTTGAATAAACCCGTGAATACTGATATGCCAGATCTAGACATCATATTATCTTCTTCGGGTGAAATCAAACTTGAGGGGGCTCCGATATACATACAAGGAAAGTATCATAAACACATGCAGTGGGTCTCACAATCAGTTTGGTTCTGCAACGATTGTGGAGGCCGAGGGTGTATAGAATGTGGTTTCCGGGGTCGTCACTATGCATCATCTATAGATGAGATTATTCTCACTCCTTTAACATCTGCTTTCCGCGGACAGAGTGCCCTGCTTCATGCTGGTGGTCGCGAAGATGTTGATGTTTTGGTAAAGGGTAGCGGTAGGCCCTTTGTTGCTCAAGTAGTAAACCCGCATAGAAGAAAAGTAGAGCTATCCCAAGTGCAGGAAATTATTAATGAATACGCGAGAGGGATTGCAGATGTAACTAATCTGCAAATTACCAACAAATCCAGTGTAAGGGAGCTAAAAGTTGCTTCCGAGTCGGGGGAAAAGACATACACTGGAGTGATCAGAGTTCAGTCAGAAGTGACTCGGTCAAGAGTCGAGGACGTTACCAAACAGATGCGCGGAATAGTATTACAGCAAGCCACACCATTTCGTGTTCTCAGTAGAAGGGCCGATCTCAGGCGTATGAAACATATTATTTCTGTTGATTTGAACCTGATAGAGCCGCGGACCCTAGGCTTTGTTGTCAAATGTCAAGGAGGTACGTATATAAAAGAATTTATAAGCGGCGATGATGGTAGAACGAATCCAAGTATAGCAGGTGCGTTACACACTCCTGCAGTATGCATCGAGCTGTGCTTGATGGATGTGTGTCATAAATGACTCGATCAAAGGGGCTGCGCAACAGGTCTAGATCATTACTCAGAAAGCCTGCGCGAGAGCGGGGCCTTCCATCGCCTGCCGTCATGCTCCGGAGATTCTCAGTGGGGGAAAAAGTGGTTCTTGACATAGAGCCTAGCGTCCATAAGGGAATGCCTCACCGAAGATTCCAAGGAAAAATCGGTGAGGTTGTGGAATCAAGAGGAAGGTCGTATGTGATCAAAGTCCCAATGCACCCTGAAGAGCGTTATCTTACTGTCAGGCCAGCCCACCTGAAAAGATTTGGTAGCAGCTGAAAGAAATTGGCGCGTAAACTCGTTACTCAGCAACCGATTACCTCATCAGAAGCTAAGGAGCTGCTAGAAGAGAACATCGACGAAAACACCAGATTGAATCCAAAAATCCAGATGTTGCTGCAGTCACTCTCTCTAACTGTAAGACTGGACGAAAAACGAGCCCTAGAGTTAAAGGCAAAGTTACTCCAAGAGGGCCTGTCAGATAGAACGGCCTGTCAGCTAGTTGACGTCTTACCTTTATCAGACACAGAAATCGTAGCCGTCGCCGGTTCCGACCCAACTGTCCTTTCTAAAAAAGAAAGAATCCTTTCACTAATTAAGGAATCCCGAGAGTAGGAGTTGCCGCCCCGCTCTTATGACCGTCGAACCCAGACGAGGATTTAGAGATGAGTACTTCTACGTTCTAGATTTCTTACCAGCTGGCTCTCCATCAGACCAACGTCCTCAGCACCTGCGCGAGTCGGTCGCCCAAGTTGTTGGCGAAGAGTATTTTTCACTTCTTGAGGTGGTACCATTGCCTGGTATTTCCCTCAAAACAGGTGACAGGATCTTGGTCGGCAAAAGCCAAGAAGACAGGGTATATTCACAGGTACTGAAGGTGAGGAGAGCTATCACTTATTCGGATTTATCCATGGTAGCTCGTAAAGAGCTTGAGAATATATTGGAAATGGTAGTTGATATAAACGAAGCAAAATTTGTGGATTTCTTCAATACTGCCCAGCCTTTGACCGTGAAGATGCACCAACTTGAACTTATACCCGGCATTGGCAAGAAACTGATGTGGGAGATTCTTGGAGAACGGGAAAAAGCAAAGTTTACCAGCTTGGAAGACCTCCAAAACCGGGTGAAGGTTGCGTCTCTGAAACATAAAATAGTAGAGCGAATTTTGAAGGAGCTTGAAGGCAACGAAAAATACAGTGTTTTCGTTGCTCACCAATACCCTCAGTCCTGGACGTGACACCGAGCTTTTAATGCGCACCTCGCGGAGATATAGGAGCCAGCACTTTCTGGTCAGTTCTGAAGTACTGGCTTTACTTGAGCCGGAAGTTCAGCCGCGTTGCCAAGCTGTGGAAGTTGGTGCGGGAAAGGGATTTCTGACCAAGTGGTTGGTTGGAATATGTTCTCATGTAATTGCGATTGAAATAGATCCGTTCCTGTGCGAGGCGTTAAGGATAAACTTGGGAGATCGCTGTGATATTGTATGTGCAAATGTGTTTGACATTTCCCTTCCCGCGACATCTCTTGTGGTTTCCTCCGTACCCTATTCGGTATCGACCAGACTCTTGCTAAAACTCTTTGAAGAAGGAGAGTCTTGGCAGAAGTCCATTCTTATCCTGCAAAGAGAGTTTGTTCAGAAGCTCACCGCACGGCCCGGATCCTTGAACTATCGGAGAATAAGCGCGATTGCAACTAGTGGCTGGATAATTCGCGTAATCGGAGCTGTGCCCCGCGCGTGGTTCAGACCTCCCCCAAAAGTGGATTCCGTTGCTGTAACGTTGGAGTGGAGAGTTAGGAAACGGGCAAAGGAGCTAAGGAAGGTAGTAGAGACCACAACTATTCTGTTCAATTATAGGAACAGGTCGCTACAGGCGGCACTGCGCGAATCGGGGCTCGCGCACAAGGTATCCTGCCTGCCCCCTGATGCTGGCGAAAAGCTCAAGCGCAGAGTTTCTAGTTTAGAAAGCCAAGACTTTTGGCAGATAGCTCTTGAGTGGATACATGAATAGGCGTGGAATGGTTGAGAGAGTGCTCACTTATGTACCATCTTCTGACACTTACATGTTAGCGGACTACGTATCTGGGCTTCAGCGTGTTGACGCTGCAGTGGAGCTTGGCGTCGGAAACGGGACTGTCTCGCTTAGTCTCTCCGAGATTGCAAATAAAGTTCAAGCATACGATACAAGCATCTTTTCAATCATGGAGTCGCGCAAAAATATCCTTGTTCGCAGAAAGCAAAACGTTATCAGGCTACAATTAGGAGAAGGTCATAAAGGAAGACGGGTTTCACTCGTTGTGGCGAATCCGCCGTACGTGCCGCAGCCCCCTGCTTTCCGCCAAGACGCGGCAGATCTTGCTTGGAATGGTGGACCAGATGGGTCAAGAGTCACCCAAAGGATGATTCAAGTTGCCTCAAAAAGACTGAAAGAGGGCGGCCACCTAATCATGATTGTCAGCACGCTGCAAAATCTTGCGGTCATTACCCGGTCACTTGACGCTAATGGATTCAAATTCCGAACCGCAGATAAATGCAAGAGCTTTTACGAAGAACTTCGCGTCTTAGATTGTGAGAAAATCAAATCCGCCAGCTCTCAGGGTCGTTTTCGTCGGCTGCGAAACTCCTGAAAATGCCGGCTTCCTTGCAAGGACAATGAAGAATTTCGGTTTCCATTCTCTCTACCTTGTAACGCCTTGCGATCAAGTTCGGGAACGGGGAGCCAAGACTGCCATGCATGCAAATGACCTGCTTTCACGCAGCGTTATTTCAGAAGATATTGAGACTGCTTTACAAGGATGTAACCTTGCTGTGGGGACGAGCTCAATTCGCCCCAGCTCAAGCCTAGGCGTTTTGAGGACGTATTTCACTCCCCGAGAATTTGGTGACGCGTGGGCATCTACCACCGGAACTACGGCTCTTGTCTTCGGACGTGAGGGAAGTGGGCTAAGCAACCGGGAACTCGATATGTGTGATTATCTCGTAAACATACCAACATCCAGACGCTACTCTTCGCTGAATATCAGTCACGCCGCAACTATATTGCTTTACGAAGCTGCAAACTCGGCCGGCATTGTTCGTGGTGGAAGAAAACTGGCTACGCCAAACCAGCGCGTACTTATCCTCCGCACCTTAAAAGCCGCACTAGAGAAAACGGCAATGCCCAGACACAGGAGACTAATTGCAGAGAGAGCGGTTCGTAACATTCTCGGGCGAAGCGGTGTATCGAAACGCGAGGCAGGAATATTGCTTGGAACTGTGCGTAGACTCTATTTAAATCTGCCTGACCGCTCCGATTAACTTCTCGGCACCTGTCGAATAGGGCTGGTACGGATATGGGGGCTAGAGTTCAGTATGCTGGCACCGAACTGTGAGCAGTACGGAGACGACTGTGCTTCTGCCACGCTTGAGATGACTGGATAAAATATAAGGCCGTAAGAAAGGAAGGAGAACGGATTGTCGAAATACCTACTCAATAGCTCACCGATTGATGGCAGATATAGGGAAGAGGCAACTCAGCTGTCACAATATTTCTCAGAATTCGCCTTACTCCGAGAGAGGGTGTTCGTAGAAACGGAATTCCTCCTCTTCGTCTGTAGGCTACTCCATATCAGTATCAACCGCGCCGATATGCATGTACTCATTCAACTGCGTCGAGCTTTCACCCTCGAAGAGGCTGAGAAAATAAAGGCCAAGGAGGCGAAGTCTGGCCATGATATAATTGCTGTCGAGCAGTTTTTGGGAGACAAGCTATCCGATAGCCGACTGAGAGAACTGATTCATTTCGGACTAACCTCAGAAGACATTAACAACATCGCATATGGTCGATTGCTCAAAAGATTCTTCACGACGGTCTACATCCCCTCACTCAGGCTACTAATAAACGAGCTAAAGACGTTATGCAAAACTCACGCTTCGGTAGCTATGTTATCCCACACTCACGGACAGCCTGCAACACCCACGACGCTGGGGAAGGAAATTGCGATATATGCCTGGCGTCTTTCGAACCGACTTTTAAAATTGGAGGGGGTTACCTTTTCTGGTAAATTGAACGGAGCTGTAGGCAATTATAATGCCATGTATGCTGCTGCACCAGAAATCGATTGGCAGAACATGTGCCGCAAATTCGTTGCAAAAATGGGACTAAAACCTGCCGTGATTTCCACCCAAATCCTCCCGCACGACGATTATTCAGATCTTCTCTATCTAGTACACTCTACAAACGACATAGTTGAGTCCTTAGATAGAGACATTTGGAATTACTGCGCTCTTGGGTATATGTCAGTCGAGTACTTACAAGATGAGGTTGGTTCTTCAACCATGCCTCATAAACAGAATCCGCGCGACTTCGAAACGAGTGAAGGAAATCTGAATGTGTCTAGCGCCTTGCTCGGAATGATGCAGTCGAAACTGCTTTCCTCACGAATGCAGCGCGACCTATCAGATTCGACAGTAAAGAGAAATTACGGTATAGCCCTCGGCCATGCACTTATTGGATATAAGAAGACAATCTCTGGCCTCAGAAAGCTCAGAATTCATCCTGATGTGATGAAGAATGATCTCGATGGCCATTCTGAAATATATGCGGAAGCGCTGCAGACGCTTCTTCGCTACGAAGGTAAGGGAGATTCGTTCAGACGAATTGTTGCCAACACGAGGGGTAGAATCCTCACTAGCGGAGATATATTGGACCTCGGCAGGAGGATGGGCTTATCAGATAGAGGAATGGAGAAGCTAAAACTCGCCATTTCCTCACGGTACGTTGGTATTGCTCCAAGGCTTACCCAACAGGTTGCCAGCCTGATTGAACAAAATCTCCAGTAGTGGAATGGGGTGTATACAGAAAGGAAAACGGTTAACTGGCTGGTTAATCCGCTGCACCAATCAGATGAAAACCCGACAATTTTCTATAAGTTTAACAATTGTATACAATCTGGACCAGCTTATCTCGGCCCTGCAACATTTATGAGACAAGGACAAAGCCCCTCTAAGCGATGTCGGTTGGCTCACGTTTTATGTGGGGTTTTGGCAGATGTTCTCGAGATTATGTGTCCACGTATTTCTAGGAGCAATATCTCGTTGGTTAATTTGGTGCAACTCTTTGTGCGAAGGCTGGTAAATGATGCTTGGGTATTGAACATGATCAATCGTGTGCGGAGTATGTTCCGTTGACACCGTATATCGCAACTCTTCTGGCGAAATGCTTGCCTCGGTTCTCGCAGCCCTTCCTATCGAGCTCTTCCTAAATGAGGCGCTCCTATGGCGGACCTCGTCGAAGAGCCTGAGATGCGAATCCCGCTATAGTTGTGCTTGGAGTTATTTCACCACCAGTTTTCACAAGCTAGTCCAAAGTGAAATTGATGGCCGTGGCCTCTGGGCCCGGCTTCGCCTTTGTTGAGGATATATCCCGCATTCTAGGCAACGACATGGGTTTCATGGCAACAAGAAATTACTGTGCATCGACCATGTCTAAATCTAGAATATGATTGGCCCCGTATTTTCACAGCTATACTCACGTCGTCGAGACCGAAGGGGGCTGTGCGGGGAGTGGGATTCGAACCCACGCAGGCCTGCGCCGGCAGATCGCTCTTCCGTGCCGTTCGCGGATCTTGAGTCTGCTCCCTTTGGCCAAGCTCGGGCATCCCCGCACTTTGCATATTACAGGCATCAGTAAGAAGTTAAGAGTTTCTCCAAAAGAAAGTCTGAATCGCGAAACTTATCAGGATATCGGGGGAAGATAGGAGCGGGCTTCCATTGAAGATATTACAGTTGCACACCGATTATGTAGAATACACTCCAATTGAGAGGGAAATATCCGTCGCCGAAGAGACAGCAATGTCCCCAAGAAGATTCGAAGACGCCGTGGTATTATTTATCTCTGCAGAAATCGGCGATAATCAAAGCACTTCCAAGGAAGCTTCTGACGACATAACCGAATCCATTCAAAAGCTAGGAGCGAAGCGCGTTCTGGTTTATCCTTTCGCACATTTGGCACAGGACTTGGCACCGGCCACGGTCGCCTTGGAAATAATTAAGACACTCGCAACGGAGCTTTCCAAGGCCGGTTTCGAAGTACACCGGGCACCTTTCGGATGGAACAAATCGCTCGAACTAAAAGTTAAAGGCCACCCCCTAGCCGAGCAATCAAAGAGTTACCCACAGGTCGGGCATCCCAAGCAGACTTATGTCGAAGCCAGTCGCACACAGGCACGTATAACTGAGGCGAATATCCTAAGTCGGCTAAGAAAGGCAGATTTTTCGGGGTTGCCTGAAACTGACCATAGAATAATTGGAGAAAGGCTTGATTTGTTTAGTTTTCAAGAAGTGTCTCCTGGTATGGTGTACTGGCACTATAAGGGTCTAAGACTGAAGGAGCTGCTTCTTGGTTTTTTGCGAGCTGAGTTAGCCAAAAGGAACTACGTGGAAGTAAGTACGCCTGCGCTCGCGAATACCGCACTCTGGCGCGTAAGCGGACATTCAGAGCACTACAAAGACGATATGTTCCTCACCAAGATGGGCAATGAGGAAATGGGGCTAAAGCCAATGAATTGCCCATCGACCTTTCTCATCTACAAATCACGTAGGTGGAGTTTCCGTGAGTTACCGGTTCGCTACTCGATTTTCGATCCACTCTATAGAAACGAACTGAGTGGCGTATCTAGCGGTTTATTCAGAGTCAAAGCGCTCACTCAAGATGACGCCCATATTATTGCTACTGAGGAGCAGGTGAAACCGGAAATTTCCGATATGCTCGATCATATGGAAAAAGTATACAAAACCTTTGACTTGGGCTATAAGGTAAAAATCTCTACGCGGCCAGACAACTCAATGGGTAGCGAGGAAGAATGGAAACAGGCTACAGACACGCTCATTGAAGCCGTGAAATCCAAAGGATGGACTTACGAAATAAAGGAAAAAGAGGGAAACTTCTATGCGCCCAAAATCGACGTTGACATAAGAGATTCGCTGGGCAGAGAATGGCAGTGTGGAACGTTCCAGCTCGATCTGCAGATGCCCAAACGGTTCGGGCTCGTATATACCGGCTCCGACGGAAAGGAGCACACACCGGTAGTGTTACACAGAACTATCTTGGGATCCCTAGAGAGATTCACTGGAATTATTCTAGAGCACTATAAAGGCGCTCTACCGATATGGCTCTCGCCAGTGCAAGCGAGAGTAATATCAATCTCCGATGAACATATCGAATATGCTCGGCGAGTGCTTTCCGCGTTGGATGCCGCAGGAGTTAGAGCAGAGAGCGATTTCGAGAGCGGAACTCTGGGCGCAAAAATAAGGAACGCGCGGCTGCAACGTATCCCTTATATGGTCATTGTCGGTAAAAAGGAAGAAGAAGAGGAGAAGATTTCGGTGCGCACCCGGGAAGGAGCAGAGCGCCGCGGAATGTCTCTCCAAGAGCTGCTTAACGAGATTTCGGAGAAATCCAAGCTGTACGAATGAAATGGGTACGGCCACCTAGTGGAAACCTTCTAGTAGGTAATCACGGTCCCCAACGGACGTTTTCCGACCGCTCGTCGAATGGCCGAGTCGGTTTTGCCGTTTGCTACAATGGTTGGAATCCTTGACCTTCTTAAAATCTTGAGGGCCACATCGTCGAAGAGGTCGTAGGTGCCCGCAAGGGCCGGGTTTAAGGACAGTATCTTAACGAGCTCATCAAGGCTTATTTTCTTTAACAATACAGAACCCGGCTCGCTCGGTTTCGCGGAAAACACGCCGTCCACGTTCGTCAGCACGACAAATCTGTCCGCGCAGATTCTTTCGGCAACAACCGCCGCAACTGCCGTGGTTGATTGCCCAGGAGTGAGCCCTCCTAATACAGCCGCCTTCGACCCTGCCAAGGCTTGATCAAGCTCTTTCAAGGAAGTCGGCTGCAGGGGGTAGCAATCTCTGCCAAGCATATGAGCTAGCAGGTATGCGTTTAGCCTAGTGACGGATATGCCGATATCGTCAAGGAGCCCCTCATTCAGTCCGAGAGCCCGTCCCATAGATATCCATTTTCGGGCTGGCGATCCTCCCCCAACTACAGCTACGAATGTGTGCTTATGATTGAGTAGCCAGCGTAGCGAGGACGCTTGGTGCCTAAACGCACTCTCTCCTTCGTCCAGAAGATGACCGCCCACCTTCAAAACGAGTTTCAATGAGAAACCCGGGGGCTTGACATGTCTTATATCTGATAAGCGTGACTATTTCCACGAAACGGGGATAACCATTGCCTGTCCAAGCCGCCGAATATGATTCGTATGACGAATACCGCCTGAGAAAACTCGTAAGCGAGCTTGAGGATAAGGAGGGTAGGGGTACCGAACTTATTAGTCTTTACGTTCCTCCCAAGCGGGCAATAAGTGAGGTAGCCCGGGACCTCCGGGAGGAAGCCAGTACCGCCTCAAACATCAAATCCAAATCCACTAGGAAAAACGTCACCGATGCAATAGAGTCGATACTACAAAAACTCAAACTTTTCCGAGAACCGCCCGAAAATGGCTTGGTCATTTTCTGCGGTGCGATCCCGCATGGCGGGCCAGGCACCGAAAGGATGGAAATACACGTGCTTGAGCCACCAAAACCAATTAACGTCTATTTGTATAGGTGCGATGCTCGATTTGTACTTGAGCCAATCAAGGATCTTCTGAGCGAGAAAGAAGTGTACGGCTTGATTGTGATGGATCGGGCTGAAGCCACCTTTGCACTACTGCGCGGTAGAAATATCGAAATTTTACATAATATTACTTCGGGAATACCGGGTAAGCATCACGCAGGTGGACAGTCAGCCAGACGTTTTCAGCGGATTATAGAGCAAGTTGCGCATGAATTCTATGTCAGAATTGGAGAGTATGCCAACAAGTATTTCCTTGACAAACAGCTTAAGGGAATAATCATTGGCGGCCCAGGACCCAACAAGAACGAATTTGCTGAGGGAAATTTCATGCATTATAGTTTACAGGAGAAAATTATTGGCCTAGTCGATACTGGCTACACCTCAGACGAAGGAGTAAGAGAATTAATCAATCGTGCAGAAGGTTTGCTTCAGCAATCTAAACTTGTTCACGAAAAACAAGTTTTTAATACGCTTATGGAGACAATGGTAAAGGATCCCTCACATGTCGCCATAGGACCTCGCGAAGTTCTAGAGAAAATTGATAAAATCAAAACGCTTGTCGTCTCGGAGGAAAATAAAGATTCAGTCGCGGTATTTACTTGTAAGGCGTGCGGCAAAAAATCCGGTGAGCTCCTGAGCGAGGGAAATACCGAAGTGGCTAAAACTAAGAAGTGCCCGTATTGCGGAGGAGTTATGATGAATGGTCCCATCGAGCCTCTTGTCTCATTTCTAGCGGACGCCGTGCGGGAGAAGAAGAGGACGGTTGAGCTGCTCTCTACCAAGACTGAAGAAGGAGAGCAACTCAAGAATTCCTTTTTGGGTTGCGCTGCGATACTTGACTAGGCAATTATTTTCGCTCTAGGGCGCCGGTACTACTGTCAGGCAACGACTTTACACTATAATGAGGCAGGAACCGGAATACGAACTGGGGCAGACGTTCGCCAAAAGAATAATAAGTATATCTTTGTAAAAACCATTGAAAACCAATGGATTGGGGTCTCCAAAACCGACTATTTAGGATGATCAATCCCGTAACTCGTCGCACAGTTATGCTCGCCTGCGATCATGGATACTTTATGGGCCCCACCCACAAGCTAGAAAACCCTCGAAGAACCATCGAACCGCTGGTTAACTATGCTGATGCTCTTGCAGTCACGAGAGGGGTATTGAGAACTTCCGTAGACGCGACATGGCGTGTACCGATTCTACTCAGGATGTCGGGAGGAAGCAGTATTTTGAGTGAAGACCTTAGCGATGAGGGGATTATTTCGTCCTTTAAGGATGCACTCAGATTGAATGTGTCAGCAGTTGCCCTCTCAATCTTCGTCGGGACTGGGCATGAAAAACAAACACTGCTGAATCTCGGGAAGCTCGTAGACCTCGGAAATGAATATGGCATGCCTGTTGTGGCAATCACAGCGGTCGGAAAGGAGCTTGAGAAAAGGGATGCACGGTACTTGGGCCTCGCATGTAGGCTGGCGGCGGAGATAGGAAGCCACCTGATAAAAACGTACTATTGCACGGGTTTTGATAAAATTGTCGATTCCTCATTGGTGCCGCTCGTTGTTGCTGGTGGTCCAAGACTGGAGAAGGAATCGGATGTGTTTCAGCTGGTCTACGATGCGATACACGACGGCGCGGCCGGAGTTGACATGGGCCGTAACATCTGGCAGCACAACGCCCCCATAGCGATGATTAGATCCATTCGCGCCATTGTTCACGAGGGCGCAACTGTGCGTGAGGCTCTTCAGATGTTTGAAGAGAGCAGAGTAAAACATGGCAACGTAATGAAGACCGTGACTGTCGACTAAGATGCTGTCAAATCCGGTCTCAAATTACCTCAAGAGCGGGTATGAGCGAGCTGCCTGACGCTCAAGAGTTCTCCTCAGTATTGGAGCGCGTTATCAAGCCAAGACGGGGCAAGACGAGGCAGAATATGTGCAGTAGATACGTAGAGCCAAACGCCTCGGCCGAGTGCCCTCGTGCCTTGACATCCGCCTCAGTTCTCGAAGGTTTCTCCGGGCCTAAGGATAATACACTTCGACTCTGAGCCCTTTTCCACGGCCTCATTGAGCGCTCTAACGTCGGTCTGGATTGCAGGAAACGTGTTGTAATGAATCGGTATTAACAGCCGTGGCTTTAGAAGTCTTAGCGCGACGGAAAGGTCCTCTACTCCCATGGTATAGAATCCGCCGACCGGTAGCATAGCAATGTCAAGCGGATAACTTTCTCCTATCAAACCCATATCAGAAAAAACTGCGGTATCGCCAGCGTGGTATATGTAATTATCTCCCATCCTAATCACGAAACCGCACGGATTTCCGCCGAAGAGTTGATCGCTACCAATAGAAGAGCTGTGAGCTGCCCATGTTATCTTAACCCAAGCAAATCCGAAATCTCGCGATCCGCCGTGATTTCCACCAATTACGTCTGCCCCTTGTTTCTGAAGCTGCACGCTAAGCTCATAGGTAGTAAAGATTGGGCAGTTGTTCCTTTTCGAGATCTGAACGGCGTCGCCCAGATGGTCAGAGTGCCCGTGAGTAACCAAGATAAGGTCTGCCTTAACACTGTCCCATGCGCAGGCAGCGGTCGGGTTTCCTGTAAGGAACGGATCTATGATTATACGTTTTCCTGCGTGTGATAACTCAACGCATGCGTGGCCCAAATACTTCAGTACAACCATACGTTCTATCCCCTGTTGCCTAGTGATAAGCCTGAATCTACCTGCATGGCAGTAACTGGCGCTCTCGGCTGATGCCGGCCCTGCATTATATGTCTCCTGCAAAAAACCGCAATCTCAGCCCTGCGCTCGAACGATCTCCGGTAGCTAGTGGACTTTAAGCTTCTTACAAGTCTTGAGGCTCCTGTTCTTCCGCGTCCTGTTCAGTATCCGGCTCTAACTCGTACGCTGCTCTGAGCTCAATCCCTTTGAGGACTTCCTCATCAACACGCTTCTTCTCTTTTTCGTCTAAGTTCTCTTCGATGTGCTTGTTTCTGGTTGCCTTTTTTTTCATTCTCCTCACCATTCCAAGGGGACAATCCAACCGAGCCGCATGTGTTCGCCTTCAATTTCGCCCAGATCTGCATGTTCAGAATTCAAGCCCTCGGGCTATTAGTGGTGGCGGGCTGAACACCTCGGCCGAAGCCTTGGCGCTTACACCCCCACTCTATCAACCCGGTCTTCTACCGGTGCCCTCGTCCCACTCAAGTACTCCCTTACGGCAGCACCAGGCGAGTGGGAATGGCCGCCTATTTTCGGGGCTGGCTTCCCGCTTAGATGCATTCAGCGGTTATCCAGTTACGGCGTGGCTGCCCGGCGTCTGCTTTGTCAAACAACCGGTAAACTAGAGGCCGCGGCACCCCGTTCCTCTCGTACTGAGGGCACCTTCCCCTCAGGCGACCGACACCCCCGATAGGGAGAGACCGACCTGTCTCACGACGGTCTAAACCCAGCTCACGTTCCCCTTTAATGGGCGGGCAGCCCCGCCCTTGGCAGCTGCTGCACCGCCGGGATGGGAAGAGCCGACATCGAGGTAGCAAACCGCGAGGTCGCTAGGAGCGCTCGCCCGCGACGACTCTGTTATCCCCGGGGTAACTTTTCTGTCATGCCCAGCTCCCACCGATAGAGGCATGAGCGGTCGCTAGGCCTGGGTTTCCCCTCCGTGTCCCTCGCCATAAGGACGCGGTCAGGCTGACTTTTGCCCTTGCACTCTGCGGCGGAGTTCTGACCCGCCTGAGTCAACCTTTGGGCGCCCATGATGCCTTTTCGTGGGCGTGCCGCCCCAGCCGAACTGCCCACCTACTGCTGTCCCTTGTTAAAGGTAAGGGACACGGTTAGGAATGGGCGGTGTTTCAATTTCGCATACGCCGCGGCCGGAACCACGGCTTCATCGCTCCCGCCTACACTCCGCACACCCAACCGTGTCTCAACAACAGGCTGCAGTAAAGCTCCACGGGGTCTTTTCTCCCGGTCGGGGGTCCCTGGACTATGCACCAAGTGTCGTAGTTTCGCCGGGCCCCTGGTTGGGACAGGGGTGAGCTCGTTGGTCCATTCATGCACGCCGGAACTTACCCGGCAAGGCATTTGGCTACCTTAAGAGAGTCAGAGTTACTCCCGGCCTTCAGCGGCGCTTCACCCAGTTGAACCTAGGCTTGACGTCCCGCCAGTGGCCAGGATTCAGCCACCGTACAAACCGTTACCGGCTAGCGATGACCTATGTTTTTAGTAAACAGTCGGCTCACCTTTGTCACTGCGACCTGGCACCACCCCCTTGCGGAAGGATGCCAGGCACCCCTTTTACCTAAGATACGGGGCTAAATTGCCAAGTTCCCTAACCAGGGATAAACCCGACACGCCTCGGGCTTCTCACCCAGGGGCACCTGTGTCGGATCTAGGTACGAACACGAGGAATCCTTCCGGTACCGTTTTTCATGGGCTCCGGGGCACAGCTGAATCCCCCTCGCGGGGGACCTGCGGGGCCTTCGAGGGCTTCTCGTCGTTACGACACTCAGCCCCATTCGACCCTACTGACAGAGTGACTGCTCCGTTCAACCTACCCTGAAGCGTCGAGTACCGGCACGCCTTTCGGCACGTATCCTCGTGGCAAGGGAATATTAACCCTTTACCCTTTTTCGGTGGCGTCGAGTTACGAGTCACCTTAGGATCGGCTAACCCTTGGCCGAAGATCGTTGCCAAGGAACCCTGGCCCTTTCGGCGAAGAGGATATCCTCCTCTCTTCTGCTGCTACTACCACCGGGATCTGCAATCCCAACCGGTCCACGGGACCTTACGGCCCCGCTTCTACCCAGTCGGGACGCCCTCCTACCTACGCCAGTCAAGATGACTGGCATACTGGGGTATCGGCGGCCGGCTTGAGCCCCGTCTATCTTCGAGGCCCCACGCCTCGGCGAATGAGTTGTAACACACTCCTTAGAGGATGGCTACTTCTGGGCCCACCTTTTCGCTGTCTAAGGCGTGGGACGCTCTTTGATTGGCACTTAGTCGGCACTTAGGGGCCTTAACCCCAGTGAGGATTGTTCCCCTCTCGGCCCACGAGCTTATCCCGTGGAACCCCACTCCGGCCTTCTACGAAGCCAACAGATTCGGAGTTGGACGAGAAAGCGGAGTCTTTCGACTCTCACTTTCTAATCCGTAGCTCTACCCTGTTGGCAATCTCCAGCCGGGCTGCGCTAAGACGCACTTCGGAGGGAACCAGCTATCACCGGGCTAGATTGGTCTTTTGCCCCTATGCCAACGTCTGAGGAGCGATTTGCACGTCAGCACCCCTTCGGGCCTCCACCGAGCTTTCGCCCGGCTTCACCCTGCGCTGGCATAGATCGCCCGGTTTCTGGTCTCATGACTGTGACTCCAGGCCCTTGGTAGACCCAGCCCCTCACGTCTTTCGACGCTGCGGGCAATTCGGTTTCCCTGCGGGTGCGGGCTTCTAACCCTTACCCTCGCCACAGCCATGAACTCCCCGGCTCGTTTTCCAAGACGAACGACACAACTCTGGTAATCCGTCGTCGTACTTCCGCGTTGCCGCAGGTTTCCTTCCGACGGACTAAACCCTTTCGAGCCGCGTCGTGTATCCCCACCTGGTTTCAGGTGCTTTTCACTCCCCTTCCGGGGTACTTTTCAACTTTCCCTCACGGTACTTGTCCACTATCGGTCTCGGGACGTATTTAGGCTTGGAAGTCGGTTACTCCCGTCTTCCCACGCCCGTCAGGACGTGGTACTCAGGAACCCAGACAGGCCTTCTTGACTTCGCGTACAGGGCCATCACCTTCTATGGCAGTGCTTTCCAGCACGCTTCTGCTCGTCAAGTTAGACCCTACTCTGGGCCCAAACCCCACACACTCTGGAGTTCGTCGCTCCAGAATTCGGTTTGGCCTATTCCCTCTTCCCTCGCCGGTACTAGGGGAATCTCGTTTGATTTCTTTTCCTCTCCCTACTTGGATGTTTCCGTTCGGGAGGTTCCCGCGTCTCATCGACGCGCAGGCAGCGAACCGCCTGCAGGAAGTCCCATTCGGGTACGCCCGGATCAGCGATTGCATAACATCTACCCGGGCAATATCGCTGCTCGCTACGCCCTTCATCGGCGCCCGAGCCGAGCCATCCACCAGGTGGGTTAGGTGCGTTGAACCCCTAACCATACAGATCTAGTTGGCGTTTCCAGTAAACACATGCGGCTTCATTGCAACAAACCGTTTGGTTGCTGCTCGCCCTTAGCCCGTAACGCTTCCGTAACGGACCGCACTCAGAATCTGTCTGTCAACCACTTTACCGGCTAGACTTCCCGCCCAATCGCGGACTTAGGAGGTGATCCGGCCGCAGGTTCCCCTACGGCCACCTTGTTACGACTTCTCCCCCCTCGCCGACCTCAGATTCGACGGGGCCGAATCGACTCCGCCTCATCTGTAACCAGCTCGGGTGGAGCGACGGGCGGTGTGTGCAAGGAGCGGGGACGTGTTCACCGCGCGATGTTGACACGCGGTTACTGGGGATTCCAGGTTCACGAGGGCGAGTTTCAGCCCTCGATCCCAACTACGGTGAAGTTTCGAGGATTGCCTCCCCCTTCCGGGTTCGGAACCCATTGTCTACACCATTGCAGCCCGCGTGCGGCCCAGGTGATTCGGGGCATGCTGACCTGCCGTTGCCCCCTCCTTCCTCCACCTTAGCGGTGGCGGTCCCTCTAGTGTACCCGCTTGCGCGGTGGTAACTAGAGGCGAGGGTCTCGCTCGTTCCTGGACTTAACCAGACACCTCACGGCACGAGCTGGCGACGGCCATGCGCCACCTCTCAGCGCGTCGGGCAAAGTCATCGGCTTGGCCCTCATACTGCTGTCGCACCTGGTAAGGTTCCCGGCGTTGACTCCAATTGAGCCGCAGGCTTCACCCCTTGTGGTGCTCCCCCGCCAATTCCTTTAAGTTTCAGTCTTGCGACCGTACTCCCCAAGCGGCGGACTTAACGGCTTCCCTGAGGCACCGGCACGGCTCGAAGCCGTACCGACACCCAGTCCGCATAGTTTACAGCTGGGACTACCCGGGTATCTAATCCGGTTCGCTCCCCCAGCTTTCGCCCCTCACCGTCGGACGCGTCCTAGCCAGGCGCCTTCGCCACTGGTCGTCCTCCCGGGATTATAGGATTTCGCCCCTACCCCGGGAGTACCCCTGGCCTCTTCCGCTCCCTAGCCCAGCAGTATCCCATGCGGCTCAACGGTTAAGCCGTTGAATTTAGCACAGGACTAGCCGAGCCGGCTACGAGCGCTTTAGGCTCAATAATCGTCCCGACAACTCGCGGAGCTGGTATTACCGCGGCGGCTGACACCAGTCTTGCCCCCCGCTTATTCCCTCAGATTACTACTCTGAGGAAAAGCCAACCTCAGCGGCTGGCACTCGGGATGGCCCATTCACGGTTGCCCGCATTGATGAGGTTTCTCGCCTGGTGCGCCCCGTAGGGCCTGGGCCCTTGTCTCAGTGCCCATCTCCGGGCTTCAGCTCTCACTGCCCGTATCCGTTATCGGCTTGGCGAGCCGTTACCTCGCCAACTACCTGATGGAACACAGTCTCATCCTCAAGCAGTACACAGGCATGCCTGCGTACCATTTCGATGACCACCCGTTCCAGAGTTGGTCGTCTATAAGCTATTATCCCCAGTTTCCCGGGGTTATCGCTTTCTCGAGGGTAGATTGACCATGTGCTACTGAGCCGTACGCCACGCCCTCACGTGGCCGAGAGCGTGCGACTCCCATGGCTGAGTATCATCCCGATAGCAGTCGGGTCCGGCAGGATCAACCGGGTCTATTTGGTCGCTTGCTTAATCCTTAAGTCATCGTGCGGTTGAGCGGGAAGTCTTACATTTCGGCGTGGTTGACAGACGTCAGGCATGATCCTTGCGGGTCGCGCCCCCACAAATTTGCACCGTAATTGTACCCTTAGGCTGGAAGGCAACCAGTCACCGTGCGGCCAAAGCCTAACTCCTTGGTTGCGCCGCCACCTAGGGCGTGCAAACTCCTTTTCTTCCTTACGCCAATATAAGCACTTCTCCCTAGCTTCCCCCTCAAAATGGGCGGGACCGCTCGGTAAATCTTCGCCTGCATCACATTTGACGCGCATGCTAACCGGGAG
>JAJYZJ010000059.1 GCA_021800035.1 archaeon
ACATGCCCAGCCCATGGCCCCGCTTTCCGTGTTTACCTCAACGTAGAGAGTGGGATTTGCTCTCGAGTCCAGAATCTCTAGAGCCCTTACCGAGGATATACGAGACAATATTTCCGACTTCGGAATGCAATTTTGTCTCGCAATTTAATACTTACGGGAGAAAGCGCGCGGAAGAAACTCTATTAGCAGGAAGCTCAAAGTGTGAACGATGAGGTCATCGCGCGGCCAAGACTCAGGAGGCTATTCGAGCCTGCCAGTGATAAAGCCGCGCTGCTTCCTACTGTGATTGCGTCACAGCGGTTTCGGGCGTAACTGCTCTTCCGAGCTATGCACGAGTTTCCGCACTTCCTCGTAGCTTGGCGCACCGGATTTCGCGCCTGCGTGAGCGACCTTCAGCGCGGCAGCTGCCGTTGCCCAGCTCGCGGCTACATGAATGTCCTTGGTCGTGAGCACTGAGATGTCAAACGCCGCTGCGAACACGTCACCCGCCGCAGTGGCATCAACCGCCTGGACAGGCAGTGCTCGCATTTCGAAGTCTCCTCCCTTTGAGAATACTTTTACACCGGCAGAGCCCATCTTCTCCACAATCGTGCAGCCCGAGCTTCTGGCCATGGCTCCGGGCGACTCACCACGGAATTCGGCAAGGCTTCGAACCTCTCTTTCAGAGAGGTAGGCAATGGAACTCCCGCTCAGCATACGGTAGAGCTCTGCTGCAGAGTAAAGCCCCGAAGCCGAACCCGGGTCAAGCGTCAGAATTCTGTGTTTGTGAGAGACCACCCAGGACGTGACCTCTGGTGAGCAACCCGCGAGGTGGATCAAGTCTGCCGAACCCAGCTCGCTCCACTCTGCCTTCGGAGTTAATCTGAGATTCGCCCCGCGCCAGGCTACGCCGTGTTTTTCCCCTTTCTCATCAATCCAGAGCGACACGCTGCCCGTGTGCTCCCCTTCCACAACCTGAACCCCCGAGACATCGACTCCCAGCCGTTCCAGTTCGTTTATGAAGTACTTTCCGAGTATGTCATCTGCTACCGCTCCGTAGAACTTTGCAACTGCTCCCAGCCTGCGCGCGGCGTATGCATAATTCGAAGCCGAGCCGCCAGTGCCGATCACGTAGCCCTCGGCCGGTATCACAGTGTCAGATAATGGAAGTCGCTTCAGCTTGTAGCTAAAGTCGATGTTTGCGTTCCCTATCGAGGCAATTGTGGGTCCGGCGGCCAATGCCAGAACACTCCTGCTTATGGCCCTCGAGCCTTTACTCCAGTCCCAGCGACTTGTTGGTCACGGTGATCGAGCGAGCGCCTTCTCTTTCGAGCTCGCAGGCCGCGCGTATTGCGTCCACGTTTTCGGGTACAACAATCGACTCCTGATGCACCGCCTGCAGGTAATAGAGATCCCCATCTGCGATGCTAACCGACTCTTTCCATACCACGACTTCGGGCATATCCCCTCTCTTGCGGCCCATGTCGCGCGCAAGCTCCATCACGCTTGCGGTCGAATCCAAGCCCTCTGATGAACTCACGAGCCTTATCCTCTTTGATTCCGAAAACGAGTCGAGGATCCTATCTGCGCTTAGTTTTTCCTCGAGCTCCGCGTTGACCACGTGCATATGCATGAGCGTAGTGGGCGTGACCACGGCAGCGGTCACCACAGGAAGCCCGTGCAGAACGGTCTGCAGGTCCCTCCCATGGTGGCT
The DNA here is from genome assembly GCA_021800035.1 of archaeon. GTDB lineage: Archaea > Thermoproteota > Thermoprotei_A > Marsarchaeales > Marsarchaeaceae > JAKAWJ01. The sequence continues at coordinate 1,694 of JAJYZJ010000059.1, forward strand.
TGGCAGCCTGGAGGGATTGGGCAGGAGCGCGTTAATCGGGCCCTTCTTGGATTCGAAAGGGTCTGCGCCCCTTCTTACAATCGTCGCCCTGAGCTTCTTTATTCCAGAAACCCGCAGCACACGAGAAACGGTGCGCGCCAGTCCGGTGGTGTTGCATGATACAACCCTTACAAACTGCCTGCCCACAGCTTCGTCGTAGTTCGCTTCCGCGACAAAAGAAGCCTCAGCTATTTCAGGCTCTTCGCCCCCTTGGAATATCGCTTTGAGGCCGGCGCGCTGGTAAAGCGGTTTGTTTTTTTCTCCTGAACCCTCTGCCGCGCAATGGACTACTATGTCAACACCTCCTTTCGAAAGCAAATCTCCAATCGAGCCCTGCACATCTATTTTGGCCTCGCTGAAGGCCCGAAGGCCCTCTTTTGTTGCCGAGTAAAGCGGAATGCCCCGCTCTACGGCGGCTCTCGTAAAGATATCGGGCTTCGTTTTCACCATCCCCACGACTCTCATGTCTGACTGCAGGTTCACCGCGTCTGTGACTCTTTTTCCAATGGTACCGTAGCCCACTATCGCGACAGAAAGCTTCGGCATTCTGTTCGGCTGAGCTTTCGGCCTAGCCGTGATAAATCTTACCCAAAACCCTCGCGACAGATTTTTTGAGCGTCTTCTCTTCTGACGCGGAAAGCTTCCGCCTGAGAGCGCCTACGAGCAACCCAAGCTCTCGCTTCTGCAAATCTCGCGCCAGCTTGAAGGTACACCTTCGCAGGCTGGGGAGAACAAGCTCTACCGGCACGTCCCACGAAACGAACTCCTCCAAAGACTCAAGGTCCTTCTCGCCTGGCGGAGATACATCTGCTAGCGTGGATAGCATTACGGCGAGTGCGCTCTCGGGCACTGTTGTAGTCGGGAGCAGCGTGAGCATGTGATCTCTGAACTCGGGCGCCGCCTCTTCCAGCCACTGCGCGAAGGCGGGGGACAGGGGCTTCACGCAGAATGCGGAAGGGTACTCTGCAAAGGCCGGGGCTCTCCAGGACAATCCAACAAACCTGTATCCGCTCTTTGCCCAGAAACTGCACACATCGGGCTCTGCTGCGAACGACGCCCCAATCCAGTCGAGCTTACCAGTATGGTTGACCTCGATGTTTTGGAGGAGCGACGTGCCCAGGCCTCGTTTCTGGAGGTCCGGAAGTACTGCAATTCTCGAGATTCTCACTCCGCTGTGCGAGCCGGCCCCGGCAATTCTTGTGCGTACGGCCATCCGCTCGCTGATAAGGTCGCCGGGAAGACTGCCTCCGCGTCTCGCGGCCCTGACCTGCTGAACCGAGATCGGTCCGTCGGACACAAGCCAAGCGACCGCGACTGGCGTCTCGCCAAGGAAGAGCGCCGCAGTTCTCCCCTTCCTGTATTCAAGAATATAGCCCAGATCGCGCGGCTCATTCCGATAGTGAGATTCCGTGAGCACGCGATAAATTGCGCCGAGCTGATCATCTCCCAGTGTAGCGAGCTCGGAAGGAGAGAGCTCTTTGTATTCAGCGCTGAGCCCGAGAAGCGGAAGCATTGAACCATCTGACCCTCTGCTGTGCTCAAAGTAGAAAGTTTCTGAGAGCGCCCACTCGAGTGGGTCATCTTCGGAGTAACGAACCGGTTGCGTCATGGTGAGCTCGGCTGTTGCTATTCTCCTTTCCCTCAGGCGAGATTGCAACCTGATCTGAAAGCTCCTGCCACTTCCCTCATAGCCGTAGGTTGTCGTCGAAAAAATGAATCTTGAAGCCTTGCCGGCAATCTCCAAGAGTTGGTTCAGTTGAACACTCGAAGCCTCATCGACCACGACCAGCGAATCAGCTCGCACTCTCGAGGCTGCCACGGTCTGAAGTGGCGTTTCTCGCTCCTTACTTTCCCCCCCAGTCTCTCCCTTGCTGGATCTCTCTGGATGACCCTGCGAGCGCTGAAAGTGATAGAGCAATGTCTCCAGATTTGAGCTCGCGGATGATGTCAGCTGAACCGATTCCCCGGAGTGGCTTGCGAGATGTGCGGCAAGGGCCATGCCCAGAATTGCGGACTTCCCCCGTCCCCGCCTTGAGAAAAGGAGCAATCCCCGAGGAGAGTTTCCACTTAGCCAGTTCAAGATTTCAGAAAAGATTCTTTGTTCATCATTGGTGAGAAACCGTCTGTCTTTGGGAACGGAAGGTCTGGGCAGCTCGGCCCTCGCCACGTCGAGCTCCGTTTTGCCGCTTTCCAGACTGACGTAAAAGTGGCTTTCGCTCACGAACCTCCTGAATCTTTCAATGAGAACTCCTCGGAAGGAATCCTCTGCAATCGGCCGATAAACCGGTTTGTTCAGGGTGGAGCCAAGGACTACAAAGACTCCGCCGCCGCGCACGCTGTCGGCAGATGCCGCGAGCGAGTTCGGGTCATAGTAAACTCTGGCATCATACACTACGTAGTCGATTGAACTGCCCAGAAGGCGCGCATACTGACTGTGCCCGAGCACGAGCGTGCGTTCGGGGAGGCGAAGAGAGGACCGGTCGGCCCCAATCAGGGCACCTCTTTCTCCGAGAATGCCCGCTGTGAGCAGGCTCTCCAACCCCGCGTCATCGACGAATGCGGTCACTCTGTGCCCGCGCGATCTGGCGAGCTCCGCAATCGTGCGCAGCGCCTGAATCGGCTCGGTATTCAGCTCGGACGCCTTGCCTCTGCGTCGAGCTCGTTCGAGCTTGATCCCTGCCTACTCCCCATATTTCGTTATCCTGTTAGAGTGGTTGAGCAAGATGGGCATAAGATATGCACCCTTTAATCTACCAAAGCCCCCGAATGCACAGGATCGCTCAGTGAATCTAGAGCCTTCGGGATAGACGTCGGGAGCCCGAATCAGAATAGGAACTGGATCGGCTGAGTGTTCCCCTAGGTCCACGGGCGTCGAATGGTCGCCTGACACGCAGAGTATTACGTCATCTCCTAGCTCGTTCAGAAGTAGCCCTACCAGCTGGTCCAGCTTTTGCACCATTTCGACCTTTAGCTCAGGATTCCTGTCGTGGCCCGCTGCGTCAGTAGCCTTGAAGTGGACATACACGAACTCGTGGGCCTGCAGCGCTTTAATCGCTGCTTTTGCCTTTACACCGACGTCAGTCTTTGAGTCGCCAGTCGCTCCTTCAAGCAACGGAGCTGTCAATCCAGCCATTCGAGCAAATCCCCGGATCATGGCTGTCCCTGTTACACAAAAGCCCGAGAGGCCATACTTGCTTGAGAAGCTCGGAAGCGTTGACACCGAACCAGCTCCCCTGAGCAGTATCGCGTTTGCCTTGGGTAACCCTCTCGAGCGACGCAACTGGTTCAGTTCGTGCTCATCCAGCTTTTCGTGCGCGATTGCGGTAATCTGGTTCACAATCTCGGCCGTCCTGCGCGCATCCGGGCTGGTTGCAGTGGGATGGGATGCCAGCAATTTTTCTCCTGGCGCGTGCGGGTCTGTATCCGAAACTGCGTCGCTCAGTCCGTCGCCCCTGAGCACCACTGCAAACCTGTGCTCCGTCGTCTGTCTGATAATAACCTCGACTCCTTCGAGCTTGAGCTCAGAGGAAAGAAATGCGGCAAGCTTGCCTGCCTCATCGAGTGTGCGCCCAGCTCTGCGATCGGTCACAGTCAAATCACTGTCAACAGTTGCAAAGTTTCCCCTGAACGCAACGTCGCCCGGCCTGACATCGATACCTGCGCCCACGGCCTCAAACGGCCCTCTCCCCCGGTAGAATTCATAGGGGTTGTAGCCGAAAAGAGAAAGGTGCGAAGTGTCACTTCCTGGAGTGACTCCGGGGGCTATGGGATAAAGCAGGCCGCATGTGGCGCTGTGCATGACTTCATCAATGTTGGGAGTCTGGGCGGCCTGAAGCGGCGTCATACCATCCAGCCTGCGGCTCGGCCTGTCTCCAATCCCGTCCGCAAGCACCAAGAGTATTTTCCTGTGTTTCAACTTCGCTACCTCAAATTCGGCTTGGGCTAGACTTCAAACACCGGTTCCTCCAGTATCCCGGTGAAATAGGCTCTCCTGAGCACTTCAGATATTCTGGGAACGTCCACCCATGGACCAACCGAAATAAAATCCACGAGAAGCGGCCTGAAGCCGGTAACGTAAAATGAGCTCGCAAGCGCCTCGAACCCCTTTCCCCAGAGTCCCTCATACTGGGATCTCTTTTCGAGAACCCCAATCACGGCGAAGCGTTTCAGCGAATCAATCACTCGGTTTGGCCTGAAAAATCTGAGCTCGTCCACGGAAAATGCGTAGATCGCGCACTTGAGTTGTTTCAGCTTCGAGCCAGAGGAAGAGTTGAGGCTGGAGTCTACGAGCAGGGCTATCCTTGAGCTTGAGCGCCTGACCAGCCTCAAGCCCCTAGACCGCCAGGAAAAGCCTGGAGTTGCCCGACTTGGAAACCTGTCTGAGGCTTCCGCTGGCTTCGAGCTCCCTCACGGCCTTTCTCGCAAGACCAAGGGGAATGTTCAATCTTGAAGCTACGTCGTAAAGCGTGTAGTATGAACCTGATTTTATCTGTTTTTGAATCTCGCCCTTCGCTTCGTTCACGAGATAGATTGCTTTCTGCTGGCCCTTCTCTCCTCCCTTCTTGTCGCGTTTCTTGTCTTTCTTCGAATCTTCAGTGACTCTCGCCTGCTGCTTCTCAATCGCAGCAACTCCCTTCTTGCCCTTTCCGCCCATTACGCTCGTGCGAATGAGGCTTTCAGGCTATTTAGGTTTTGTTTCGATGCCCTAAACCGCTAACCTGGCAATCCTTTGACGTAACGCCCTGTGAACTCATCTTTATATCTGTAGAGCAGGTCAAAATCCCAGACTCAGATTGGCAAAAACAAACGCACCGGTTCATCACCTGAGAGCGCTCGGGCTCTCTCAGTCAGAAGCCGAGCTCTACTATGCATGTCTGAGTAGCGGCGGAGGCGATGCAAAGCTTCTCGCGCAGGGAAGCGGCGTCCCGTACGGAAAGGTATATTCTGCACTGAAGAAGCTCGTTGAAAGAGGATGGCTGGTTGAAACCGAGGGCCACCCAAAGAAGTACTCGCCACGCCCGCCAAGGGAAGCCATCAGGATTCACAGGAATTTTATAGATTCGCAGTTTGCCGCAGCGGAGAAAGCGGCGATCGAAGAGCTTGAGCCGCTTTTTGAAGCACAGGACCCTGCCGACAGGCCGCAGGTGTGGGTCATATCCGGAATGGACAAAATAGTGGCAAAGGCCATGAGCATGATTTTCGATGCCGAGCGAGAAATAGAAATCGCCTTACCTACACTGCCTTCGGGCTTCGAAGAGCTCGTCGCGATATTTCGCAAAAAGGTGGAATCGTCACCGGTAAAACTCAGGCTGCTCACTTCCGCCGAGGTTGCAAGGAAACTCGCAGATAGCTACCCAAGCGACACCGAAGTAAGGGTGGTCGACAAGCTATTCGGAGGCGGAATAATTGCGGACAAATCGGGAGCGCTCATCTTTCTTGGAGGAAACAAGAGCGCGTCTGCAATCTGGGCCAAGCACTCAGCGCTTGCGGATATCGCGGACACCTACTTTGCGCATATTTGGAGCAACGCCAAACCCGCCTCCCCCCAGCAGCCAAAAAGCGTTCAGGGCTGACTGTGCCCGGCGCGGCTAGCGCTCCCGCTTACCTTCCGCGAACTCCGTGATTGCTCTTTTCGCTTCTTCGTAGGGCATCTGAATTGGCGGGTGTTTCATGGTCCACGCAGCAGCTGAAGTGACAGCCCCGCTGACAGCCCTGTCCTTCGCAAGCTTTGCCGCGCGCACTGCGTCAATCATTACCCCTGCGCTGTTATAGGCATCCCAGACTTCCAGTTTGAGCTCGAGCTTGACCGGGGCGCCGCCGAAATAGGTCCCTTCAAGCATGATATAGGCATACTTACGATTCTCAAGGAACTCGATATAATCTGATGGGCCTATTCTTGTCGGCACGTTGTAAGGGATGAGTGACTGAACCGCAGAAGTCTTGCTTATCCTCTTCGTCTTCAACCTCGACTCTTCTATCATGTTCGCAAAGTCCGTGTCTCCACCCACGTTGAGCTGGTAAGTCTGCTTGAGCCTGACACCTCTATCTACCATGAGCCTCGCAAGCGTCTTATGGAGCACAGTTGCACCAAACTGGCTCATTACGTCGTCACCTATGATGGCCACTCCTCGCTCCCTGAATTTTTTCTCCCATTCGGGGTCAGACGCAATGAACGTGGGCATGGCATTCACGTAGGCCACTCCCGCCTTGAGGCATTCCTCCGCGTAGAAGCGCGCGGCGCGCTCGCTGCCCACGGGCACGTAGTTTATGGCGACGTCGGCACGTGATTCCCGCAAAGCGGCCGCCACGTCCACCTCCGGCCGTTCGTCAACGGTTATCATTTCTTTGAGATATTTACCGAGCCCATCCAGCACCGGTGCTCTCTTTACTTCTACACCGAGCTTGAGACCGGACGTGATCTTGAGGGTGTTATTTGGGGGCGCAAAAATCGCTTCGCCCAGATCGTGCCCTACCTTTTGCTTGTTTACGTCGAAAGCCGCAACGAACTCTATATCGGAAGGAGAGTAGCCACCCAGTTTTTCGAAGCTCAGACCCTCCAGGCTCCCTCCCTCCTCATTTGACTTAGTTACCCCCTGGACCAGAGCAGACGCACAGTTACCTACGCCTATTACAGCTACTCGAATGCTGGGCATCGGACTATTCTATTGCCGTAGAATAGTCCCTAATTTATCTCTTTCGCGCGACAGGCGACCGTCGATATAAGAAGGTTCGGCTTGGGCGGGTGTTACTGCCGCGAGGCCCGACGGGCAGCAGAAGCCGCACGCTATGTTCTCTTTCCATTTCGAGGTGAATCTGCTTCGAGCGCGCGCTTGGGACCGGGTAAACCCTGCACGGGAAACGGAATCAGGCATCATTCTATCGCAACTCAGATTTCAGGAGCGCCCGCCTCATTATCTCGAACGCGCGAGCGTGACTACGCAGCCCCGCTGGCGACCCCTGACACACAAGCACTAGTCCTGAGTGAACCCGCTCTGTGCAATCCCTAATATTCGGGTATACACTGGAGCCCCAGTTCCGGACTTGGACTTGGACACTGACATGGTTTTGGGTGTGCGGCCAGACGCCGATTTGCTGATAATAATGGGCAGGCGCAGTTATCTAGCAAGGGCCACTCCCGGTTCCAGATTTCATACAGATTTGGGCTATATCGAGATGTCTGACCTAATTGGCAAACCCTATGGCACTGAGCTAAAGACGAGCACGGGCCAGAGTTTCCTTGTGCTCAGGCCCGCCTTCAGGGATTATACAGAAAAACTGAGCCGCACTACCCAGCTCATCTATCCAAAGGATGCCGGGGCAATACTGGTCTGGGCCGACATCAGAGAAGGAAAGCGCGTGCTTGAAGCAGGAACTGGAAGCGGCGCTCTTACCTGCTACCTTGCAGCTGCCGTGGGGGAATCAGGTCATGTCTTCGGTTTCGATGTCAGGCAGTCGTCAATAGAGAGGACGAGAGAGAATCTCAGGATGAGGGGCTTGGAGAACAGGGTGACGCTCGAGCTCTGCGATGTCACTCAGGGGGCAAAACAGAATCAGCTGGACGCCCTTGTTCTTGACATGCCCAGCCCGTGGCTTGGGGTAACCTCGCTCAAAGGCAACCTGCGGCCAGACGGGCACTTTCTAGCCTTTGTACCGACCATGAACCAGGTGGAAAGAACCGTCGGCGCTCTGCTACAGGCGGGCTACGTGCGGGTCGAGGCATTCGAACTGATTCAGCGTTTTATGGATGCCAAACCAAACGCAACACGGCCGAAGACTTCTGGAGTGTTCCACACTGGCTACATAATTTCAGGAAGGAACACGTTGCTTGACCGCCCGTTCCTTCCCCCCTCTCCGCCCCGTCCTCTAGCCAATGAAACTGTCACGTCTCAGGACTTCTTCGACTCTCTTGACAAGCCCGGCTGACCCGACGAATACCGGCGTTCGTTTTTCCGGAGACTCAATCTCTTTTGCAAGGATATTCGTCGCCCCATCTGACGATAGTCCACCAGCCGCATGTGCTATGTAGGCTATTGGGCCCGCCTCGTAAAGCGCTCGTAACTTTCCGTTTTTTGCGTCTGCAGTCGCAGGATAGGCGAAGATTCCGCCATAGTGGACCACCTGATTGAAATCGCCCACAAATGATCCTCCGTACCTGAGTTTCAATCCCTTTGCATCGAATTCACGCGATAGCTCGTGGAGCTTGTCGGACCACTTTGAACGCGCTCCGCCTATTCCGTAGACCCCCCCAGAATTAGCAATTTTCAATGAGCCGCGCATGAGCCGGAAGCCAGTGTGTTCGTTTCCTCGAATCCAGACCATCTCAGTCACTTCGTGCTTTGCCGCAAAGACGCAGCTGGAGTAGGGGCCATAGAGAAAGTAGAACGCTGCAAGCTGGTCTGCAGGTTTCAGCGGGAAATCAAGCGTTTCGTATACCCCCACAATAGTGCCCATCAGATTGTTTGATTCCAAGTTGGAACTGCCGTCAAGAGGGTCCATCACAACCGAGAGCCCGCTTTCTGCTAGCCTTGCAGGTCTTTCGAGCTCCTCGGTCGCTATTGTGGAGACTACCCCGGAGCGTCTGCAGGCCTCAAGAAACCGATCGTTCGAAAGAACGTCTGCTCTTTTTTGGTCCTCTCCATAGATATTCCTGCTACCCGCTGAGCCCAGAGATTGAGGAAGCGCATCAAGCAATGGTCCGACTTCCTTCTCGAACTCGACAAACAATTTGCCCAGTCGCTCATCCACAGACGATACCAGTTCGAGCGCTTTTTGCATTTGATAACGCTGACACGCAGTTGCGCATAAGCCTGAGGCAAGCCTTTTATTGTTTGAGAGCGGCTGGAGATTTATGACAGCCACGATGGACAAATTTCTCAGGGATGGCAGAAGCCTGCTTCTCGCATACGACCAAGGACTGGAACACGGACCAACCGACTTCAATGAGCAAAATTGCGACCCGTCATTTATACTTGAGATTGCCGGAAAGGGTGGTTATAGCGGCGTAGTGCTTCAGAAGGGTATAGCCGAAAAGTATTATGACGGGAAAGTCCCGCTCATTCTGAAGGTGAACGGGAAGAGCAACCTCCCGCGTGGAGAGCCTGTGTCAAGGCAGATTTGCTCTGTGGATGAGGCCGTGAGCCTTGGTGCCAGTGCAGTGGGCTACA
>JAJYZJ010000014.1 GCA_021800035.1 archaeon
GAAAAATTATGTAGGATCCTAGATTTTTGCAAACGCTTTAATTCTCCGCGGTGCCTGACGTTCAAGTGCCTCGGTAGCTCAGCCCGGTAGAGCAACAGACGGCTTCGGCCGGTTGAACCTTGTAAGTTGTGGGTCGCGGGTTCGAATCCCGCCCGAGGCTCTTAATCGGCAGTTTTTTATTTATTTCTGGACGCGATTCCAAACTACCGCTAAACATGCTGGAGCCGCATGCATACCCGGGGCCGTATATTAAAGAGGGCCTTAAGATCGCACTTTCCGGAGCGTTCCATCACCGAGATTAAGAAGCCCCTGTACCCTCAATTGGCGCGTGCAGTCTGGAAAAGTAATTTAGAGTGTAACCTAGCCTGGCACTCCTCCTCGTTGGAGGTATCTCCCCGCCACAGCGGCATTGAAAATCTCAGTCGACTCAAAACTGCGGGTTGCCATTATCCTTTAGTAGGCGGGGATTTTGCCCATAGATTAACTCTTACCACGGAGCCGGTGGCGCATGCATTCTTAACATTTAGAAATTCGCAATCCGAAACTTTCATATGACGTCTATTACAGCCCCGGTAACCCAAGCTTGGGGCCTTCTAATTGCACAGAAGAAAGTGGCCTGCTGGGACAATGAATTTGGAAACTGAATTTTCATCTGGCTTAGCCGGAACAGAACTGTTTTTTCTGACTCGAGACAACCTGGGTTATATTGTCGGTAACATCCGACCCATCATTAAACAGTCTTTATATCATCCTCACATGTACCCAGTATTCCTGTGGCGGGGGCTCGTCGTCTAGTCTGGTTAGGATGCCACCTTGACATGGTGGAGGTCCCCGGTTCAAATCCGGGCGAGCCCACCTCATGGCTGATTGTAACCTGAATTGTGATAATCACTGGCACCTATCTCGCTCCTAGTTTGACACGAATTGGGTGCATATTGAGGAATCGTCCGGCAGGGCCCGCTGCCTGTGCCTTGAGACAAACCTTCGCTACCTGCACTCCTAATTACAGCGCTGGGGTATAACTTGTTTGATGCGGGCCCGGAGGGAATTGAACCCTCGACCTTTGGATTAAGAGTCCACTGCTCTACCATACTGAGCTACGGGCCCGCGAGATACCTGCGTGACCCCGAATTGCCGAATCGTTCATTATTAAGGATTGTGCGCTGGAGAACCCACCGAGATAAAGTCGGAAACCTAACAGTGGCGGTCAATATTGTGTAAAGCTTCTGTTATATTCGGCAGTCTGCAGACTCATGGTGTAAGCCGCTCAGGAGTTCTCGGTAAGAGAACCGCCTCTCGGATGGTCTTCAGACCGAGCAGTTGCATTACAATGCGCTCAATCCCTAGGGCCCCTCCACCATGAGGTGGCACGCCATACTTAAAGAAATTAAGGTAGAACTCAAAATCCGAAGGGTTGAGCCCTTTCTCCTTAGTTTGCTCGACAAGAGTGTGGTATCGATGCTCTCTTTGGGCAAGCGTACAGAGCTCCAAACCTCGAAATATCAGGTCGGCTCTATTAGTCCAATCTGGTTCATCCTCCTTACGCATATGATAGAACTGGGCTACACTCCAGGGAAACTCCGTAAGAAACACGAATTCATTACCGTATTTTTCCTTGACTGCTTCCCCTAGAGCCCTTTCGCCAGCCGGATCTAAGTCCGACCCATAAGGTATACTCAATCCACGCTCAGCCAGCATCGAGTAAGCTTCTCGCATACTCACCCTAGGAAATGGCTTCGCTGGAAGGCTTATCTCCTCACCCATGGCCTGGGTGGAGGTAAGCACGGCGATCTCATCCTGAGCGTTTTCCAATAAGTATGCTATGCAGCTCACCATCAAGTCTTCAACAGTCCGCATCACATCGTCATAGGTCTTGATGTAACCCATCTCGAGGTCTATACTTACATATTCGCATATATGGCGTGGCGTATGATGGGGTTCGGCGCGGAACACTGGGCCCATCTCCCAGACTCTTTCGAAACCAGCTGCTATCATCATCTGCTTGTAAAACTGAGGACTCTGAGCTAGATACGCAGAACGTTTAAAGTAAAAGATTGGAAACACGTTGGCTCCTCCTTCGGTCGCTTGCCCCACAATCTTGCTAGTATGGATCTCGAAGAAATTCCTATCCTCAAAGAATTTGCGCACAGCCAAGCCCAGCTTGCTCTGTATTCTGAAGATCGCCGAAACCTCGGGCCTTCGAAGATCTAGAAATCTCCAGTCCAGCCTTAAATCGAGGCTAGTCTCAGTCTTTCCAGCGACGTCGATTGGCAAAGGTGATTGTGCGCGTGATATAACCTCATATTTTGTGGGTTTTAGCTCGAAGCCCGATGGGGCACGGGCATCGGATCTGCACACACCCTCAACCCTCACGACTGACTCTCGCGGTGTAGAGTCAAGCGCACTCATTAATTGTGGGTCTGAAAATTTCTTGCTAAGCACGACTTGAACTCGCCCCTCAAAGTCACGGATTATAGCAAACTTCAAACCACCCAAGTCGCGGATTTCTTCCAAGTTCCCGCTGATCGATACCGTCCGTCCATCCGAGAAGACTCCCTCTCTCATTCGAGCCGGGGGAAGTGAGTTAGACTAATTTTTAAGCGTTCATGACGAGCTAAGCTAGATGTTCTGTGGTTCTCTGCGCCGTTGTTGAAGTCAGATACGCAGAACGGCTCAGAAAATATCTTAAGTCGGCGAATCTGCTGCTCAGAGGCTACGCACCGAGCAAGACGTACAGAAAAGGCTTTGTATTATTTCCAGTGGCAAGAAAATTCAGAAGTAAGTTCACGCCATCCATTGAATTCACCGGTGCCAAATTGAAAAAGAGTGAGGCCAAGCCCGAGCCCATACTTCCGTTCGATGTGATTGGCGACATCTGCATTATCAAGGCGGGAAAAAGGGGAATAAGTTATTCGCGTGAGGCCAAAAAGATACGGCTATTGCACACCGGCATAAGGCGTGTATTTGTAAAAGTAGGCCAGACAGAGGGGGTTGAACGCGTACCACGATTAAGGCTCGTTGATGGAGATGGCACCTCTCTGACCTTACACAGAGAGAACGGCCTTGGGTTTTGGATTGACGTTACAAGGGCGTACTTCAATCCAAGACTGAACGTAGAGCGGTTAAGGATAGCACAGATGGTACGGCGCGATGAGACGGTTCTTGATATGTTTGCGGGCGTCGGACCGTTCGGGCTCACCATCGCCAAATTCTCGGGAGCGTCCGTTGACTGTGTAGATGTTAATAATTACGCATGTGCCTCTCTTAAGAAGAATGTCGTTTTGAACGGGCTAGAGGAGCTTGTACGGGTATTCTGCCAAGATATACGTGATTTTCAAAACAAAGAAGCATACGACAGGATAATAATGAATCTGCCATTTGGCTCACTCCAATTTGCACAGTTGGCTCTTCGTCTGGGAAAGCCAAATTGTAAAATCCACATGTATGTAGGTGGCATCGATAGGAGTGTACTCGCTAAGACACTTTTAGATGCTTTCCGAAGCAAAAGCGGTCGGGTGAGTCTGGATAAAACAACCCCGGTATTCGAATATGCTACCCGGAAATGGATTTTCAGAGTTGATGTCGGAGTTTCGGAGCACAAATCAGCATAGCGACATCAAGTCGGGCTCCAGCGCGAAGGTTGGCTACCATATCCCGGTTAAGATCTGCTGCTGCCTTGTTGGCCAGTATTGCTACAGTTCTGGACGAGGCGAAGCCGCTCTTACGGATAACCATGCTAGTCTTGTCCGAGAGCCCTAGGCTTGAGCTGCCCTTCGCCTCAATCACGTCCTTGTATTCGTCACACGAGAGTTCGAAAGTTATATTCGAGTCCGATCTCTGAATGAGCCTCTTAGCCTCACGAGGAAGTTCACCCGCTGAAAGCGTGGAATTGATGGCCACAATGCAATCTCCTCTTGTGCCAAGCCACAACTCTCTCGTGAACTCAAGAGTTGTTGGATGCAACGCAAGAACGTTTTTGTGCCCGTAAGCATGAAAATTTACGCATAGACACATTATGGTTAGTTCGGCTGAGAGCAGGGATTTAAGGTCGAAACTTGTGAACGACTTGATTCGGGAATCAATACTGAAGAGAGATTATACGAAACATGCCCTCCTCAATGTAGAGAGAGAGCGCTACGCTGAACCCGCTACGAGCCTCGAAGAGTGCTACTCAGACGTTCCTCTGCGTATCGGAAGCAACCAGACCATATCAGCCCCACACATGGTTGCTATATTTCTGGACGAACTCGAACTTCGGCAAGGTGTCAAGGTGCTTGAGATAGGGACTGGCTCTGGCTACCATGCAGCGGTCACGATGACCGCGCTAGACTATCTCGGGGGAGGTGAACTATGCAGCGTCGAAATAGACTCTGAGCTATTCAACAACGCGCGAAAAAGGCTCGAAATGATACAAACTGAAAAGGTTGCTCTTCACCTGTATCTTCGAGATGGATATAATGGCCTTCCGGAACAGGCTCCGTTCGACAGAATATATGTGACCGCCTCAATCACGGAGAAGCCACACAAGCTATACGAACAACTTGCAAATACGGGCGTAATGCTTTACCCATTCGGGCTTCCTGGAGTGCAAGAGCTCATAAAAGCAACTAAAGAGGATGGACGAATATCTGAATCGAGGCTCATGCTTTGCTCCTTCGTTTCACTAAGGCGGAAAATCTACTGGCCCGACGATTCTCAAACCGTTTAGAACCACTTTTCGAGAGATGGCTGATTGTTCGCAGACTTGAATACTTTTTCGAGCCGATTCAGTGATGCACTAACTCGTTCCAAGGAAAATCCGTTCTCTTCGCATAACATTTGTATCACAGCCTCTCTGTCGAGCTTCCCATGGGTAACGTCGTAATCTCCTGATACTCTTGGATTTAGAAACTCGGCTAAAATCGCTTCTAAATCGTAGTCGGCCCGTAGGCCCTTGGCAGCGAGCGCCGCATTCAGACCTCCCCTCTGCTTGATCAATTTGTAGGCGGTCTTGGGTCCTATTCCCTTGAAACCGGCGTTATAGTCTGTCCCTAAGAGAACTCCAATCTCAATTAGTTGAAGCCGCGTAAGTCCCAGTTCACTTAGAACGTCTGAAAGCAAAATCAACTCTGGCTTGACCTCGACAAAGCCTTTCCCATAGGGCAATCTCCTTCGGCCCGCAAGCGTCAGGTTTCGAATTAGCCGTGGGGCGCCGAAGAGCAGGCTGTCATAATCTTGGCTCGCACAGAACTCAGCTTTCCCATCGATAACAATCTTCGCGGCCTGCGCCTCGCCCTCATAGGGAGCGTCGACGGTTGCGACGCCCAAAAGTCTGAGCAATTTCTTCGCTTGCTCTGCCATAACCCGACTTAGTGACGTCGATTGAATTGCTTTGGTGTATGCCCGTCTAAGATCGCCGGTGGCAAGCGCAATTTTGGCTTCTTTGTCGGCTAACTCTCGCCGCTCTTTTCGGGCCTTTAGCTCTTTCTCTTTTAGGGGAATTATTCTGCCGTCAAAAACATAGATTGGCGTTATGCCATGCTCCAATAGCCTCGTAGTCCTATTGAACAACCCCTGTAAGTGGCTCGTCACTTCACCTCTTTCATTCACTAGCGGAGAGCCGTCCGGCTGTCTAATAACAGAAAGAAACTGGTACAAGGCGTTATAACCGTCAATGGCAACGCTCGTCTTCGGAAGGTCTTCGAACTCCACGACCTTCTTAGGCACGAGCCCACCTAGGTCGACGCCCATTTCGAAATCAGTCTTTCTCGGCGAGCGCGACCACTAGTTCATTCTCCTTTCTTTCGTATGTATTTGCTATTCCTGCCATTTCAAGACGCATTATAGCGAGCTTGACGCGCGGTTTCGATACGCCATCAAGCTTTTTGGAAAGTATCTCATAAATCTCACTTTCCGTAGCAGATGACTTCTCACAAAGCAATTCATAGACAAAGCGCTCGGGGCTCTCAGTCTTCAACAACTGGTTAACCATAAGAAGCCAGCCTCAGGCAAAGTTCATGAGCGGCTGTTCCTTGCCTCTTATTTGCCTTGCTCTCTCGCCCCACATTCGGTAGTATTTTATCATCTCATCGGTAATCGAGGGACGCACTATTTTCATTGCTTGCTCGAAGTTCTCCCAGGATACGCTCTCGGACCCCCTGTTCTCCCGAAGCGAGCTTAAAGCTGCTTCTCTGCACAACATCTCAATATCTGCCCCGCTATAGCCCTCTGTCATGTCGGTGAGATTCTCGAAATTGACGTCACTTGCCAGCGGCATCTTCCTTGTGTATATCTTGAAAATCTCGAGTCTTGACTGCGGGTCAGGAGGCCCGACATAAACCAGTCGATCCAACCTTCCTGGTCTAAGCAGAGCCGGATCCAAAATGTCTGGCCTGTTGGTAGCGCCTATCACTATTACGTTCTCTAGCTTTTCTATTCCGTCAAGCTCTGTAAGAAGCTGGGTCACCACCCGTTCCGTTGCCCCGGAATCCTCGTATCCAGAGCCCCTTGCGGGCGCAATAGAATCAAGCTCGTCAAGAAAGATGATACATGGGGCGGACTGTCTGGCGCGCCGGAATGCTTCACGAATTGCTTTCTCAGATTCCCCTAGCCACTTGCTGAAGACTTCAGGACCCTTTATCGTTATAAAATTGGCCTCGCTTTCAGTCGCAACAGCTTTTGCAATAAGAGTTTTCCCACTTCCAGGAGGACCGTATAGGAGAAGCCCCTTTGTCGGCTTTATTCCGAATTTGTCGAAGACATCTGGCGTCTTGAGCGGCCACTCGACGGACTCTTTCATTAGCTCCCGCACATCTTCGAGACCTCCTATCTCTTCCCAGTGAACTTCTGGGGTCTCAATATAGACTTCCCGCAGGGCTGTTGGAACGACTTCTTTATATGCTGACGAAAAGTCTTCCATTTTGACTGTCATCTTTTCTAAAATTTCAGGAGGTATACTCTCCTGCTCTATGTTTATTTCAGGTAGGTACCGTCTCAGGGATTTCATTGCTGCCTCACGAGACAGGGCAGCCAAGTCAGCGCCAGTATATCCGTGAGTCATGTCGGACAATCGACGCAAATCTACGTCCTTTTCCAAGGGCATGTTCCTCGTATGGATCTGAAGTATCTCGTTTCTTCCCTGTTTGTCTGGGAGAACGATTTCTATCTCCCTATCGAACCTTCCTGGTCTTCGGAGGGCAGGATCTAGTGCATTAGCTCTGTTCGTCGCACCAATCACTATCACGTCTCCCCTTGCTTCCAGACCATCCATCAAAGTCAGAAGTTGTGCCACAACCCTATGTTCAACCTCTCCAGTAACCTCCTCACGTTTGGGAGCGATCGCATCAAGTTCGTCGATGAAAATTATGGCCGGTGCATGCTTCTTAGCATCCTCAAACACTTCACGAAGCTTTTGTTCGCTTTCCCCGTAAAATTTACTCATAATTTCCGGGCCATTAATTGCGACAAAATACGCATCGGTTTCGTTTGCCACTGCTTTTGCTAGCAACGTCTTGCCACTGCCGGGAGGGCCGTACAGGAGAACGCCTTTGGGGGGTTCGATCCCGAGCCGCTTAAAGAGCTCTGGGTGTCTAAGGGGTAGTTCTATCATTTCCCGAACCTTCGGAATAACATCCTTCATTCCTCCAATGTCTTCGTATGTAACTCTGGGAACGCCCGATGTCTCTGCGGGTTTATCCAGTATCGTAATCTGAGTGTTCTCAGTAACCATCACAGCGTCTGAAGGTCGCACTGCGACGACCGTAAAGGAAATCGCTTGACCAAGAACTGGTATCAGAACGGTATCTCCTTCAACAAGCGGATAATCGACAAGCTTCTTTTTGACGTAAGAAATGAAGGGGGGGTCCACAGTTATAGAGTAAGACGATGGGGCGAGTTTCACGGACGCAGATGGTTTCGGGCTTATCTTTCGAATCACCGCCTTGTCGCCTATACTTACACCACAGTTCTTCCTGATCAATCCGTCCATGCGGATTGTATCAGTACCTTTGTCTTCAACATAAGCGGGCCACACTATAGCAACAGTCTTTCTCTTGCCGAAAATCTCAACTACGTCTCCTATACCTACGTTTATTTTCGACATGATGTCGGAGTCTATTCTGACTTTGTTCCTACCCACGTCTCGCTGCTTCGCTTCCGCTACGCGTAGAACTACTGAGCCCTCGTCTGGCGGCGGCGGGACCACGCCTCTATCGGAGGCGGACATTGTAAAGCACCCTAATGCTAAGATTGGAGTGTCCTAATAAAAGGCGTTACGCACCATCAACTGAGGAATCATATGCGATACACGTGCGTAACTTCAATATTGCTAACCAAATTAAGGCTAGAGATTGCAGATTCCACGGTATCAGTGCCACCCTCTATGTCCTCGGGGACAACCATGTGGAGTTTCAGCGCAACCAACCCAAAAGCGATCGGTTCTTCGTCTATTTTCTTTACCTCAGCTACACCAGTGAGTTTCTTTTTGATTTCTTCTGCAAGCAGAGATCTATCCGTGTTTACATCGCGAGGGTATACCATCACCACTACAGCTACTTTTCCACTACCCAATATATTTCGAAACCTGCTTTGGAGAATGTGGGCCCGAAGGGATTTTCAGACCTTGCGGTCATTTGAACCCTTGACCGTCAGGTGTCTCGGCCCTGCCTATGAGCCTGCCGCTCTACCAGGCTGAGCTACGGGCCCACGCTGTCCAATGGCTTTTATACCAGTTTAAGATAAGAGTTTTGCCATATGAGGCACGAGCAGCCGGTCGTTGATTTGCTGGACCTGCCTCTGAGGCCGCAGTAGCGTAGCATGGTTAACGCACCGGCCTGTGGAGCCGGGAATCGCGGGTTCGAATCCCGCCTGCGGCCTCTACATATTCCCACCGCATGCTTTGGGCTGAGAACAGGTTGTTCTACTGACCCCCAGCTGTTACCTATTGCAGCCAGACGCCTAATCCGAAAATCGACCCACCAAAAAACAAAACGGAGAGAATTCTTTTCATTTTTATGGAATCAGGTCAAAAGCTAAGCAATCCAATCATGTCACCACCTATAATAGGTAGAGGCAAGTAAACTTCTAAACTGATATTGCAGGGTGTGCCGGCAGATGCTAGATGGGCCACATGCGGCCCACAGCACAAACTGGTAGTCAATGGGGCCACTTGTAACGGCATCCTATACAGACCAAACTTTGGTAGGGCACGCTGACACACTGCAAATCTCTGAATAGAGGTTGCTTCCACGGATGCGTCTACTGCTACGCTCCTTAACTCATCCATAAAACCAAACCATGGGGCTTGTACGTTAAAGCGAAGGTAAATGCTCCTGAGGTTCTAGCGAAAGAGCTCGGACGCTTTAAAAAGTCTAGTCCTCTTATTCGCCGCGTCGGACCCCCATCAACCCGTCGAGGCAAGGTATCAACTCACCCACCGAGCTCTCTTGTCTCTGGCAGAACGTGAATTCCCAGTAGTTCTTCTTACCCGCTCGCATTTAGAGCTATGTAATCCAGATTTACTGGAAAGATTTAGGCGGATGAGACTAGGCTGCTCGATATCTACGCCGACAAGGCGGGCAGTTGAACCAAGTACTTCTGCACTCAGACGGAGGCTTGTGATGCACTGAAAACGCTATGTTCGGCCGGAGTCGTCACCCGGGTGTCGCTTGCCTCATTTATACAGGGAATAGCGGGCGCCGATGTTGATCCTCCTTTCCGTGAGTTGCTGCGGCCCGGCCTCTTGGGAGTTTCAACAGGTGTGCTGAAGTTTGGGAAATATGAGAAGTCGCAAATAACGCTTGAAGAGGCGGTTGGCATCGACTATGGAAAGGTCGTCTCTGACGCGGACTCGCTGCTAAGGCATATTCGTTCCCTTTCCGCCAAGTACCGGCTAAACGACGCCGGCTCTCTGCGACATTGGGACACAATAAACGAGTCCGTTACGCCAGACAAACCTCGCCGACCCTAGTTCACCGACTAAAGTTGCCCACATCAACGCTGCCTGCGAGCCTGCGAATGATTCTCGGCAAAAGCCGCGTTGCGCAAATTTAGAATTACGAATGCCGCAAAGCTACAGTATCTTGTCGAATGCAATCCTATAAAGAGGCAAAGGGTATTGTTGCCGACTAACCCTGGCAAGAAAGACCATACCAAACGTTACGCTCTCTGACATAGAAGAAGCAAAAGTTAGAATAGCGACAGTCAGCTGGCGGACTCCCTTAGTTCCAGCTTCTCGCTATGATGACGGGAAGCTCTATCTAAAACTTGAGTGTCTGCAAAGAACAGGTAGCTTCAAAATTCGGGGAGCGTGGAACCACATGTCCCGAACGACCTTGGAAGAAAGACAGCGTGGCTTCGTTACGATCTCAGCTGGCAACCACGGCCAAGCAGTGGCATGGTGCGCCCGGCGACTCGCGTCTCCATGCACGGTTTATGTTCCGGAAACGGCAGTGGAGCGCAAGTTAAGATCGATGGAGTCAATGGGCGCAAAAATTGTGAAACGGCCCAGCCGAGAAATCATGGATTCAATGACTGATAACAGAATGCGACAGCTCGGAATGACCTTTGTACATCCATTCGGAGATCCCTATGTAATCGCAGGTCAGGGAACGGTGGGGCTTGAGATATTAGAGGATCTCAGCGAAACAAAAACGATACTGGTACCTGTCGGAGGAGGAGGGCTAATAAGCGGAATTTCAATCGCTGTACATGCAAAGAAGCCCGATATCAAAGTTTACGCAGTTCAGGCTAAAGGGGCAGACCCGCTGCCCAAGTTCTTTGGCAGTGGCGAGCTTGGGGATATTGGTAGCCCACACACCATAGCTGATGGAATTGCTACAACAAGGGTCTTCAAATACATGATCCCCTTTTTTAAAGAAAACCTCGCTGGCGCGCTTACTGTGTCCGATGATGAAATAAAACTGGCAATGAAACAAATTTTACAGGAATCACATGCTGTCGTAGAGCCCGCGGGTGCCGCTTCTCTCGCTGCAGCCAAGAAGTACTACAGTCAGCTAGTTGAACCCATCGTGTGTATAGCGAGCGGTGGAAACGTGAACTCCCAACTTCTCGCGGAGCTCATTTCTTCATAGCAATACACAGCGGTCTGTGCGGTACCGGTCAAGAACGGCCTCGGTGACTCAATATTTGCGTCAGATGGTTGCAATCTGGTTGAGGAGCCCAAGTTTTCAGGTTCCACCTTTGAGCGAGTCCACTCCTTGAATCCTGCCTACACCCTCGGTCAGTAACTGCCAACTTTCGCCAAAGTTGATGCTCCCGTACACTTCTCCCGTGGTCGTACCGAAATAGACACCGGTGGGTGCAGAAGAGTCGGTCGTCATTGAGTCTCTTAAGACACAGTTGTGAACAGATGTCGGTAAACCACTTCTCAAAGCCCTCCATTCCGTCCCCTGTTTGTCTCCGCGAAAAACTTCCAGGTTTCCAATAACGCATGAATTGTGTTCCTTGCATTTACCTTGATAGGCAGGCACGGTAAATATGGAGTCTGAGCCATCCGGACTTCTCACCGAAGCTATTGCGAAACCATGCCGCGTTTCCTTTCCTGAGCTTCGGTCTACCCACTTTTCGCCTGAATCTGAAGAGACATATACACCGCAGTGGTTTTGCTGATAAACCACTCCAGGCATGCTCGGTGATAAAGAGATCTTGTGGGCGCAAGAATGTACTGCGGTCAAATGTCCCGCCAGTATTTGCTCAGAAGTTGCCTCAGGTTTATCCCACGGCTGTTTTATCCCTCCAACCGGGCATTCCTCCATGGTCCCAGCTCTCTGCGATAACCACGTTTCACCTCTATCATCGGTACGATATACCCCGTTTCCAGACGCAATTATGTAGATGCGCTCGGGGTAGGAACGGTCGAATTTTATGGTGTGTATACAGAGACCAACTGTACCAAAACCCCAGTCGATGCCCCACTCGTTCCGTCTCGGGGCTTTGTGGAGACCAACAACTTCGCTCCACGTGGCACCGTAATCTTTTGACCGAAACAGATGACCATAGTGGGCTCCCGCGTATACTGTAGCAGGTTCAGTCGGGTCCACAGCCACTGTCCATACTTTCTTCACATGTAGCCCAGCCGTTGACCTCTCCCAACGATCGCCTCCATTACGCGAAATGAATACGCCATCTGTATGAGTGGCCGCGTATATCGTGTCTGACGACATATCGTAGGTCATCGAGTTCACACTTTGGTCCTTAAGATACGGGCCAGTCCTATGCCACTGAGACCTAGATGCATCAGCATGCAACATATAACAACCGTTTACCGTAGAAACCCCAATTTGCATAGTCGAATCGGACAAGTTTGCACGCATTCCGTATCAAGCCAAACACCCCCCCCTATAACGATTATTAGATTTAGAAACATACGCCTCGCGTTCACCAGTAAGAGAAATACAACGTCACATACTTTACCACGAGCGCGCGTAGAACGAAACCGGTTGTGGCAAAACCCAAATTCTCTAGAGCAATAGTCAAAAAGACAGCGAATTTCTGCATGAGAAGCCAAAAAGAGAACACTCTGATTGTTAGGGCCGGAAGTTAGCCCAAGTCCGAATGCGCCGGCGCGAGGCTTTATTCCTTTAGGGTTATAATCCCAAACACTATTTCTTTGGTGTATGAGCCTGACGCACGACTACGATGCCGCGTTGAAGTATGCGTACCGCAGGCTTGAGCGGTCGCCGTTAGCGGAGGGGGATAAGCGGCTCATACGCGGCTTCGCCGAGCACATGGCTGCGCGCGGTGTCTCCAAGATCAGGCTCGCCACGGTCGTCGAGAAGAGTGTGCTGTGCGCCGAGAGGCTCGGCGTCCCCGCGGCGTCGGCGGGGAGGGGGGAGGTGGAGCGGCTGATGCGCTGGCTCCTCCAGGAGTCGGGGGTACAGCCAGGAGACCGCGGCGACGGCGATCTCGGTGTTCAAGCTCTTCATGAAGTATGTGCGCCACGGGAACACGGACCGCGTGACCCCGTTTCCCCCCGAGGTTGCGTGGGTGACGCCTGCGATGGCCGTCAAGGCCAACAGGAGGAGGGGTGTTAGCTACATCACGGCCGAGGAGGCGCGGCGCCTCGTCGAGGCGGCCACGGGGCTCAGGGACAAGGCGATGATCGCCCTCGAATTCGAGGCGGGGCTCAGGCCCACCGAGTTCCTCGGCATCAGGGTGGGCGACGTCCGCTTCGACGGCGACGCCGCCTACCTCTCCGTGCGGGGCAAGACGGGGCCGAGGGTGGTGGGGCTGTTCTCCTCCGTGTCCCTGGTTTCACGCTGGCTCGAGGTCCACCCCGCCAGGGACAACCCCGAAGCCCCGCTGTGGGTGGTGCAGTCAAACTACAGGAGAGGGATGCCTGTGGGCTACGCCGTGTGGCTCAAGAGGCTCAGGCAGACAGCCGTGAAGGCGGGCGTGAAGAAGCGGGTGACGCTCTACGCCTTCCGCCACGGCGCCGCCACCGAGACCGCCAAATACCTCACCGAGCCCGAGCAGAGGATCAGGTACGGCTGGTCCCCGAGGAGCACCGTCCCCTCCGTGTACACACACCTCAACGCCGACGACGTCAACCGCAAACTCGCCAAAGTCATGGCGGGGAAGCCGCTTGAAGTGAAGCCCGGGTTCGCCGCCGTCAAATGCACGAGGTGCGCGGCCGAGAACACCCCGGGCACCAACTACTGCGCAAGGTGCGGCACGCCTCTTTCACCCGGGGAGCTCGCAAAGAGGAGCGTGGAGATCGAGGAGCTCAGGAAACTCGTCGCCGACCTGCGCCAGCAGACACTCGCCTACCTCAAAGGCGCCCAACCCGCCCGGAACAGGGCCGCCAAGTCCACGTAGAATAATATCTCCAGACGCACCTTCCACCGGTGGCTGAGACTGAAGGAGCGCGCAGTCGGCGTGATACAGGTCCTGCTCGCCCTGGACAACTTCGCCCACAAGGTGAGGGAGAAGGAGAACAGGTACGAGCTACTCAGGGAGAAGATCCGGGAATACCTCGACCTCGCCAAGGAGGGGCTGCAGGAGGACCTCGAATACGAGCTGCGCAAATGGATGTAGCGCCGTGGTCCGGCGTCCTGCCCGGTCCGCCTTCCATCCGCCCGCCGCCGGCCGCCGTCCGGGCCGGGTTCTCCCGGAGGCCGGAAGCGTGAAGTTTATCATCCGACTGGCTGTTGACAGAGGGACACAGAGGGGGAAAGGGAAGAGTGATGTCATGACCTACCCGGAAGAACTTGCCGCCGTCCTTGAGGGTCTCTGGCCGAAGAATAAGGCGAAGGGTCTTCTCGCCCAGACCGTTCTGTCCGGGGAAGTCGAGAGGGGAGCCTTTGGCGGGGATGCACGCGACAAACTGATGCCGGGCTGCTGGCTGGTCTCGCCGAAGGAACATGATTTCTTCAAGTTTCGGTTTGCGTTCTTCGTCCATCCATCCATAATGAGAACCGAGACGGGTCCGTGGACCGACCTAAGAAGTCTGCTCGGGGAAAAATACAGGCCGTTTCACGCAGTCTCCGAGTTTCTGAACAGCGCGGGTATCGGAGTAATTTACGCCGTTCCCAACACGCGGGACGGCACACTGCCCCTGACCGAGGTCAGGAACAGTAACTTTGAAAACATAAACTGGTCCCTGTACCGGCTCAGCAACGGAGAATTTGCCGAGATCGGCTCCCGCGAATTCTTTGGCAGATGGGAGGGTGAACGCGGAAGACCCAGCCGGGGTGGAGACTGGGATCCGGGTGTAAGGCAGGAGATAAGGAGGCTCGACGGCGGCATCCTTCTGAAGCTGGTGATGAACGAACTGTTTTACGCCGGGTTCCTTAAAGGCGTGTTAAGGAAGCCGCTGAACGACCCCTACGACGTTGACGCCTTCATGGTCAGCCTGTCACAGAAACACATACTCCCGATGGAGATAAAGGAGAAGTTTCCGGGCAGCAACAGGAATGAAAGGTATTTTGGGATCGACGCGGGGAGAATAATGATGCTTCTACGGCTTGCCCTGCCCAACGACGCCAATGCGCTCTATATTGTGAGGGAGACTGATGAACAGGGAGGATTCAGGGGCTGGAAATACACTACTCTAAGCGAAATCGTTATGACCTCGAGCTGGAACCTTCAGGCTGGCGGACGCGGGATGGGCGGTCAAAGCACGCAGACAGTAAGGCTTCCGTACAGCCAGTTCAAAACCTTTGACCGTTCCACGCTGTCCGAAGATTCGCTTAAGAGAATGGGAGAGCTTCCAAGGGAGATAAGGGAAATGGCGGTCAGGTTCAGGGAAGAGCTTTCGTCAAAGTTTTATGGCGGATATCAATGAAGACATTCAGGTTCGTTGACCTTTTCGCGGGCATAGGGGGCATCCGCCTCGGGTTTGAACGCACGGGAGCCGTATGCGTGTGGTCAAACGACTACGATGAAAAATGCGCGGTGACGTACAACGCGAACTTCGGGGAGGGCGCCCTGACTGTAAGGGACATAAGGGAGGTCAGGTCCTCCGAGATCCCCGACTTCGATATCCTTGCCGCCGGGTTCCCGTGCCAGCCGTTTTCGATAGCAGGCGTGTCGAAGAAGAAGGCGCTGGGTATGCCCCACGGCTTCGAGGACAAGACGCAGGGTACCCTCTTTCACGAAATCGTCAGGATACTCAGGGAAAAGAAGCCGGAAGCATACTTCCTTGAAAACGTCAGGAACCTGGAACGCCACGACAGGGGGAGAACATTTGAGGTTATCAGGGAGTCGCTGGAAGGCCTAGGTTACTCGTTCTACTATGCCGTAATCAACGCGAGGCTGCTTGTGCCGCAGAACAGGGAGAGAATATACATGATCGGCTTCAGGAACAGAAAGATCGACTTCAGGTTTCCGCCCATCCCGAAGCTCAACCCCAAGCTGGCGGACATACTGGAGGAAAACGTGCCCCAAAAATATACGCTGACCGACCACATGTGGGAGTACCTGCAGAAATATGCGGAGAAGCACCGCGCGAAGGGAAACGGCTTCGGGTTCGGGCTGGCGGACCCGGAGGGCTACGCAAGGACGCTTTCAGCCCGGTACTACAAGGACGGAAGCGAGATACTGATACCGCAGCCCGGAAGAAACCCGAGGAGGCTCACCCCCCGTGAATGTGCGAGACTGCAGGGGTTCCCCGACTCCTTCAAAATCCCTGTGTCGGATGCACAGGCCTACAAGCAGTTCGGGAACTCGGTGGCAGTCCCGGTCGTGGAGATACTGGCGAAGGAGGTAATCAGGACCCTCCGCGAGAAACCTCTGAGAACGGAGCCCTACCTGGTACAGAGAAAACTGGTTTAACCCAGCGCTTTCCTTACCCTTGCAACCACGCCGCCCGGAGACTTCCTTACGTCGTGCTCCCACACCCTGACGACCCTCCATCCCTGTTTCTTCAGCTCCCTGTTTACGGCCCTGTCCCTTTCGACGTTTCTCCCTATCTTCTCCAGCCAGAACCCGGTTTCTGTTTTGGGAACCACGAAGTCACGGGGACACCTGTGCCAGAAGCATCCGTCAATGAAGACCGCAACCCGGGCGCCGGCATTCGCGAAATCCGGCTTCCCGAATATGCCGCGGGGCTGGTATACAAAGTTCAGGGACCCGAGGCTGTGTCTGAGTTTCGTCTCCGGCCCTGTCCCTGTGCTCCTGATCTTGGACATATTGCGGTGTCTTTGCTCCCGCGTCAGGACGTCGGTCACACACATGCATAACGCCGATGCTATTTAAGTAAGACAGCCCGGCAGCGGCAGAGCGCAGCCGCGGCCTGCGCCCCGCGCTCCCCCCTGCAGCCGGGCTGGGGCACGGCCGGGTTTGAAGCCGGCCCCGCTCCCCTGAAGTCTGCGCGGGCATTCCGCGCAGACGCCCGCCTTTGGTCATCTACCTCAGACGCGTTGCCCGTCTGCTTTGCCGAAGGGGATTCCTGACCTGCCTGCCCCGTCGAACAGGCTGGCAGGAGCGTGAGGGGTCACGTCGCTTCCAGTGGCGGACCCTGTTTTCAGCCGGCTGACCCGCCGGACGCTTTCTTTCTGTATGGACAGATAACTCTGTAATCGCACTCGCTGCAGACGGCAGGGTTGGGTTTAGGCCTGAATTTTCTGACGCGGTACGCACCGCTGACGTTCTCCTTGATACGTTCCCGCGTACTGTGAAGCGCTTCGTTGCTGATGTCGACCTCCTCCTTACTGCCGGTGTCCAGGTGGTGTATAACCGCCCGCTGCGGACGGAGACCCAGCGACTCGCGGCACGCGATGGTGTACAGGCGCAGCTGTGTCTTGTAGTCTGGGACATATACGGCGTCTCCGCGGTCGGTCTTGAAGTCTATCACTTCGACCTCCCTGATTTCCCCCTTTTCGTCGGCCTTCAGGAGGAGGTCTATCCTTCCTGATATCAGAGCCTTGCCGACGGTAAACTCAAACCCCTTTTCGGTTTCCAGGATCCTTCTGAAATTGTCGTTGTAGAGGGCCACGTAGTTCCGTACTACGGCCTTCGCACTCTGCTTCATTCTGTCGGCCATCGGCTTGGTTGCGTAACGCATTGTGAATATGCGGTCAACGAACTCGTCAATTTCTCTATCGGAAGGCACCCTTCCGGTGGCCATGTAACTACTGTGAATGTAATTCAGCACGTTGTGAATGTTTGTGCCGTATCCGAAAGCGGCCGGTACGCCTGCATTGTACTGGTACACGTGGCGGAGCTTAAAATCGTGCCCGCATCTGTCATAGCTGCTGAGTTCACTGTAGGAGGTCTCGATCAGGTCCCCCGGCCCCGTACGGCTGGGAAGGCCGGACTTTTTCCTCCGGAGAGGCACAGCCTGCGATACGAAGCGCCTGCTGATTTCGCCTGCGAACGGGTGTTCTCCTCGCCTCTTCTTGCCTTCCACGGAACCTGTCATGAAAAGATATTTTTCGCTTCTGGTCATGGCGGTATAGTAAACCTTTCTTTCGTCTTCCTCCGTGCCGCCGTAGAGCTCCGTGTCGTACAGGCCGTCGTCTACGAAGAGGCGCCGCCTTGGGGGTGGATGCCTCTTTATAAAACGGGGGACAAAGACGACCGGAAACTCGAGCCCCTTGGCCTTGTGTATCGTCATTACATTCACGGCGTCTATCAGTGACGGGTTGCTAAACTGCGTATCAGAATAGTTGTTCTTTGCAAACGCGTGGACGAAGGCGAAGAAGTATTTCACCTCTTTTGCCCGCAGCCTGACCCATACGGACTCGTAATCGGAAATGGCCCTGCTTACGGCCGCAAGGTTGTAGTTCATGACGTCGTCAAATTCAAAGAGGCCGGCGCCCATGGCGCTGAGGATCCTGTGGTAATACGCCTGAAGACCGAGGTCACCGAGGTAGTCGTTCTTGCCTTTGGCGGTTATTTTTGACACATCGTTTTTGAGCTTCCTGAGCTCAGCTTCGAACCTTGCCGGATTGGCTCTTCCTGAAAACCTTGAGGCGAACACATTCAGGTATAACGACCTGAGCCTGCGAAGAGAAGGCGGTTCCGCGTCATGGTCGGGGTAGGAGCCGCATCCGAACACGTAGGCTAGACAATTCATTGCAAGAATCACTTCGTCGGTTTGGAATGCTCCTGAGGCGTTCGCTGAAACACATGGTATGTCTGCTTGGGTGAGCATCCTGACTATCCTGTCTCCGTCACTGTTGGTTCTAACAAGAACCGCCATGTCCCTGTAGGACAGGGAATAAGGCATGTTCTTCTTGTCAATAAAATCGCTGCCGTGCAGCTCGCCGATTTTCTCCCTGATGAAAGCCTCTTCTTCTTCCTCGGTGCCGAAGTAGTTTATTATTATGTCCCCCTGCTCGAACGGGCGAAGCAGGCCGGGATTCGGCCGCATCTTTTTTGCGAGCCTTTCCCGGTTGTGCATAATCAGCGACTGGCTGGTGAGTATCAGTTCCTTGGTGCTCCTAAAGTTGATTGACAACCGGAAATCCCTTATTCTCCTCCCCTTGGGGGGAGACCCACCGAATTTCCGCAGGAGTGCATCATCGGACCCCCTCCATCCGTATATGTTTTGGTCGTCGTCGCCGACGACGCAGACGGATTCCGCGTTCTCCGAGAGAAGTTCTACGAGGGAACCCTGCAGTTTGTTTATGTCCTGGTACTCGTCGACAACAAGATGCCTGACCCGTCTGCCTAATTCGGCTTTGGCGGCGGGGTCCTTCCTCAGCAGCATGACCATGCAGTGAATGACGGAGGAGAAGTCAAAATATTTTTCTTTGTCCAGGACCTCAAGATAATTCCGGTAGCATTCCCTAAAGCAGCGGTCGGTCAGCTTTTCTGGGTCTATCTCTTCATTCATCATCACGTCGGCGGACTGCACAAACGTGTATATTGTCTGATAATATCCCATTGACCTTTCATTCTCCAGCCTGACCAGCCCGACTTTCCCGTAATATATGTCCCTCTTAGCAAGAAAGGCAACCCTCTTTGCGTCGTCGAGTATGTCATATGATCTGTACTCAGGCCTGATTTCCTTCAGAATTCTGTAGCAAAATGAATGAATTGTGCCGACGAACATGTCTCCGGTGTCCGATTTTTCCGGCGCAAGCTCTTCAAGAAGGGCCCGCACCCTGAACTTGAGTTCCCTTGCTGCCTTCTCGGTGAAGGTAAACGCCACAATGGTCCTGGGAACAGCCCCGTCACGCACGAGCTTTACGATGCGCTGCGACATGACCTCCGTCTTCCCGGAGCCGGGACACGCAATGACGCGTATCAGGCCGCCTCCCGCATCGACAATCTCCTGTTGCTCGGATGTGAGGCTGAACTGCCGCTCTGCCACGTGTTTTACCTAGCCAGTCCCCCGGGACGGAAAAACTTCTTAAGGACACCATATATTCATTGTGGAAGCCGGCTACCCGGTCAAATGTTTTACCGAAGAGATACAGGTTTCCCCGTATCTAAGCCGCGGGTACCGGCTTTTCGTCCACGGCTTTCGCCAAATCCTTGAATCTTGCAGCCCGTGCGACGACGAAGTCTGGTCAACATATACCGCCGTCACCCTGCAGTTGTTATGCCCCGGGTTCTCGTAGCTGATCTTTATGCAGAAGTCAAAACCCATGCAGGTCTGTACCATTTTGCTGTCCGCATACATAACAGACGTAGCACCCGGGGTGTTCACAGCATAGCCTGCATCCTGAAACCGATAATAGAAAGCCGGTCTCTTTATCGGCTCGACTCCTGTGTGACCAAAGCGCCAGCTTTCTGGTAAGTGTACTTCCCCGGTCTGCCGCTTCTCTGGAGTATCCCTGTCCGCAGGAAGTTGCGCTGCAGTGACGGGAACACTGAAGTGGACGGGTAGTTGAACCCGTCCGTGCGGAGTTTTTCGCATGTCTCCCCCAGTGTCCTCGGAGTATCGAACCAGCCCGACTCAAGGAGGCGCTTCAGCTCCCGGCTGATCACGCCCCTGGAACCGCCTGCGGGGCTGAGGGAGGCCAGGAACTCCCTTACCGCATCCGCCTCCCCGTGAATCTCCACAGCCCCGAACCTGGTGGGTACCTTCGCGCTTATTTTACTCATTAATCTTCCCCCTGCAGGCGCTGCACACGTCCAGTCTTCCCCCTATCAGCGGACACGTCAGGCAGTATGTAAGCGCACCCATGCAGAAGTGATAGGACATTATGCACCCCCGTGTTTCGCAGTGCGGCACACCTGTAGTGCTTGTAGGTGAGCATGTGCTAAACGCCTAGTGGCATCTAAGGTATATGCAGCCTTCAGCGGCGGCCCAACCGTCTACCCGTCGGCCAGTGCTAAACGCCTTGTGGCATCTAAGGTATATGCAGTCTCCTTGTGAGAGTTATCCTTGAAGGGATTGAAGTGTGCTAAACGCCTTGTGGCATCTAAGGTATATGCAGGCCTGGATGGCTACGATATACGTCAACGAATCCAGGAGTGCTAAACGCCTTGTGGCATCTAAGGTATATGCAGCTGGGGGATGGTGGCTATGTGATAAATGCGAGTGTATGTGCTAAACGCCTTGTGGCATCTAAGGTATATGCAGTTGAAGTCACGCCCTGCTTCCGCCGCCGCGCCCGTAGTCCCTTGTGCTAAACGCCTTGTGGCATCTAAGGTATATGCAGTGAAGAGCTAGTGAGGCAGCCCAGGTTAGCGGTTGTGGCGCTTGCGGCCCTAGCCGTCGTCGGCCTCGGCTTCGGCTCCGGCTCCGGCTCCGGCTTCGGCGTGGCCACTGTTTCCGCGGCTGCACGAGTCACCTACACGGAGACGATGTACCTCCACAACACGGGGAAGAGCTACACGGTTGGATCCGTGCAGACGGGCGGACTGGTTTTCAACGCCACGAAGGAGGCGACGAACAACCTGGGCGGCGTAGCCCCGGTTTGGACGTTCTACTACAGCCTCCCCGTCGGGGGCGCGGTCAACTTCAGCGGCGCCGTCGAAGCCTATTTCTGGCTGTCCTCAAGCGTCTCCGCCGCCTACAACTGGAGCACGTCCCTTTCATGGACCAACTCCGCGGGAACCAACCTGGGCACCATCTCAACGGGCGGGGGAACCATCACCGTGGGCACCAGCCCTGCGCTGTACAGTCTCCCGATGGCTTCGGTTTCGCCGCCTATAAGCGTGGGCGCCGGAGACCTGCTGAAGCTGGTCGTATCGTTTTCACAGAAGCCTGCCACGACGGATGTCGTAACACTCTACATGACGTCGCCTGCGTCGTACCTCGTTTTCACGCTCGGCTCGCCCCCGGTGTCCGTCGGCGCGCCGAGTTTCGGCCGCACACCCACCGCAAGCGGCGGAGGCGGCGCAACCTTCACGTTCACCGTAAACGACACCCTGGGCCTCTATGACCTCCAAAAGGTTTACGCGGTTGTGGTGCAGCCCGGGGGTTACCCCTACACGGTCAACGTGTCCCCTGCAGGGGCAGTGAACCCGGCGGGGTACTCAGCCAAATACCAGGGCGAAGCCGAGTACCTTGCGGGCGGAGTGTACACGGTGTACGGACGCGCCCAGGACGGCTCCGGCAACGTCTACTCGGGCGCGGGCTCGCAGCTCACCGTTGTCCCGGAGGGTGAAGGGGCCGTGGTCTGGGGTGTGCTGGTTGGCCTCGCGTCGCTGTTCACGGTTTTGAGCTTCATGCTGCCGCTTCGCACGGTTGAGCCCACCATGGAGGGCTGGTTCGCCGCGGGCGGCGTGGCGCTCGTGATTAGGAGCTTCGTGTTCCCGCTGATTTCAAGCATCATCTGGTTCGTCACGGCGTTTTTCTCGGCTACGCTCGGCGTGTTCATCTCGGGCGGCCTCATCTACCTGTTTTACGGGCTCGGGATACTCATGTTTGTGGTGTTCTTCGGGCTCGGCTTCATGTTCCTCCGCGCACTCATCACTGAGCCTCTTAATGAAGCGAGGAGGATGCGAGGCGAATAGAAAATGTTTGGTATAGGCAAAAAGAAGCAGCAGAAGGAGCAGACGGAGAACGGCGACCTCAAGCAGATACTGGATCTCGCAGCCAACCCGTCGCTTGACCCCGCGGCGGCGCCGGACATCGAGGTGTACAGGTACCTGCACACGTGGCAGCCGGAAAGCGTCGTCGGCAGGAAGTCCTTGGCCGACTACGACCCGGTGCTGAACAACGTCCACGTCACACTCGGCAACTTCAGCGTCAAGGACGCCCGGAAGATCCGGTTCCAGGGGAAGGCGTACATGAACCTGGAGCTCATGACGAAGGGCGACCTCGACTGGGACGACCTCAAGGCGTACCTTGCGGCGGAGCGCACACTCGACGCAGAGGTGTCGAGGGGTATCGGCGGCTGGGAGCGCAGTAACCTCCAGCTGCAGAGGCGGGAGCTCGCCCTGCAGGCGTCCACGGGGTCGGGGCTCCTCCAGAGGGGGAAGCGCGCCTTCAACAGGTTCCTCGGAATCGCAGCCGGCGCAGGGGGAGGCGAGTCGCAGCAGTGACCCCGGTAATCCTGAGCATCGTGGCCCACAACGTCACCACTTCAAAGGTGGTGCTGCCGCCCGGCTTCGTCGGCGTGAGCCGCACCGTCCTCCTGGAGTACGAGGCCCTGATGCTCCTCGGGTTCGCCCTCGCACTCATCATCCCCAGCTACATACTCTTCCGGCTGGGGACCGTGGGCCGCACCTTCCTGGGGCGGACAAGGCGGCTCGTGCTCGCCTTCGACCCGAGCGGCACCTACGAGTTCTACCCGGCGCGCCTGGACAGCACGGGGCTTCGCGTGGACCACAGGTGGTTCCGCGGCTACGTGCTGCCGCAGCAGGGGTCTGCCTACGTGCACCGGTCCGGGCCCATCATCTACCCGACCGACCTCGTCTCCGGGCTGGCCGCCAACGTGAGGATGGTGAACTACGCCAACAGGCTTCACGACTTGGCGACGTCGCCGGACAGCAGGGCCCTCAGCGAGGCTGAGCGGGCGGCGCTCATAGGCTGGAGGCCCCTGGTGATACACTACTACGCGGAGAGGACGGGGGAGATCAGGGAGCAGCTGAAGCGTGAACGCGCGGCGCTCGGCAAGCAGGTGGAGGACCTTGAGCGGCGGCTGAAGGCTCGGGAGGACGAGCTGGGGAAGACGAAGATCGAGGCCGACCTCAAGAACGTGTCCAAGGCGTACGAGGACGCGAGCGGAGAGCTCACGCTTGTGAGGGATGACTCGGCCTACGCAGCGCTGGGCCAGAGGCTTGAAGCGCTCGACAGGCAGCGCGCCGCGCTTGAGAAGAAGCTCGTCTACATCGAGGAGGACCTCGCCCCGCTCAGGCAGGCGCTGGAGCAGTCCTCGAACAGGATCAGGGAGGTGGAGGCCGCCCTCGCCAACGTGGAGAAGGAGTTCGACCGGGCGTCGAAGGCGGCCGCGATAGGCAACGTCAAGGAGTTCACGGAGGCTGAGTACCAGAGGATGACGAAGATGCTCACCACGCAGCCGAAGGAGAAGATACCGCTGTGGGTCCTCGGCGAATCGGTCTCCCTGCAGGAGTACGCGAAGTACGTGCTCACGGGGGGTACGCCAGCGAACATCCTGCAGCTCATCAAGCACCGCGAGGAGTCCGTGCGCGCCGAGATGAAGCAGGAGAACACTAAGATGGGGATGATCGTGCTCGGCATAATCGCCGTGATGGTGCTCGCCATCATAGCGCTGAAGGTGTTCGGCCATGCCTAGGCGGCGCAGGCGTGCGGGGGCCGGCCGCATGGGGTTGGTCGACCCCTCGGCGGTGGTTTCGTCGGTGAAAGGCGGCATAGTCGGGATCAGGCTCATGCGCGGCGACATCAGGACGCTGCGCTACATGATCAAGAACTACCGAAGGCTTCGACGGCGCAGGTGAACTCCGTGGCTTCACGCGGGCCCCCCGACCTCGAGGAGCAGCTGTCGAACACCGCTCCCCAGTTCGGGTTGACGAGTGACTGGTCGCTTGCGCAGTGGATAGAGAAGTGCGCGGAGATCAAGGCTGCTGTCAGGGGTGAGGGCGACACGGAGGTCATACAGGCCTACGCCGCCCACGTGGAGACGCTCAGGTCGACGTTCCTCGACCCCGAGTGGGCGCGCGCCGTGCCCAACGTGTACGAGTACGCCGAGAAGCTTGAGAAGGACACCCGGGACAGGGAGCCCAGGTACACGGTCACCCACAGGGACGTGCGCCTCAAGAGGAACTTCATACTAACGAGCGTGGCGCTGTGGACCGCGGCGGACACGGTGTTCACCAGGATCCTCCAGCTGCTTAAGGAGAACGGGCAGTACTACCCGCAGCGCGTCGCACCCTTCTCCCTCGGCGAGGCGCTTCAGCTCGCCGACGACGTGAGGCGTGCGGGGTCACCCCAGATCCTCAGGGAGGTTGAGAGTAATGGATGACGACGAAAGCCCGGCTGAGCGCTTCGTGGACGAAGCCAAGGGGATACGCCACCCCCGGTCGAACGCCGCGGGCTACATCCAGGCGTCCAGGTACGGCACGGCGGTGGTCGTCGACCCGCTTGAAGAGGTGCGCCAGCTATGCGAGGCGATAATCGGGCTCTCGGACCCGGAGCTCAGGAAGGCCGGGGTCACCGCGGAGGAGTACGCCGAGGTGGAGTACATCTACGACGTGGCGCTCGCCTTCAAGCAGGCGTACATCCGTGGCCCGCCCGGGGAGAAGGTTGTGAGCCTCCCCCTACCCTTCCTCGGCAACTCCGGGGAAGAGGACGGCGCCAGCCTCACCGAGTTCTCGACGCGGTGGCTCCCCGCCTCGGATGCAAGGGAGATCGTGTTCCTCGGCCCGGCGAAGATGGACGCGGTGGCCGCGGTGGTGCAGAGGTTCCCCCAGCCCAAGTACTTCGTCGACGAGAAAGGCGACAAGTGCGTCGACGGCTGGCAGGAGGTGCAGGAGGCGTACACCGTGCTCAACGCGCTGAAGGACTACATCACGGTGGAGAGCTACGAGAACCTGCGCGTCCGCTTCTGCTCCTACGCGCTTAAGCGGCTGCTCAAGATCCAGCGGAAGACGCTTTCGCTTCTGAACGAGGCGGCGATGGAGAGTGCCTTCAAGAAGTAAATCCGACCTGACCCTCCCCGGCCTCGCCGGCTACGAGCGCGTGGTGTACAGGGACGACGAGGTCTACGTGATCGACCACGGCGGCTTCAAGGTGACGTGGTACAGGGACCGGCCGCAGCAGTACTCGCCTATCCCGTACGAGAAGCCCAACGTGTTCTTCGTGGTGGGGGGAGCACGCGACACCGGGAAATCCACCACGCTTGAGTTCCTCGCGGAGCGCTACCTGGAACACGGAGCGTGCGTGGTGGACCTCCACGGGGAGGAGGACGGGGAAGGCCTCGCCTAGCTCCGGTCACCCTACACCTCAAAGAAGAAGGTGCTGCTGCTGAAGAGCCCCCGCGTCGAGGTCCACAGGTCGCCGTGCCCCGTCATAGACTACACCGACTTCTCACACCCCCTCCTGGAGGAATACGACATCATAGTCAACGCCACGCCGCTCTACACGTCGGTGCAGGAGGAGCTGGGCGCCGCACGGGAAGTGTTCGTGCGGATGAGCGCCAGGCTGTCGTGGAGCCGGGTGGCGGCGGCCGTGGTGAGGGAGGCGCAGGACCTGTTCACCTCCCGGGTGTACGCCTACGAGGGCCAGAAGGAGACCAAGGGCGTGGGCGTCTACATGGTGCGCAAGAGCCGCCACTTCGGCGTCGCCACCCTGCTCGACACCCTCAAGGAGACGAGCATCGACGCCGACATCAGGCAGCTCTCCGACTACGTGCTGTTCAAGGGGGTGGGCGTCTGGGGGCTACCCGCCGCCTTCAAGTGGGTGTACGCATACGTCGACCCCCCGTCCCTCGCCACGCTACCCAAGAACAGGTGCGTGGTCGTGCCGAGGAACACGGCGCTCGGCTACGGCGCTGTGCCCTACGTCGCCTGGCACAAGAAGGAGCCGGAGAACATCGTCGCCGCAGCAGGCATAGAGGTGGAGAAGCCCCCCGAGGACGGGTTCACGCCGCAGAAGGCGGCGGGGATCGACGCCGAAACCCACGTGGGCATAGTGGAGAGCTACGCCCTAGGCATGTCCATGGCCGCCACAGCCCTCAAATACGGCGTCTCAAGCGCCACCGTGAAGAGCCACGTTTGGAGGCACAACGACGCCGTCGCCAGGGAGACGCGCTGCGGGATATGCGCCGCCGAAGGCTCAGCCCTAGCCGGAGAAGCAGTGAACGTCAGGCGGTAACCCAGATGAAACGACCCAGCAAACTCCAACCACGAAGCGTCTCCTCATGCGGCTCGGATGCGGGTTCGCGGGATTCTAACCTTGAAGTCCAAGCGCCGGCGCGAGGATTCGAACCTCGGACCACTCGGTGTCTGCTCGTATCGCCTACGAGTAACAGCCGAGTGCTCTACCTAACTGAGCTACGCCGGCTGAAGCCCACTTGAGGAGCTGAATTTATAAGAGTTTGCTGGATGGCTTTTTTCTGCTCGTCAGACTCCATGGTCTTGGGTACTTCTGGATCGCACTCTAGATGGCCTTTAACTGTTTCAACTTTTGAGGTAGATAGGTATTTGCCAGGAATGTGACACCAATTGCTTTGTTCTTGCTTGAAAAGGCTTCTAGTTCTGCCTTCCTACCCTTCCTCCGAAAGCACTCAATTTGGTGCCTGAAAAATCTCTCCTTGTATCGAGGATCAACCTTGAGCTCCTCAACGCGCTTGTAATCGATGTCTCCCATGGCAAGGCTGGGTACATCATACTTTTCAATATCCGTCGCCCAGAAGCCCAACCATTTGGCGGAAGGTGTTGCTATGTCACGAATATGCGCAGACTTCGCGGAACCACTGATAATAACAAGCGCAATGTGCATTCCCCATGGGTCCGCATCAGTCAAGATATAAACGGGTAATCCCAATTCTTTGTTCAGCCGCCTGATAAGAATCCGAGCTGCACGACTCGACTGGCCTCCTGTTTCAATCAGAATTGCGCCAAATTTTTCATGCACCTTTTCGCGTATCATCTGAATGAATATTGCATGCTTCTCGATCACAAGAACCATCCGTGCATCGCTTGAGACAAAGTGAGCTTGGGCTAGCCCTGGGCCGACACTAACCCCGTCCGGGTGCGACATCAGGTCAACGCGATTCCCCTCAAACCCCCTTACATTGTATTCTAGCACGATCTTGCCAAACGCCGTTCCCCTGTCATGAGGTATTACATTGAATGTCTCTCTCGGGATTCCGAGCACCGCCTCGAGGTCTTCTACTTGAGCATCGGTCTCCGCTTGCTCGCTTATTTCCAGAGACTTCTCGTTAAGAGAAGTATAATAAAGATCCCTAAGCGTGGAAACTTGGTCGTTCCTTAGTAATTCATTGGCAACATAACCAGTCCAGAGAAGTTGCGTCAATCCCTTCGCCCCTCTTACATTGGTGAAGCCACGGCTAATCTTTCTAGAACCGAGCACGTATTGTTGAGACTCTTCGTCAAAAACTATGTTATCAGTGGACCTGCTCGGAATCTTTATGCTCGGGACCTCTATCGCGGCGATTTGGTTATAGATATTAGATCCCAGCCTACTCAGTGTCCTAATCGCGACCCGAGACATCTCCGATGGCTTCCAGCTGGAACCATTATTGCGCTCTGATTTCTGCTGTAATGAAACTGGGGAGGGCTGAGCGGCCCGGGGAGGACTTATGGACTTACGATGGCTCGTGGCTGCAGCTTGGGTCGGCTGTGACAGCTCTCTTGTCTGTTCTGTCTTAACGGTCCTCTCCCTGATCAGCTTAATACTGGGAATACCTGACTGCTTAACCCTCCGGGTTGTCTTACCTCTATGTTGTGACCTGCGAGCGGCGCTAAATCTCGTCAACTTATTGCGGGCTCCACTTGGATTGCCCCCTGTGCTTTTTGGCCTCAAGGCTCTTATGTTAGAGCGCGACTTCCTTCTCTTGTCCTTTGGCGACCCTTACACCACCCTGACCATTTTCTGAAGAGCTTGGCTCTCCCCCGTCGCGACCTACCAATTTCAGGAGGGTATCACCCTTGAGAACTGGCCTTCCGCTAAGAGCGGCACTATATTTGGTTAAGAGATTTATGTATTCAAGCATTCGCTCCTTTCTCTGGTGTTCGTGAAGTTGATAGGTCTTCCTTGAGAGGTAAACTTTGAGCTGCCTTGCACACTCCCTGAAAGCTAATCTTATCTCTCTTCGAACTTCTTCACGGTCGGCAACATATTCCTTTCCAGCCGTTTTAAATGGAACCTTCGAAGCGACAACGTGGGTAAGGAAAATGAGAGGGTCGTTCTTGGGGTCGAGAGAGTAGTTGCGCCAGTCTACGTCTTCTAGAATGACCTTCATCGCTACGTCGTTTGACGAATCATAAATAAGGGGGATCTTATTGGCAAATCTTAACAACCTTGCCTCATCTTGACCAGTTGCAGGAGGGATACTCCCACCGTAGGCTATTGCTGCCTCAATCACAAAAGCAAAACCTTCGTAAGCTGACGGCGGGCGCGTTTCAACCACTATGTACTCAGGGGAATACTCTGCCTGCAATCCAGTCCTTATCGTTTCTGGACCGAGAGGCGATAGTGAAGAGCCATCGGGGGGAAGAAATCTGTATGAGCGAAACCCTTCAGCTATCCTTTTTATCTCAGGTTCTCCCAAACGTTTCACCTGTAAGCTGGGGTCAAGTCCCAGATACTCAGCAAACTTTTGTGAGGTGTCTACACCCACTCTAGAAAACTTCATAAGGAATTTATTAAGTGGGGTCCCTCTTTTTGATGACTCTATCATTTCCTTGATCTTTACAATGTCGACGCCGTACGGATGAGGTGGCGCCTCTTTGGGGGGTTTCGGTTGCTGCTCCGTCAACGCCGGGGCAAAGAAGAAGAAACCTTCTGGGTCAGAATAAACTATGGTAGAGTAGGGAAGGGCTATCCGACTCATGCGGAGGTATTTCAGGATTCTGCTACGGGCGGAGACCATATCTCCCTTAAATCGCAGCCGAATTGAAGTTCCGTGAAAGCTACCCGGGTTTCGTTCATCCTCTCGCCTTACGATTACAGGTTCGTTTTCTGATACGTCTATATTGAGGAGCATGTGGGCTATATCCTTGCCAACGCTCGTACGAACGTCGACTGGTTCTCCAGTCGTAAGTTGGCCATAGAGAATTGCCATCTTACCGCCCAATCCGAAAGTCCCACGATTTTGTTTTACATAGTATTTGGAGCCGAAGAATACTCTTCCGAAGGCGTCCGCCATATGACGGCGGGGGACACCAATCCCATTATCCGCGACCAAGATCTCCATATCGTCGCCAGCTAACGTCTTGATGGAGACGTAAAGAACGGGAGGAATGCCGTAAACATCGCACGCGTCTAACGAGTTTTCTATGAGCTCGCGAACTACAGTATAAGCGGCCCTACTGGAGTTGTCAAACCCAGCCATGGAGCGGTTATTGTAGAAGAACTCGGCCGGGCTCAGCTGTTTGAACTTGGAAGCCGCGGCTGTTTGACTCATCGCATCATTTCCCCTTCCTTTCTTTTAATTGCCTCGAAACGCTTTGCCATACCGGCCACCACAGAGCTCTGAGGCTTGCCCTTTATAATTTCCTCAATCGCTCTTCTAGCTATCTCCACACCTTCGTAATTACCGACAATTGCTACCGCAGAGTCGGAAAAGAGAAGCTTCGTGGCCGAGAGCTCTTCAATCTTCTTCTTTGTAGAACCTGAAGTACCAATCAGTCTTCCCATCGTAGAGTAAACACGTACCTTCCCCTCCTCGCCTACCGTAACCTCTGAGTAGTACTCGTCCTTTTCCAAATACTCGGCAAGTAGTCTCCTATCGGCACCAAAGTGGGCCAGTCTCAAAACATCCCCGACCCTAACGAAGAGTTCCTGGGGTGCTCGGACTCGCAAGCTTGTTTGGCCATCGACTTCGACAACCGCGCCTGCCCTCTCAAGCGCGGCCCTCACGGAAGAAATAGAGCGACCAGTAGCACTAATTCCGAATATACCGGTACACCACCCCTTCGCAACTGGCGCACTCTTTGCTACTACTTCTTTCATTCCCCTCCTTCCCCCCTCAAACTCTGTCACATCAGAAGCCTAGCAGTTCTCTAATCTCAGATGAAGCTCATAAGCTTTGAGGGAAGGGTGCACTCTGACACACCGGACGTTAGATGTCCTGTATTGCGTCCCTAGAGCCATCTATTAGGAGCCATCCTATGCTGGCAACGAAATTCCTTCCGCCTTGAGCTTTTTTACCTCATCCTTCACGTATCTATAGACTATGTCGCCGCGGCTATCTGCCTGAAAATCCCATGGGGACACGATCACAATATCTCCTTCTCTGAGCCATACCTTTTTCTTCATTCTTCCTGGGATCCTACAAACCCGAATTTTTTCATCCGCGCACTTCACTCGAACTCGGTCGTAACCGACAAGCTGCGATACTATGCCTAGTATTTCCCATTGTTCGGGTCTACGTACATCACTAGACGGGCCTTGTTGAGCTGACATTCATATATGAATTAGCGGGCTTGCTATATTAACGTAACCTTATCTCGAGCGCTCTCGCCAAGACGTAACGCGAGCCGTCCAATCGCAAAGGGTTACCACCTGTATCCCCTTACAATCCTCGTTCCGTACATTCTAAAACGTCTATTTTTGACTGATTCGAGCCGCACTTCTGTTATTGTCGCTTTGATTTTGGGGGGAAGCGCCTTAACGCGATGGCGGGTGAGGCTTATGCAGGATGGACCCCTTTTGCACGAGAACCTCAAGTTGTCCTCGCCTATAGAGCTCAAGCGCCTTAATCTTGGGTATTTCGGAAATCTGGGAGTTTGACTTCGAACTATAACTAAGGCTGTGACCCTGGACCCTGACAACCTCGTGTAGATCTCCACCGTATCGGAAAATTGTACCCTCCGCAAACGGAAAAATCTTGAATGAGACCGTACTCTTGTATATTCTGCGCCTGTCCCTCTTTTCACCCACAAGTTTGGAAGACATAGTCTCCTTTGCTGCGAATTCATTATTTAGCCTGTCAAGAACTGCCACCATACTTTTTCTGGTCGAAAACAGCAAGTCTAAGCCCTCCCTTTTTGGTACGAACTCGTAAACGAAGTTTTGATCCCGTTCTGCTTTTAGTGTATTTTCGGCTATTGAGCTCACAAACATTACCTCACGCGGTTGCATTACCCTTCCTTCTATTCGAACTTTCAGCTCAAAAAGATATGACTTGTTTTTCCTGATGATGCAGTTAGGGCAAACTTGACTGACTTCAGTCCCTATACCCTGAAGCGACCCAAAGGATGGTTGTAGCAGGGCCCCTGGCGGTCGTATCCATCTTCTCCGTACAAACTTGGACCCACACAATGGACACAACTTGTAGTTTTCGACTTCCGGCTCGGCGAAAGGCTTGGAGGTGGCAAAACAGGCCATACATAGGTTTCTGGTGTGATGGTTTGGTTGAATCCACTTTCCGCACTGCGGGCAACGTATCAGACTCTATACACCTCCGCGTAGCTTACTCCGCCGATTGACGTGACGGCGTCTTTATCCACTAGCCCACGTGCAACGGCTGCCTTAACCACGCGCGAGCCAAGAAGTGTTACCAAGTCACCCCGTCGTGCAGCCAGCATGGCCGACTCAAGCTGCACGGGTTCCCCCTGATAGTACGCCGGGTCTACAAAGTAACCGCCCGATAGCCTTTTCCCCACAAGCTCTTTTTCGCAGATAACAACCAACAGTCTGCCTTGAATAGTCCGCTCGTTCACAAGCAGACCTTTCATTGGGCAGTCCTTACCGGTGACTCTGCCCCGCATGCTTCGCAAACCATGTATACAACCCTCGCCTTCTTTACAAGCTTAGTATCTGGCCTGCCACACGTAGGGCATTTCACATAAAACGCAACGTACCGTTCCAAGAGAGGCTCGATTTGGGTGTCGCTGAAGTGCCCCTGTAAATTCAGTCTCCCGTCTTTATCCACATAGCCAGCCGTGGCCAAATGCCTCACTATAAACTTCATTACTTGGTTAGGGTCTCGACGAAACAACTCGCATGTCTCCCTGTAATTGGTATAAATAGACTTATCTCCCTCATACCTGAGAGCCGGTTTGGGTATAGAGAACCATTCCCCTGTCGCCCCTGTCTGGGGAATTTCCTTGTACAGTTTATCAAGAAGCCTGTAGTACTCCCCATCTTCAGGTTGCGAAATCACATCACTACTCTCGTCTTAGCGTTTATTAAGGATGAGCTTGGGCGGAGGGATAAGGCAATGGCATTTTGGAGAAGTAAAATCACTTGAAATTTTCTGCGTTTGACAAGACGCTTACCAGAATCATCTCCCATGCCGTATATACTTGAATCCAAAGTTTGATGCGGGGAGTGGGATTTGAACCCACGCAGCTCTACGCATTGGCGCCTCAGGCCAACCCCTTTGGCCATGCTCGGGCATCCCCGCAGTGCAGAAGGTCAAAGTGATAGTCTTCGACCAGCGAACACTTTTCCATCTAACTAATTGGTTTTCCGGTCAACCATGGAGCCAGCAACGGAACGACCGAGCTAACCATAAATACCAAGAAATAGAAGTAATGCTGCGGCAATTTTCTTGGCAAGACTCCACGAGCACAATGGGCTGGTATTGGTTGGACATAGACGAAGAGTCCTCACACCAATTGAAATTCGGATGCTTGTTTCTGAAATGTTCGATAACTACCCCGGCACGTATATTCTGTTTCAAGAGGCAAATCTTTTCTTTACAAAAAAGGGCTTTCAGGAAGATGAGGCGAACCTAATTCTAGTGTTTGCAGAAGAACACGGCCTCTTGAAAAGTGGATGCGCCGACCTAGCTGCATATGCAGAACGACTGAAACGGATCGGAAAATATGCGGAGCAGATAGAGTGGCTAGCGAAACTTGGTTATGAGGAGGAGCATGGCTTCGTTGAAGTATACGCCCAAATTCCAGAGATGGAGAGTTGGAAGGGTGCACTCGCAAACCATTCGTTGGAATAGTCTCAAAACGAAAACGTCCCCCAGAATGATCGCAGAGTGCGTTCTGAAACTCGCAAAGGTGCTGAGCCGTCCAACCTCATCCCTTTTAGCTAGGAGGGTTTGAACCCTAATTAATTGATTCAGGAAGGCAAGTATTTTTTTTTCTAATCGGATCCTGGGAACCTTCCGACGGGCTTGCAGCGCTGCACTCGCGAGAGGTGTGAAGAAATTGCGGAGGCAGGGAGTTCTGAATATACAAAACCATGATTGCAATCAAACGTGTCCGGCAGGACCCCGAGTGAAGCGGAATTGAGAGGGTGTCTTTATTCAACCCACGCCTATTAACGGCCCACCAACCACCGCATCTGCGTGGATTATGTAATTTTTGAAGTACGAAGTTTCGCTTTGCCCTCACTTCACTTCTATAAGTTCAAGCCAAATCCCGTTTGGGTCCTTTATAAAAGCAATCCTACTAGTTCCTAATGTATAGGGTTCTCTTGCAATTTCAACCCCCTCTGAACGAAGCTTTCGAATTCTCTCGTCCATGTCTTTGACGGCAAATGCAATATGATCGAGCTGGTCGCCCTCTGTGTAATTGTCTTTACCCTTCCACCAAGTGAGTTCAATCTTGTGCTCCGTGTCTTTCATTCCGAGAAAAGCAATCTCTGCATTATTTTGTTTAATTTCCCGCCTGTTCTCTAGCTCCATTCCCAACAATTGGGTGTAGAATGCAATACTTTCATCCATATTCCTGACTGTTATAGAAGTGTGTAGCAACCTCATGTTCTGTCACCATAATGCAACCCACATATAAGACAGCAACGAAAACAGTACTCACTAACCAGAGCATTATATCCTCCACCACCATTCGTAAAAAGAGCTATATCGACCAAGGAGAACAAAATTTGACGTAAACCAAGCAAACAGTGCTGTATTGCAATTCACCAAAGTAAGTCGCGAATAGTCCCATAGGCGCCTTGGGTTACTTATTCAGAAACACAAAGAATTGGACACTGACATTTTACCCCCATGGAAAGACGCAAGCCAATCAACTGAGCGGCTTCGACGCCATCTCTCCGTTTGGAAACAAGTTTCCAGGGTGAGTCATTTCAACCCGCGTCTTCGCGAGATGTCGATGAATAATCGGTCTAAACCCAGGATTGTGGTGAAATATTCTCTTATTCGACGCCTAGGCTGTAACGTTTCTCTACGAAAGTCAGCGTGGGCTCGATCATTCGAGTGGCTTCGAAGTTTAACTCAAAAAAGGCAACATGGACTGGGCGGGATTTGAACCCGCGACCTTCCGCGTGCAAGGCGGACGCTCTGCCAGCTGAGCTACCAGCCCGATACAGTAGACGCTGCGTTCCATTGCATTATCCTTTTTGGTGGTGCGCTGCCTTTGCAATGGGTCATCATAGCAGATACTCAGACCGCCCGTCTCCGCCGCGCACTTGCACCAAGGAACACCCTGTACCTGCAACATCAGCAATTTTGGATTGGGTTCTATTGCCTTACGAGCCAACTAGATATAGGGGTGCCCATCTGATACCACTCAATGTCAGAGGTGATTTTTGCTGACCCGTACTTTAGCGTAGCAGGCGCTACGAGAGCGGTGGACGTTTCCAAGTTTGTACCAGTAGAGCTCGCCCAGCGGGAAAACTACCTTAGCAATCTCGAGCTCGGCCCAGAGCTCTTTGACGCTCTTTGTGCGGCCGGCACTCACACCCCAGAATCCATCTATTCTCTCCTCAGTAGCAAACTTCGGAAGTTTGCATCG
Organism: archaeon; assembly: GCA_021800035.1. Taxonomy (GTDB): domain Archaea; phylum Thermoproteota; class Thermoprotei_A; order Marsarchaeales; family Marsarchaeaceae; genus JAKAWJ01. Next base: position 35,170 of record JAJYZJ010000014.1, read on the forward strand.
TTGGCAGAATCGCAGGTATCAAACCAAGAGGAATTTCGCATGAACCTGAATAACTATCTCAGAAACTACTCTGCAAAAGTGTTCTCAAATACGCTTGCACGTGGACATATCGACGTAGCGGATATGGGCACCTTCCTAGTCACTGGGATCAATGTTCCCAGACTTGTCACTCTATTTCTCTGTTCACCACATTACCTCACGCACGAACAACAGTCATTGCGATATAGTGAACCCAGTAATTTTCATTTACCCAAGCCCCTTAGGGACACAAGAATCGAACCGATTATACGCCGTACCATAGGGAGTGCCTACGAATTATACAAAAAAATGGTGGAAGGGGGGATTCCCAAGGAAGACGCTAGGTCAGCGCTGCCTCTAGCAGTTAATAGCAACATTACTACTTCTGGTGGGGGTAGAGAGTTCACCTACCTATCCGTCGTCAGAAACAGTAAATTTCTGCAGCTTCCAGAGGTAGTCCATGACTCTGTAACGCAGATTATGGCATCAGTAACTCAAGTGGCTCCTGAGGTTTTTAGGGAGCGAGGCCCGAATTTCGATATCAGGAGGTACTATCCTGCTCCACAGATCTTCGTAAAGCATAACAGGTTCGTCGAAGAAGCTGTATCGCTACATAAATCAGAGAAAGTGAGCCTGTTGGGATTTCAGGACGGAGGCTTCAAACTCACCAAAGATCAGATAGCTGAAGGCGTGAAAAGCGCAGATCCTTCGTTTTTTACCAATCTCCTGCACGTAAGGATAACATTTCTCGTAAAATTCTCGCTTGAGGCGGCTCATCAAGCTGTAAGGCATAGAACTTGGAACCATGATTTCGAATCGATATACCGGGCCGCAGAAAGGTTCGACTATATGGTCCCTCCTAAAATCGCCTCATCGGATTACGTTCAAGAGTATCATGATATAATCGCCCAGCTGTATGATATTTACCGACTGGTGAAATCGGAGCATGGCGAGCAAGAAGCTGTAATCTTCTTGAGTAATGCACATAATCTGTATGACGTCATCGAAATCGACGGTTGGAATCTTGTAGGAAACCTGCCGCTACGCACGTGCGAGAAGGCACAATGGGAGATTAGGGGAATCGCCAAACTCATGGTGAACAAACTGGCGTGGGGAGAAAAGGAGATTGATTTTACTGGATCAAAGACTCTGAGCTTCTATGGCCTGCCGCCTTGCCACACTTTCAACACTTGCTTTGAGGACAACACAGTTGACCCGTGCCCTATATATGTTCATAAATGGGGAGGCGCTGGCATAAGGGGATTACCGAAAGAACAAGTCGTGAACCAAAATACTACCTGACGTGGTAATGGATAGTTCGCGATTTCCCCATCCTCCACCGACCAAATTGTAGAGCGCCGGTCGAGTTACGTCCAGATAGGACGCTCCACTCGGCGCCTTAAGAATGTCTGCTCCAATCGCGTGGCTTCTGACAAATCCCCCATTCAGTAGGACGTCCACCCTTGCCTGCGAAAAAAGAGGAGAAATGGCCGCGAAACAAGTGCGTGATTTGAATCTAACGATAAATCTACTACCAGCGTGCAGAAGCAGGCCATCACTTGTCAAGTCGAATTCGCCTTCGATTGATAACTTCCTCAACGAGTCCTCGCTTGCCCCAAAGTGAATGTCTGGCGAAACCGCGAATCCGCCCCTCGCGTGCGACTCAACGATGTCCCGAAAGTAACTCACAAAGCCATCGAAGCTTGGCAACGTTTCTGTCTTCTTCAATCTTATCGAGTCTCGTAACAGAACCTCCAGATTGTACTCGCTGAACCAACCGGGGTAAGATGCAATCACTTCTTCTGAACAGATAATCTGCGTAGTAGGGAGACGAGCCAAGTCTTGGCGTGCCGCTAATCTTCCGTGTATGTCCATCAGCACGGGATAGACAATGTTATGTCTAGAAAGATACTCCAAATTGACGCCCAAATCTTTCTCGCACTCATAGAGAGGCGTTACAACCCCAACCACGTCGACTCCGAGGCCCTGATACCTTGAGCTAAGATTATTCAAGAAGCTTTGAATCTGAAGTGAATCGCAGCAAAGTGGCCTCCAGAATGTTAAAATAATCAGGTCGCTGGACTCGATTGCTAGGCTGCTCGGTGTAATCCACTCCAATCCCTCAAACAAGCCGTTCCACCTTTTTCAATAATTCCACTTATAGCCCCGGCCGGATTCGAACCGGCGTCGGAGGATCCAAAGTCCCCTATCCTTGGCCACTAGACGACGGGGCTTTAACCAGGCTCTTCTGAAGTCGGACAATTATAGCTGTTATGTGCCAAGACTAAGAAAGATCAGCCAAAATGGATCGAAAGTTCTGAATGGCCCGATTATAGATCCGCTGGTACTTCGAATTTATCTCTGCATAAACACTCTGCCTTATTTTCTTTTGTAGTAACTGTGTATGCAGGTCAGCAATGTCACTCAACGTAGTTCTCGCATCTTTAAAGCTAGACACAAGCCTATCCGCCGATTCTCGCTCAATCAAGTTTCTGTTCGAGAACTCTCCCAACTCTCTTACCAGCTTCCTCTCCAAGTCAAGAGTCGTTGCAAGTGCGCTAGTGACAGCTCCTATCCGAACAGAACCTTGAGTATACTTTCGAACGGTCTCTGCCGTGGCTTCTATTGTGGACAGAGCGGACTCTAGTAAGCTAAGCACGGCGGACCCGGGGGCCATTTTGACCTCTCGCTTCTCGCCCAACGAGGTGTATCCGAATGCCCCGACAAGAAAGACTGCTCCGACTATCAGCACAACGTCGCTTGCCCCATTCATAAGGGCTACAGAGGACACCGGCGACACCACTGTATCAAGGACGGGGCTCGTGGGAAGTACACCATTAAAGTGCGCAGTATACCCCTGAGAGAACGCAATCCAAGCATTACTGTGAGGCATGACCCCTGCAAGATTCACGTTAAGTGTTTTGACATACATGCCATAAATTCCAATGTCTCCTAGCGTAGTTGACAAGGCTGGTACGGAGTAACTTATGTGGAGTCCAAGAGCTACGCCGGAGCTAAGAGAATACAATGTCTGCACGTAAAGAACAGTATAATTCTGGAAAACCTTTGGGCTCAGAGAGGAGGACACATTATTCTGGAAAAAGTTGCTTATAGTTATGCTGTCCGCAATGACGTTACTTGGCAGAAGCATTGAAAAGTTTGTGGAACTAGATGAGGCGCCTACCATAATAACTGCATCAGAGATTCTATAATCCGAACCGACATGAACTATTTCTCGAGAAAGCGACGATATAAAAGCTTGGGATTTTATACCGGAATTTGCCGAGGCCGTTCTATAGGTACCTGGGGGTGTCGTTCCATTGAAGTGAACTGTCACCCCCTCAGTAAGGTTCAAGGTCGCCGTCCCGTTCGGCATCGACACTTGACCGAGCCATCCGGGCATGCCCACAGAAAAGGTGCCGGAGTCGTTCACACTGGCCACGGAGTAGCCAGGTTGAATCGGGAATACGGCCTTTCCAGAAGTCACGAAACCAGTGTAGACATATGTCAGATTAAATACCGAGCCCGCACCAAACGGGGATTTGAACACCACTAGCTCCTCAAGAGGCGAGCTGGCATACTGATATGAGTAACTAACGTCTGGCCCCGAAATATTGAGTAAAACAGTTCCAGTCGGGAAAAAGGCAGTAATGCTGTTGATAGAGCCGTTCATGACCTGAATGGTATCAGTTGCGATAGCGTAGTTAGGGAACAGGCTGGTATAGCGGCTGATAGAGAGCAGAGGAGTTGTTGTAGGTTTTGCCGCAGCAGTCATTGGATACACAAGTCCAATTGACAAAGCCACCAAGAGAACTACCAAGAGCAAAGTGTATGTCTTTTTCATGGAGCAGGCTGGCCTTCTGCTTCTTTGGCTGACATATAAGTCATTGTCGGAACAGGTCCACAGTTGGAAAGATACAACTTATACTACCTAGATTCTCTGGAATAGGGGCGGTCGTTCCTGAAGGTTCATTTTGTCGAATTTCGACTGATTCTTTCGGATAAACAAAGCGTCCTCGCTTCCCCTTAATTCATCCGTAAGCATGTGCGGAATCGAATTGATGATGGGATACCACCGGCGACAAGAGTCGCATAAAATGGCGCCGGTCTTAACTTCGTCCCCTTCGGTCTCAAGTATCGCCAAGGCAAGTTTTATTCCGCCACATACCGGACATTGCAACGCCTCCATCAAGTCGCGTCTCAAGTGAACCACCCTCTTTATTTTATTCGCGGCATTTTGGACCCCGCCGCGTTGGCCAATCCTGTGGGTTCCGGACGATCGGCAATCTTCTTTCTGGCTTTCGCGAAAGCGTAAGCGTAGACCGATATAAGTGAAAAGGATAGAGGGTCAATCCCGAAATGCACCGCTCTTAACACATGGTTGGAGACGGAATTGAACCTTGCTCTGGCTATCAATTCGGAGTCTATGTCAAAACCCCATACCTCCACCGGACCACCTATTGGCCTCATAAACAAAGAATCGATGCTATCTACTGTCACCTCGTGATTTACGATATTTGTTACTCTGGCAGCCGTAAGTAGCGCACTTTGCGCTCCGATGAGGGTTGCAGCCACTGGCTGGGAAAAACTGAGGGCCCTCGCAATATAGTCCTTCAATTGCCGCTCCTCAATAGCCAAATTATCAAGAACTCGCGCAAACCTTTGATTTTTTGATTTAGCATAAATGACGTCAGTGAAACCGTATGAAAATATTTTGAGAGCGCGTACTGGAAGTAGAATGTCTGACTTCAAACCAATTCCAATGACATCCTCATTATCGTCGCCACAAGGAGATAGCGCCAAGGTTCGGTGCTCCATAATACGAAGAGCGGAGGCTAACTGCACTGCGGTTTGGGAGTTCGGGTCGTCGCAGAAGTAAATGTAAAACGATTGTGTAGACGAATACGGCACACTGTAATACTGGGCCGTGTGGGAGTCTAGAAGCGAGGTAGAGTAGCCAGCCGCCAACAGCGCCCATTGCGCTGCTTCTGCATAAGCACGAGACTGCGAATCATACACCAAAACAACATGATGACTTTCGTCTAAGCACTTGAGAGCCTCGACCAGTTTGGTTGACGGTGCTGTCTGGCAGAAGCATGTCGTGGCCTCATCAAGCGCGGCCTCCAGCGCTTCCTCCAACATTATTTGTTGGGTTTTCGTTTCTAACACTTATAGGCTTGACTTACTCCATGCATTTGATGCGAACCCTCTGGTTCGATGCTCTTACTCCGAAACAGCTACGAATAGCAAAATATGTCAGAGAGTTGGCAACCAAGCGTGGCTATTCGTTTCTTCTTACGAGCCGAAAATATGATGAATTATCCGGTATGGCGGAGCTTTTGGGATTAAAACCGGAATTCATAGGCGAGCATGGTGGATCGGATAGCGCAGCCAAGCTGAAAGCAAGTGTAAATCGGCTATCTAGCCTGTTGCGCAGGCTTGCAGATGAAGAATTGGGTTGTATTGTGTGTCACGGTTCACCGGAAGCTACTAGAATTGGATTCGGCAAGGGGGCTTTTACAATAAATATCAACGACTCACCTCACGCCGAAGCAGTGGCTAGGCTTACCGTTCCCCTCACGACTAAGCTTATTTCAAGTAGCT
>JAJYZJ010000060.1 GCA_021800035.1 archaeon
AAACAAAGATTCAGCCCTGGGAATGGAGTCTGTTGAAAGTTCCATAGCAGCAGAATAATTTTTCTGCCATAAGGTTAAATAGGCCGATTAAGCGGTTCAGCCTGACGCCTACCTGCAGCTACTGTTTCCGTCATATGCTTTAGTATCTTCTCAAATCCTGAGCTCCTCTTTGAATTTCAGAAAATCACTCGCTCTTGCATTCCTGAGTCTCGTGGTCAGGTCAGCCCTGAGCTCACCAAAGATCTGTAGCCCCCTGTTTCTTATCGCCGTACCAATTTGCACGGCATCTGCGCCTGCAATAAAAAATTCCAGGGCATCTTCGATAGTGTATACTCCGCCTACGCCGATGATTGGGGTATCGGGGAGAACAGTCCGCAGGTTCTGAACGGCGTAGAGCGCTACTGGATGTAGCGCATGGCCAGATACGCCGCCGTAACCGTGACTAAGGAGCGGAGCGCGGAGAGTGACGTCAAACCCCGTGCCGCGTAAGGTGTTTACCGCGGTCAGGCCGTCTGCTCCCCCCTCTACCGCTGCTTTACCCAGCTCGCCAATGTCGTGCGTATTCGGTGTGAGTTTAGCAAATATAAGGGCCCGAGGTAACGCATCACGAACGGCGAATACTACCTCTTTTACCAAGTCCGGCTTGCTTCCAATTTCAGAACCTGTCCCTGCTACATGCGGGCACGAGAGATTCAGCTCTACCGCATCCGCTCCTGCGTCAATTACCCGCTGGGCGACATGAGAAAACTCTCCGGGGCTCAAGCCCCCGACGCTTGCAATCAGCGGCTTGGATTCTTCCTTGACAAGCGCTAGTTCCTCAGAAAAGTGTTCGACGCCGGTGCCGGGTAGACCAACTGCGTTTAGGGCATAGTATTCGTTTTCAAAATATATCGGCGGCGTGTAACCGCTCCTCGCATTATTGAAGACCGTCTTTGTCACGACCGCGCTAGCGCCTGCTCTGTAAGCGCGCATTATCAGAGAGTGCTCGTTCCCCAAGATTCCTGAAGCGAGCATAAAGGGTGAATCCAATTGGAGTCTGCCCACTTTTGCTCTGAGATCTATGGGCCTAGGCACTGTGTTCACGCCTTCCACGCTTTGCGAGCGGTCCGGTTTCGGACGAGTACGAGAGCACACCTCCTTCGTAGACTTGCTCAACCTTGTACCCAAGTCTTCTCCCCGCAAATGGTCCAGTCTCACCTATATCGAATTCATCAGAGTTTGCTTCCGGCTCTTGGCCGTCAGGTCGCGTTCTTGTCCGAAAGACGACGAGATCGGCAACCATCCCAGGCTCAATTTTCCCCTTTGATTCCCCGAGATACGCAGCAGGTCTCTCACAGTAAAGCCTGCAGGCCATCGCCACGTCCTGCAGCGCTGTAAGCAGAAGCGGGTAAGCGAACTTCAGTGACCTGAAACCGGGCGGAGCATTCTGGCTCTCCTTTTCGCTAGCAGTATGAGGGGCATGATCTGTAGCGTAGAAGTCGGCCACTCCATTGCGAAGGGCCTCAAACATAGCAATTCTATCGCTCTCTCTTCTCAGTGGAGGACGTACGTTCAGACTCGGGGGCAACTGGCCGTAGTCCGGTCCGCAGCTAAGCAGAGCATGGTGCGGAGTCACTTCGAAAGACACCCCATTGGTGTGCGCCTTCAGTTCGGCTATTGCCGACACAGAACTCGCGAGTGACACATGGCAAAATCTTACATTCCCAACCCGGGAGGCAACTTTGCAAACCTCCTTTACTCCATTTTCCTCTGCTCGTGGGCCTACTGGGTCCTGCACAAGAGCTTCCGGATCTTCTGCATGGACGGCTAGCTTTAGGGATTGGTCATGCGCCGCCCGAAAGGCTTCCCGAAGCCTCGGAAAATCCTTCGGGTAAAGCTTTACTCCGATAGCTCCTTCCCTCCTCATAGCCGATAGGATTTGCAGCTCTCTCGGCAGGCCGACATGTACTGCACAGTCGACATAGCTATCCGACTCAAGGAGTTCAAGCCGCTTTGAGAGAGCCTCGGGATTATCTATTGGGGGTTTCGTGTTTGGCATCTCGACGACTGTTGTCACTCCTCCTGAAAGTGCTGCAAGGGTGCCGCTACTCACAGTTTCCTTGTAGGACTCTTCCCAGTCTCGCAGGTGGACATGGAGATCAGTGGCCCCAGGCAGAAGTATCTCGTCCTCCGCCAATTTCAGGCATTTCGAACCCCAGCTCTGATACCCCGTATCGACGCGAGCTATCCTTCCTCCACGAATTTCGATTGTAGCCCTGACGAGCCTTCCATCTACTAGGCTCCACCCTGCGATCGAAAAGGAATCACTTTCGTATCCCAGCGGCGAGCACCTCCCCAGTGAAAACAGGTCCGTCAGCGCATACGAGAAGTCCTCGGCCCTCCATCACGCAAAGCCCGCAGATACCCACGGCGCACCGAACGTCACGCACATACGAACCTTCGTAACGTATTTTCTTTTTTTCCGCAAGCTCTCTCGCCGATTCCAGCATGGACTCGGGTCCGCAAGCATAGAGCGCATCATAATGAGAATCCTCGAGCAACGACTCGGCGAGGCTTACCGCGTTTCCCGCGAAGCCCATACTGCCGTCGTCCGTGGCCGGGAAAACTTGCGCTCCCAGCTTCTCCACTTCCTTGAGCAGAAAGAGCTGGTCGGCGGTTCGCGCTCCCAGAATGTAAGTGAATCTAGTTCGAGCCAGTTTCCGGGCCGTGCGAATAAAGTTGATCACGGGCGGGGCTCCACTTCCACCGGCTACCAGCATGTAGCTTTTTCCCGATTCTAGCCCAAATCCATGCCCGTAAGGCCCACGAACAGCAAGGACGCTGCTCGGACGCACTCCCACCACCTTGGTGCTTACGCCACCATAGTCCTCCACCAGAAACTTGAGAATTCGCCCCCGGCGGTAGTAAACGCTCAGCGGCACTTCGCCGACACGGGGCAAGTATGCCATGACAAATTGCCCGGGGGCTTCTTTCGGAACGGGTGCATTGCAGCTGCGGAGATGCAATTCATGAATTCGTGAAGAGACTCTCTTGTTGGATAGCACCTTGTAATGGAAGTACCAGCGGGGACCGTGGAACTGGCGCGACGAAATCAGATGTTCACCATATGAGTTGAGTTAGGAAGTCATTCGCCGAGAGTTGTCGTGAACAATAAACGCAGGCATAGGTAAGGGGCTTTTCGGTGTAGAGCTCGAACTTGGATTTGACCGGTTCCCCTGCTCTGGAGCTGATGCATGTAGGAGATGGGCAGCGCAAGATTCCCGTAAGTCTTCTTTCTGGCTCAACCTTCGTCTTTCCCACAACTCTGTAATTGCGAATCCTGTTTACGGTTGCGTCCGGCGCTATCACAGCGAGTCTGTCAACCTGAGCCTTCGAAATTTCGAGCTTCTCGACTTTTACGATATCTTTCTGTCCCAGCCTTCTGCTCTTGGCGTTCATAACTACCGCGACCGTATAACCTCGGGTTTCGGGGTCACCAAGCAGCCTGAGGACCATTGGAGCGCGAGTCGCAGGTACGTGGTCGATTACTGTGCCAGCTTCTATTTTTTCGACAAGCATGGCCTTGGCCATTATCTACGCCACACCCAGAATCAGGGAAAGCAGGGCCATCCGTACCGGAACCCCAAATCCCGCCTGCCTCATATAGGCTGCCTTTGGCGAGGCGTCCAGCGAGGTGGGCAGTTCTTCCGTCCTTGGTAACGGATGCATCACTATGCAGTCAGCTTTTGTAGCTTCGAGCAGGCCCTCAGTCAGGCGATAACTTCCCTTCAGTTTCTGGTACTCCACCTGATCTGGAATTCTCTCTTTCTGTAGCCTTGTGACATATATTACGTCTGCCGATTCAACACTCCGCTCAATATTTTGCTCTTCTCGGACGCTCATGCCGTATCTCACCAAAACAGATCTGGTCTCTGGTTTGAGTCCAAGAGCTGGAGGCGACGTGAGGGTTACTCTTCCCGGCTTATACCTCGTAAGTGCGAAAAGCAGCGAGGAGACCGTTCTGCTGTACCTCAGGTCGCCCACGAACAGATAGTTGAGTCCGTCAACCCTACCCTTCAATCTCAGAATTGTAAACAAATCGAGCATCGCCTGTGTGGGGTGGTGTTGAGACCCATCCCCTGCGTTCACAACCGGATGTTTGCAGATTTCTGAAGCATAAAGCGCGGCCCCTTCAGAAGGATGCCTCAACACAATTATGTCGCTATAGGAGTCGAGCATCGCAAGCGTATCGCTAAAGCTTTCTCCCTTGGCCAGAGACGATACTTCGGTGGATAAATCAATGACGCTCGCACCCAGCTTCGCGGCTGCTGATGAAAAACTCAGGCGCGTCCTTGTGCTTGGCTCGAAAAAAGCTGTCGCGACAACCTTTCCTCTTAAAAGATCAGACCGAGCGCGAGCACGAGCACGAGCACCCTCTGCAAACTCTTCAGAGGCGTTGAAAAGCAGTTCAAACGACTCTCTCGTGAAATCCAGAGATGATATTACGTCCCGACCCTTCCAACCGTTCTTTAATTTACCAGCCATGCTGTAGCCTCCCTTGCCCGGTCAGCAACTTCGGGGACTTCTGCTTCGAGCTCGTGCAAAATCTCGCGCAAGGTCGTGAGTCGTCTGAGCGACACCCCACCCTCTGCGGCGATGCGCGCGGCTCCCTGCTCTCTATCCACAAGCACAAATGCTTTTTCTACAATAAATCCAGATTCCCTGAGTCTTTCGGCTGCGCTCAGCAGGCTGGTGCCAGTGGTAGCGACATCATCTACCACGAGGGCCTTTGTCCCTTTTCGTATTTTGCCTTCGACATATTTCGTAGTTCCATGCTCCTTTTTGTCTGACCTCACATACACCATGGGAGCCCCTAGCAACAAACCAAACGCGGCGGCCCATGGGATTCCTCCTGTTGCAACTCCCGCGATACAGTCACAATCGAATTCAGGTTGCCTGAGCATTTCAAGCGCCTCTTCCGCTATCCGGCGGAAGAGCGCCGGCTCAGATGGTACGACGCGCATGTCCAGATACACCGGACTCCGCACTCCCGACTGGAGCGTGAACTCTCCGAACTTCAAGATCTCGGCGGTATAGAGCTCCCGAGCTAGTTGCATTGTCTGCACATCTCCATTGCCGAGGTAGCAGGGTGATCTGAACTGGTAATGCTTCTGCCAACGATCAGATAATCAGCCCCTGCGTCGAGCGTAGTTCTGGGGCTCCCTCCCTGAACACCCACCCCAGGCGAGAAAATCTGTGAGGATGGTGCAGAACGACGCGCGCGAGAAACCATTTCTGGCAAAGTCGAGGGCACCACCAAACTAGAAATCCCAGCTCCAGCACTCAATTTGATCATATTATCCATGTTTGAGTTGAGCAAGTCTGCTCCAGGGTGCGACATGCCCACTAGCGACAGAACTTCTGCGCCGTGGAGCTCAGCAACTTCCCGAGCTGAACTGAGGGCGGTTGGACCGACGAAGGCGTGCACGATGGCTCCTCCAAATCCAAGCTCACCGAATAGGTAGTCAAGAATTAGTTGATTGGTATGCGGTATATCTGCCGTCTTAAAATCAGCCAGAAATGGTATGCTTTCGAATCCACTTGTGAGCTCGGATACCTCCCTACCAAGGCTGAAGTATGCAGGAAGTCCAAGCTTTACCGAGCAAATCCACGGGGAGACTTCCGAAATAAGTCTTGCAGCCTCTTCGAACGAATAACGCTCCTTTCCGCCCACGGAATCGAGTGCAAGGACGATGCGGCTCCCGTTCTTCTCTCTGCTCTTTTCCAGTCGCTTAATGAATGGACCCAAGCATGAGCCCAGCGCGCTGGACTCTGAGCTGGTTATAAGCATTAGTGCCGAAAACGCCCGAATCCCTGCTGGTGCACCGAGGAAGAGGCGGAAGACGAGAGGACCCCGCTGTATTTGGTACAAATGGTACTCGAGTCGACTCTGTGCACTTGCTATAAGGCGATTGACCAGTCCTTTGCTTATGTGTGTTTGAGCGCGGCAACACAGGCGTACCGTATTGCTCACTGAGCACAGTGACAACGATTCTATTCGTGATATTGGCCTGGCTGAGGCAGACGTGATTCGCTGAGCGCAGAGTATCCGAGTTAAATTAAGTCTGACAGTCGTCGTCAGTGAGAAAGCCGTGTTCGCCCAGTCCGAGACAATTCGTGGACACTCTAACCTGCATGCGGCGCGACTCTCCTGTAAGACTCTGTGAATGATTATCCCAGTAATCTGGGCGAATCAGGACCCGGACTGAACCTGAGAGAAGTCGTAAGAAGGTGCCAGCCCAGATGCCATTTTCCGGCGGCTGAGTTCGGTAGCTGACGCATTACCGCTTGCGTTCGTTTTAAGTAAGAATTCGCTATTATGAATGTTCTGTGGACGGAATATTCAGAGCAGGGCGCTTCCTGTCGAGGGCCGTCGCTGGTCGAAGTTCAATCCTCAATGTTCACCTCAAAATTTGATTTTCAGAGGTATATACCCCGCAGGAATCAGTCGGCTGTGCTCTTGGCGCATCAGCGCTTCTGCGTATTTCACTCCTGAACGCAACCCGTGCAGGCGCATCAGGTTGGTATAATATTCCAGGTAGTTGAATCCGCTAACACCTCTGGCGAACTCGTAGGCTTCCACTGCATCTTTCCAGATATCAATATAGTCCGATACGTCTATCAGTAACTCTGGCTCAAACCCTGGCGTGTCCTCCCAATTCTCTGCAAAGTATAGAGCTCTGACTGCATGAGGCGCATAGGAGCTCCCCATTTCCTTAAGAGAGGCATCGAGCACAGCTTCTGCTGTGGCGACGCTCGCCAGGCAGTGATCCCGGTGCATGCTTCTGTGCCAGTGAGTTATAACAATGTCCGGCCCGTGTCGCCTGATGAGCTCCGCGACCGTCCTTCTGGGTTCGGACCCTTCAGGAATTTCTCCATCTCGATATGCCAGCCAAACTGGTGTCGCTCTGAGCAACGACGCGGCGTGTTCGGACTCTCGCTTCTTTTGCTTGGCATAATCTTCCATGGGAATCTTCGGACTACCTCGCTCACCAAGGGTCATATGCACCAGAAACACGTTATGGCCGGAGTGGCCGTATTTCGCGGCGATTGCACCCGCCATATTTTCTGCGTCCCCCGCGTGCGCACCGACTATCATCAGAGTAACCCTTTCAGGTGTCATCCTGCCACCTCTTTCCTCATCACCGTAAATCTTCTGGATACCCTGAACCCGAAGCGCTCATAGAGCCTAGCTGCCCTTCTATCAGTCCACAAAAAGAACGCGTGATGCGACCCCGACTTCCGCATATTTTCCAGGGTTCGCTTAAGGATCACACTGCCGAGCCCCTTTCCCCTTTGGGATTCCTTTACCCCGAAGGGCCCAAAGTGTTCCCCTGGACCCCACCAGTCGTACCCGTCACCATCCCAAAACTGGGCATATCCTAGTACCTCGCGTCCACGAACTGCAATAGTGAACTGAGACTTTGAAGCTCCTGCGCTGAGCTGGTCAAGGCAGTGCCTGTACCAGTCGGCTGAGAAGTTCGTGCGCAGGAAATCAAGAAGTGAAACTAGGTCTGCAGTTTCGGGACTGCGAACCACTATCCCTTCTTTCTCTAAACGTCTTTCAATTTCGTCAATATCCGGCGGAAGTCTGAATTCTGGCCAGAGAGGCGCGTCCATAGCGAGGGCTTCTGACGCGTCAACATAGCCAGCGTCAAGTAGCATCTTGTGCAGGTGTGGATATGAGGAGGCATCGATGCCTGGCCAGAAGTAATTAGGAGTAAAGCCCGAGAACCATAGCTGATTGGCACCCTTGGCTGCGAAGTAGTCTCCAGCACTCCGAAGAACTGCATCACCCACAGCAGGCGTGCCAGCCATGAAAACAGTTATCCAGCCCTTTCCTTGCTCCAGCCCGTCGTGATAGTTCGGATATCGCCTGACCATACACTGGGCGTAACCCACAAGAGTTGCGCTTTCAAATGCGAGTATACACCCTCGCGGGTCAAAATTTGGCTCGAGAAGGATTTTGCGTTCGAAGACTGGCATGTTGATGGGATCGTTGCGAAGCGCCGAATTCCAGAGCTGAACGATACTCTGCTCGTCTCCACTTTCATAGCCTCGGATATTCATTGCAGCTGTTCCGAGGCGCATACGACTGCGGATTCTTAAAGAGTGGCTCGAATTATTTGCAATCGCTACCATCAGTAGGAGCAGGCAGTTAATCAGCCACCTTGCTCAAATGGAAAGGAGTCTCAACTTTAGCTGCGGAACTTCTGCTTTCGTTTCCGGACATAAACGTCTGTCCTCCTGTTTGGGCCAACCCGCTTCGACCTTCCCACCCGCTAGTGATAAAAGCATCCGCGGCTGAAAGGGAATATCCGAGGAGGTCGAGGTCAGACGGTATCGATTGGTTACTATCTCGCTGGCTGGCAAGTCCATGGCGCCATGCAAACAGTTGAGCAAAAATGCGTCACTCAAACTCAACCCAAGAGGTCGTGATTTATTATGCGAAGCAGAGAGATAATACGACAGGGTTACCGCCCAAGAGCAAGTCCAATGCGCGGTGAGGGATGGCTCGATTTGGAGACCGCTTTCCGGAAAGCGGAAGGAGAGCACGTTAACCCGGATACCTATATCTTCGATATGGGGGGAGTAGTGATAAAACCTAGGTCGGAATATCCCACTACCGATTATATCGCCAGGGTCTTTCACGTGAACCCCAAAAAACTACATCAGGCGATGAGGGATGGCTTCTTGCTTGCCGAAGTGGGGAGGGCGAACATTGATGAGCTGTTGGCCGACGCGCTTGCCAAGCTAGCTCCCTCAACAGAACTTGCGGGTCGGGGATACGACCTCTGTGCGCAGGCGTTTAGGCGAGGCTATACCGAAAGGCCGTCAGTCGTTGAATTCATTGCTAGATTAAGAGGTTCAGGATTTAAGGTGTTTGCGCTTACGAATACTATTGCGCCACACCTTGATGTCATGCACGAACATGGCTGGAACAGAATGTTCGACGCCTTCTACGCGTCGTGTGAAATCGGGTTGAGGAAACCCGACCCCATGGCCTACAGATTTTTGCTGAACAGAGAGGGGGTTGACGGCTCTCGGGCGGTGTTCGTTGACGACCGCCCGGAGAATGTCGCAGGCGCCTTTGACGCAGGAATAAGGTCGGGTATCATATTCAAAAGTTCTTCAAACCTTTTCTCCGAGCTTGCAAAGTCAATGAAGTGACATGACATAGCACGACAAGATTAGGAGGCCAGAGGAAACATCGAGACCTCTTCGGCAGGCGCCGTCATCCTCTCTGACTTCTCTCTTAGTAAGGCAGATGGAAAGAAGCAATTCGAAGCTGTGCGAGTATATGGTTTGCTGGTTGGGAGCGACCCAGTTCCAGCGGAGTGGCTATTTCCAAATTTTCGTACCTCCCATTTAATGATACGGAGGCCCTGCCAGACCAAAAGCCAAGTCTGGCAGGGCGCCGTTAACTGCGCTCTAACAAAATCCACCCGAGAAAGGTTGCGGGGTCGGACGATCGCCCAGCAGCAGACGTGCGCTTGAAGCGCAGCAAGTAGCACCAAAAATTCCTTGAAACTTGTCGAGAGTATTTGGTGTTCTCAAAGCGCTGCTCGACAGTAGCCAGCCAAGGAGAGCATTGCAGACGCCATGCGGCATCACCGTTTCTTCGAGAGCTCAACGTCATCTCTTTTCGTGCATGAGCTCCTGTCGCGTTCGAGCTAGTGAAATCAGGCTCAGGCGACTCCGGTATACCTGACTATTCTCTCTGCGGCCCCTTCCGAGAGGCCTTTCGTCCCAAGCACTGTGTACCAATCTCTCATCTTGTGAGCAATGGTGAGCGCTTTCACTATTTTGCCGCGTTCGATTCCTAACTCCAATGCCGTGGTTGGTGTTCCGGCCAGCCTGAGAAGCCTCTTTACGTCGTCGGATTCCCCCCGCTGCAGATAAACCATGATTATTGTGCCCAGGGCGCAATATTCCCCATGTAGACCCTCGCTGGAGAGCCGTTCCATCGCCATCGCGAACAGGTGTTCACTTCCTCCGGCGACCCGCGTGGTTCCTGAAAGCTCCATGAGGTAGCCGTCCGTGACCTCTGCAAGAAACAGCGTCTCTATCCCTATGTAATTCATCGCGCCCACATCAGCTATCCTCTTACATAGAAGCTCGGTCATCGACTTTGCGATGTTCATAGCAAAGTCGCTGTAGGGCTCCCCGGCGAGCCAGAAACTCAGCCTCCAGTCTGGAAGCGCCGAAAATTTCGAGAGCATGTCCCCTACCCCGGAAGAAACGTAGCGCTTTGGTTGGTTCTTGAGTATGTCGTAATCCCCTATCACGAGCGAAGGGACGACGGTTTCGACAGCTCGGCTCTTCGTACCGTTCCACAGGACGGAAAATCCGCTTGCGATTGCGTCGCTCGAGAGCAGTGTCGGTACCACCGCTAGCTTTGTGCCAAGCGCCTTCGCCATGTATTTGGCGACATCAATCGTTCTTCCGCCACCTACTGCGATTACGCTGGAGTTTGCGAAACCCGCGGCTTCTTTCTCCAAGAGCTCGTGCACGCGTCTCACTGAAGGATAGATGCCTCCACTTAATACTCTGAGATTGTAGTCTTCCTTTCTCAGAGATTTCTCGACTATCCTTCCCGCGACCTCGTAGGATTTCTGACCGCAAATTACGAGTATATTCTTCGTGAATCCGAGCTCCCGAAGGGT
>JAJYZJ010000061.1 GCA_021800035.1 archaeon
GACCAGTCGCTCATGTTCTACAACGTGCTGAAAGACCTTGGAAAGGAGGCCTATCTTCTTGTGTTCAAGAAGGGCGCGCACGGCCACAGCCGCGAAGGGCTGCCCAGGCACAGAGCCAAGCGATACAAAGCAATAATCGAATTCTTCAATCGGAAGCTGGTCGAGCAATCTCGGGGTTTTAGGTTCGTGAGCGAGAAACGAACCAACGAAACTAGCTGAGTTCAAACTAGATACCTCTGGACCTTCCCGTTGCAGTCCTCGCTTTCAGAAGTAGCGATTACTGGCTAGAGGCATTTCGTATCGCAACCCTTTGGTCGAAGAAGCGTATCTCCAGAGTCAAGGTAGTTATCACCAGTAAGCTAGGAAACCGGAACCCTTCTCGAAGGGGGAGTATGGAAGCGAGCCAAAAGTTCAGGTAATCCGGTTTAGCTCACTGAACTCCGTGTGGACAGCGGGAAATTCACACTTGCGGAGATAAGACTTCTGGCCGCGCTCGGGCACGACCTGTCGCTAAAGCGGGACGCCCGCGCGCTTTAGTCGTGGGAGAGCGTCACTCTGTAGTTCTGGCTTCTATGAATGTTCTATCGTATACACGCTTTGCGTCCCTCAGTTGGCTAACAACTGCATCAAGCGTGCACATGGCGTAGAACAGTCTATCAGCCAGTTCACGTGTGTGATCAGAGTTTTTCATTTCCTTGTATAGCTCGCCTATATCTTTCCTCGCCTGTTCCGCCCGTGCACGTGAGCGCTCGATTGTCTCTTCGGACACGACACTTATTCAGGTGAACATATATATTCAGTTCACAAAGGCCCGCAGGAAACGGAGCGTCTCGACATAAGAGCGTGCTTGACTGGCAACCAGCGCAGGTCCGCGGTGGCGGGACTAATGTGTCTCTTGTAAATCACGCGCGACTTGAGTTTGTGCTGGGTCAGTCGCCAAGAAAACGTTTGATTCCAGTGCCGAACATGTATATAGTGAGCCAGAATCCAGCTAGCAATGCCACGAGTGCGAACTTCGAGTAAAGGTCCAGCGCAGTCAGTCCACCTGATATCGCAGTTGCCACTGCGAAGTTGGCCAGCCCCCAAAACACGTTCGTCCTCGGGGTCGATTTCTGCCCAAAGGGGCTCCTGAATACCTTGCCCGCAGCTCCAAACACAAAATGCGGAACTCCGTTACCCAGGAGAAAACCCACTATAAGATACCAAATTAAAAAAAGTTGAAGTACCAATCTATGTATCCACCAGTTCGGGAGGGGAGAACATATGGTTTGCTGTCCAAAACATAATTCGGACCACTGATTTTTTTGCCAGTTCGCTGATTCGCATACCTTGAAGTAGATATGAATGCGGCGAATGGGGGAGGGTGCGCCGTTAGAACAAGACAAAGGGAGATAATTTGGCTCGTGAGTTTTGTGCGCATGACTTTCAATACACAAAACTCTTAAAATTGGCTCGAGAGCCGAGCTCGTCGATTATGACCCACTACAGTGCCTCTGTCAGGAACACCTGAGAATACAAAGAAGAAACTACTGGAGGCAAATTCTGAGTTCTTAATCAGTTCGAGTATTTGGGAAAAACCTTCTTCAGCTTGAGGAAAGCTGCCTCAGGAGTTTGTCTTCTTCAGCATAATCGAACAGCTGGAAATCTGTGAGGTTCTTCGGCAGGTTTGCCAGTTCCCACTCCACTGACTTCTTCAGTCCATCTCCGAGGCTAACCAGCTCTCTGTAATCCAGTTCGTCCCGAATTTTTGTGGTATCGGCCACAAGGTCTTGTCCTCTGCCCCTTAGTGCCTCGGGAACTCTGTCGTCAGGAGCGAGCTCGATTTTGCCGTCCCAGCCCACGCATTTCGCAATTTCCATTCCCCACTCCAGATTGCTCAGCGTCGGCGAGTCTGCCACGTTATAGACCCCGCGCATGCCAGCCCCTGCCAGAGCCCCGAGTGCTATCGCATTTGCAACATTTTCGACGTAACCCCTCGACAACCTCTGAGAAGCATAGCCCTTCCCGAGTACGATTGCGGTTCGTTTGTCCAGCTCCATCGGTTTCAACCAGTAAAGAAGCCGGTGCTGATAGTCGCGGGCTCCGTAGACCATCGGGAGCCGGAGCACTAGCGCAGGGAGCTCAGGGTTATTGAGCACAGTGCGTTCCACTAGGATTTTGTCATATTTCCGTGCAAAATCTGTCATCAGCTTATCTCTAAACGGATAGAGCTTCGTTCGTAGCGCCCCGTCTTCTCTTATTGGGACGCTCTGCGGTGGGCCCGACTCAGTTCCAAGGATATAGCCAAACGCTTGATAAACATCCAAGCTGCTTAACACAACCAGCCTTTTCGCCACGTGAGTGAAGACCATGGTGACATCCATCGCCTGAGCCTCATTGAAGAGGCCAGTATCAATGACTACATCCGGCGCGTACGCGCGAAACTCGCTACCTAAGTCAGCTATCCTGTTCCTGTCTCCATGGAAATGTCTCACTTTTTCAGGTAGATTCGCTTCGGTCCGTCCCCGGTGGAATATCGCTACTTCGTGACCGAGGTTACACAATCTCTGGACGACCGCCGGTCCGATGAACTGAGTGCCTCCTAGGACGATTATTCTCAAGAGGCTCCAGCCAGCTTTGCCCTGACCAATAAAGAAAGTGGAGACCTAGGGCCACTTGCCCACTTTGTGGAATACATTTCTTTCAATGAAGACGTCCACTTTATCGGGAGAGTGGATGTCTACACGGAGCTTTGAGCGCTCCGGGCCCCAGAGAATGTAGACATCCTCTCCTTCGAGAATAAGGGGTAACGCAAGCGCGCCGCCCTCCTCCCCCCCAACCTCGACAGAAAGCACTGGAACCTTTTCGAGTATGGTCATCTTGTGAGCCCCGTTGGATGATTCGTAGCGACCCTTCAATATCTCGGCACGTTTTTCGTATGCTACAGAAATCAGTGCCTTTTCTGGATCTATGCCGCAGAGTACGCAGAGCGCGTAAAGCGCTGGCGTATCCGAGCCAAAGTCAGCGTTGCTTACAAGGCTCACTCCCGCCCTGAGTTCTGGAATAAAGCCAATGTAGGCAGAAGACACCCCCACATTTCCGCCGTGGCCGATGAGCGTGTGGCCATGGAAGTCCTTGTTGATGATAAAACCGTAACCATAGAATTCACCGCCAACCATTGCCGGAGGGAGGCTGTGCCTTATGTGTGGAGTGAACGCCTTTGAGAGCAGCTTGCTATCGATCACCTGGGTACCTTCGAACTTTCCATTGTCGATGCACATAGTAACAAAGTGTGAGAGTTCCTTTGCGCTGCTCATCAATCCACCGGCTGCGTCGACGAGCGGGTGTGATGGAAATTTCTGCGGCTTGCGTTTGCCCTCTTTTTCAGGCACATACCCTGTCATAGAGTCTTCGTCCTTTTCCAGTTCGTTCCTGTCAAATGTAGATCTGGTCATTTTCAGTGGCGCAAGAACGTTGTTTCTAACGAAATCGGGATAGGTTTGGCCGCTCACCTTTTCGATCAGGGCACCAAGCAAAGCATAGCCTTCGTTCCAGTAAAAGAACACGTCCCCCTTATCTGAGACTCGTTCCGAGCTTGAAGCGTTGACAAGAGAAAGCAGGTCGTCCACCCCTCCCAGCGGAGTCCAGGTGGTTTTCATTCCGAAAATTTTGCCGATGACTTCCTCAGCTACTCCGAGGTCCGGAAACCCGCTTGAGTGGGAGAGAAGCTGGTGCACCGTGACAGGCGAGCCGCCTGAATCTGCTGTGAAGTTCGGGAGATATTTGTTCAGTGGATCCTCAAGCGCAACTTTGCCCTGCTCTGCGAGCTTAAGTACGGAAACAGCAGTGAATGCCTTTGACACCGACCCGATTCCATAAAGCGTTTCGGGCGTAGATGGTTTGGGTGGCTCAAGAGACCTTGAACCGAAACCCCTTGCATAGACGACCTCGCCATCTTTTACAAGGCAGAGTGAGAGGCCGGGCAGGTTGTTTTTACGCATTGCCGAAGCTACGTATTTTTCGATGCGAGACTTTGAAGCGGCTGAAAGCGGATTTGGGTTCGGCATGACCAAATATGCTGAGGTTGCGCTTTAAGTTTTGTGTGCCGCGGCACACTTTGGCGCCGTCCTCAGTAAGACTATCCGTGTGCATGACCGCAACGGAAAGAGCGCACAATCACCAACTGTGCGGAGTTCAGGGATTGGAATAGCATTTACCCTGACCCAAACTGGAAGCGCTCGTGCAAGTGGTACCTAAAATGGAGATTTGGATTTCATTGCGGGAGGTCTGGATAGCCTACTGGCTCACCCATTCAGCTGTAAAGTAGAACAGGCCCACAACCGGGGCGGAAAATATCGTCATACCCAAGCGCGGAATCCACAGCAACTTTCGGGTTTGACTGGCGCCAAATTATGCGCGGCTATGGCTGGTGTTATATCGGGATGACACCGGAACTTCGGCGCGAGAGTGGCTCTACAAGTTAGGGAGGAGCGAACGACAATTTCAGGATTCGCTTTGGGTAAACGCTAGATTATCCATTGCAAGCTTGTAGCGTATTCTAAAGACCTCGAAATATACTTCAAGAACGTGTCTTATGCCTTGGTGGTGACACGTGGCCCAGAGAATAGCGTCACGAGTCAGCTTGAAATAGGTAAGGATTTAGGACAGAATCTCCAAGTGTTCGCGACGTCTTTTGAGTTGCTCAAATGCATATTCGTCAAGATGGCGTGCCCTTGAGGGTATTTCTTTCTAATTGGAGGCGCCGAAGACCTCAGTGGAAAGCTACCAGTCTCATGCGTCGTTGGTCACGGTCACGATTTTGCGTAGTTCGGGATGACTTCGGGCGACCAGAAGCGCGGCAGCAGCATTGCACCCGGAGGATGGGCCGGAAATCTGGTAGGTTTGCTGATTCACGAGTGCGGTTTTCGCATAGTAAATATGGCGTGGCGCTTTCCTCGGAAAGTCGAGCGCGAGCGCAAAGGATATCATCCCCGTGTGGCGCGGGAGATGGCTAGACGCATGTCCGCTCCAAGGCTCTCTTCCTACTTGGCTGGGATTTGAGTTGATAAGAGTAGTCTTTGGCCGAAGCTTTGCCGGTCTTCTCGTATTCCTGATAGGTCTCGGTCTGTTTATTCTCTGGATTTTCCTTGCGCTGCTTTCATTCTTCTTTTTCTTTATACCTGCTTTGCACGGTTTCTTTTATCTGACCCTTGGAATCCTTCTGGTATCCCTCGTCTTTATCGCGGCGGGTGCGCTTACCATGGTGCTCGGAGCGAAAATTCCGAGCGGGCCCAGACGGGTGGAAGCCTGGTCCAGAGGATGGGCGAGAAGGCAAGTGAGAACCGACCAGCTCGAATCCAGCGAAAAGGTGGGCGATCTTTTTGCTGCCGTCCTAATGCTCTTGATTCTTGCGTTCTTTGTTCAGAATCAGATCAGGAATACGGGATTTTTTACTGAACGATTCGGTGTGCTTGAGCAAGTTCTATTTTACGGGCCCGGGCTTATCAGCGTGTTAGTCAGTCTATCAAGGGCAGCATATGGCAGAAGAAATGCCTTGCGGCCTTACGAAGCGATGAACTTCCTCTTCGTCTCAGTCGCCTCATTCTGGTTGCTATCGATATTCCCTTTCAGTTTCAATCAGTTAGACGCACTCTTTCCGCTTTCTGTGCGGCCTTTCTTCTTCTGGTCAAACAATACAGTCGGAGCACTGCTCATTCTCTTGGCTGGGATTGCAGGGCTTGTGAGCGCGCTCTATAAACTGATTGTCTACTCTATAGTGCGGGCAGAAAACGCGCCCTACAGATACCCGTAGACTATCCACCGTATTTGCCGCTCAGAACACGCGTCGGTGGCGATCAAGTTAAACAGTGAGTGCTGCTGAACTGGCCAGTTGGAGAGCGCAAAGTGAATGACGATGCGTCTCTAGCGCCAGTGTCTGGCTGGAGTATTCGAGAATATGGATTGATATCAGTGTTTTTTGCAAGTAAAGGTAGTTGGTTGATAGACAAGGAAAAGTACTTGACGACCAAACCCGTCAGTGCGGTCTGAGAGGTTTGATTACGTTATCATGTGAGCGCTCTAGGGTGAGAGAATCACAAACTTCTTTACCGCGGTTGGTCGCCCATGTAGTGTGGTTGGCCCTTTTCAGAGACCAATATTGCCTGAGTCGTGTATTACGGGAATCCGACCAAAATTTTTGGTAGTGGCTGGAGAAGGTCAATCGACATTCTGAACTCTGGAACCAATCTAAAGGGGATCCTAGCAACGTTGGGTGACATAAAGAGGCTCGCAGTCTCCAGCCGCTCCGGACGGGTCACTTTCTGGGCCCATTAATATAAACTGCTATCTTGAAATGTACAAAGGTTTGGGAGTTGAGGAGGCGTTTCAGTCCGATGGCTATGAAATAGAGAGTTCCAGAGAGAATTACGTCGTGATCTCAAGGAAGGAGAGATGGCTGCATAGCCTTGCAAACTGGGAACTGGCGCACCTTGGTCGCCCGGCACGTGCCGTTCGGCAATTGTCACCGAAGTTCTCCTGCTCACCCGCAAGGTTGTGACAGTAGGCTGATAGGTTAACATCAAACGACTATAATCGGATTACCAGGTCGGACAAGCCAACTCCGTAGAGCTTGGGCCGGTGGACCGAAGCAAGCTGGCCCGGGCCAAACAGAGAAACCAGGTGAGTGCTGCGGACGCACACCATTTGTCCGCCGAGGGTGCGCTTCCGCTCTTGTCCAGAAGACGCTATTCGTGAATAATTTGTATAAAAATTGTCGCATATTTTGAAATTTGCTTATACACTTCGCACCCACATTACTGGGTATGGACTCAAAATTTGTTGCGGCTGCGATCGTTATAGTGGTTCTTGCGGCGTCCACTGGGTATTTTGCCTACGCCTATTCGAGCACCAACTCGAACTTGAGCTCAGAGAAGTCTTCGCTTAACGAGGCGCAGCTCATGCTACTTAGCGCGGAGCGAAGTCAGCCCCTTGCGCTCGCCATGAGCCACTGGAACGAGATAGCCATTGAAAATGTCAGCGCCGTGATGAGTGAGTACGCCTCCAACGCTACTCTGCACTGGGTTGGTGGCCCGCTAACGGGGGTGTACTCCGGCACAGGCCAGATTTCTTCGACATGGTCCAAATTCACGTCGCTCTATGAGGCAGTATTCTGGTACGCCATTAGCCCTCCTTCCGTGACCAAGATGGGCGGCGGGTATGAGGTGAGCGCCCAGCTACAGTTCGTGGTGTCCCCGTTCACCTACCCCATCCACACCTACATACTCAACGTCACCGAGACTTTGGTGTATTCACCCGCGGCCCCGGGGTATGCACTTCAAAACGAGACATGGTCGGTCAAACCCCTAGACTTTAGTGTGGCCGTTCCAGGTTATCCCACTAGCCAGGCTCTGGAGACCGAGATGGCGCTCTCAGAGGCTTACGGCCACTATAACGCGATAGGTATAGAAAACGCAAGCCTGATAACCTCCGAGTACTCAGCCAACGCCACGCTTGCGTGGCTGGGCGGACCACTTACTGGTAACTACACCGGCCCGAACCAGATAAACCAGACGTGGACCAAGTTCTCCAATCTGTATGAGTATGTTGTCTGGTACGCAATTAACCCTCCGAGCGTAACCATAGGTGCGGCTTCAGCGAAGGTTGTCTCGTATCTTCAGTTCTTGGTGTTCCCGTTTCCGACGTCCTCTAACCCGACGCCCCACTCCCTAGTGCTTAATGTAACAGACACGCTCACACTCGTCTACAGCACGTCCACTGCCTCTTGGCAAGTTCAAAACGAGGTCTGGATGGTTCACCAGATATCTGTCTCAAGCGTGGCACCAGGCTACTCCCAGTCGGAGTACAGCTAGGTACCGGCAGGCCTCATCGGCCTTCCCCTTTTTGTGGTTGTAATGGTGCTCAGCTTCTGGTCTTTCGCCGAGTTGAGCTCTGCGATAACCGTGGTGGTATCAGGTTTCTTAGTGGAACAGTACGTAAGAGGTTACCTTAGACTAAAAAGCCGTTTTCTTGCAGGGCTTGCGGTTCTTTCGTGTCTACTCGGGCTGCAAGGCGGGGTCTCGCTCGTCTTCTACATTCGGCTTTCAAGGGTCTACGGCGAAGGTCTTGGTCTTCCTTTACTCGGGTTACAGCTGATTCTGCTTTCGGGTATAGCCGTATTTCTCTGGCTTGCAACGCGGTAGCGTGATATTAGAAGCCACGGTAAACGTCCGTTTCCGGTTTTGGGAAGGGTTTGGAGGCACGCCAGGCTTCGTACGCCTCTAGCGAGTGCGTCTGCTTCAGTTTCTTGGCAGACACAGAGGAACCCCCGGTCTACTGGTTCAGCTACCCCACCTCGAGCTGGGTTTACCGTAATTGAGCCGTGGCATAACACACGCGGTCAGGTCTGCTCGGCTCATTGTGCAACTGTCTCAGAAATCAGCTTGGCCCGGATGACCTTGGAGTCGGAGCGACTCCGAAAAATTCATTGTTTCGCTATCCAGAGCAGCAGGGCAAAGCCCACGAGATCAAGGATTCCTATCACAAGAAGTGGCGTGGCCACGGCGGAGGAGTAGCTCTGCGATAGTCTGTAATATGAAAACACCGAAATCAAGCTTTCTGCAAGAAACACTCCTGAGATCGCCGCAAGTCCCTTCAGGAATGAAGACCGAACTTCCGCCAGTCGGCGAACATAAAGCACAAGTATCGAAGCAGTTATTATAACGCTGAGAACCCCTACCCCAAGATCAAGAGTCCAGACAACACCTGTCATGTCAGCCAAGCACTCCGCGTTTACGGTCGAGACCTCGTCTGGGCTCAATCAATTTGATAAACATGTCCATGTTTTGCTGAAAGCCCTTGGATGGAAAGTACAACATCCCATAATCAGGCCCTTCGGCTACTATTAAGCCGTTTTCCAAGAGCACCCTAAGATGATGTGATACCGTCCGGTAGTTCAGGCCAAGGCTCGTGGAGATCTGGTTTGCGTTCGTAGGTTTTTCACTAAGTAGCTTGAGTATCCTTGCGCGGGTTGGCCCTCCCCTCGAGCCTACCAAGACCCACCACATAAGGTGCTCGGTGGACCTGAACTTTGAGCCCATTATCCGCATGTGTTGCGTTCGAGGATACGTATTTGCCTTATGGACTCCGGGCTAACGTGCTTGCAAGTTATACACGAGTACTTCCTTTTTGCCACCGGGTTTACGTGCTTCTGCGATGCGGTGCGTCACCCACCAGGCCGTGTGCGCGAGCTGGAGCACCTATTTCCCGGTGGTCGTGCTTTGTTACTCGCGACCGAGGCGAAAAGGATTGGGTCTCTTTTTGGGTTTCTTCTCCGCGTGAATCCAAATGAGCACAAGACAGTATGACACTGGGCCGCTCAGATAGTGAGCTCAAAGTGCACGTCGCCAAAGCTTTGGCGACGGTAACTTCGCAGATTTGTTCCGGGTTCAGAAAGTGGTCAACCGACTTTTCGCGTAGAAGTGTACCTGCCGATAGACATGCAAAAATACATGGCAGACCACCTGCCAAGGAATTTGAGCCACTCGACTGCGATGCCCAGCCTGCCAACCCGAAGGAGAGCTTTGGAAACTTCTTTAACGAAGGCGGTCTACAGTATAGCTTGGTTGGGGCGTTGCGGCTACCGACATAACGTGAATTGCGAATTGCTTGAACCCGAGCGAAATTTCTCGACGTGCCCAGGGAAGGCGAGGCCGCACTTTCTTAGCTTCCGGGATACTTTAGAAGGTATTGAAGGCATGTTTGATACCATCAAGGAGCTTGTAGACTGCGCTAACTTCGGGTGAACCGAGATTTGGGGTGGTATCAATAGACTGCTATCTTGAAATGTACAAAGGTTTGGGAGTTGAGGAGGCGTTTCAGTCCGATGGCTATGAAATAGAGAGTTCCAGAGAGAATTACGTCGTGATCTCAAGGAAGGAGAGATGGCTGCATCGCTTGACAAACCGAGAGGCGGCGTCAGAGAGGCTTGCTTCTGAGCTCAGGTTGATAACGGGTATCGGATTGAAGGTGGCAGGAAGGCTTCGGAGCTCTGGCTATCATAATCTATCCACCTTGCTGAAACACCCGCGCTATTCTGGACGTGCCCGGAGTGTTCAAGATATGTTTTCGAGTGTTGCGTGGGAGGATCTGGTCAGCCGGACAGCCAAAAGGCTGGGGCGTTCAAATCCCCTTTACTCGCTCTGCGCTTCTCTGGTCTCTGAAGAGGACTTGCTAGGGATAGACATTGAAACGCTAGGCCTGTCGGCTTGGAGAGATAGCATTTTTCTTATCGGAGTAACCTCCGTGTGCGGTGACAATACAGTAACCAAGCAGTTTTTCGCAAAGAATTTGGAAGGAGAAAAGGAAATCATAAAGGAATTTCTGCGGTGGTCCGCGAGTAAGAAAGGCTTTGTGACATTTAATGGCGGGAATTTTGATATTCCATTCATAGCCGAGCGAGGGCACGCGCTTCTCAGAGCGGAGCCCAGTTCCTTTACCCTTCTCAAGAGGATGGGCGAGATTCCCAATTTCGATGTGCTGAACCTCTCCAGGGGAAGCTGGAACGGGTTGTTGCAAAATCACAGGCTCAAAACACTAGAAGCAAGCTTGCTTGGCTTCGAGCGAGAAGATGACATTCAGAGTTCACAGGTACCGGAGTATTATCTCACATACCTAGCCTCGGGAAA